>NZ_JAUBUE010000009.1:0-189948 GCF_036705305.1 Microcoleus sp. B3-D7 | reverse complement strand
AGTTGTCACCAGTTTTATTAACTGGGCTAGCCATCCCGTAAGTATTTCAACTTACTTTAGGCTAAACGACTCGCACGGTAGAATCGGTAGCGGTAGGCTTTTTCCATCTTGACGCTCTAGCACGTCTTTTGTGAGTTAGTCGCTTTGGTTTTGTGTCTTTTTGTGAAGCCGTCCTATAAGGACGGGGTTTCTACCCATTTTTCTGATGAGCGATCCCAGAAGAGCTATGATTGTAAAGATACTGGGGTTTTGCCCCTCCTCTTGCGACATATTAATGGTTGCTGCCGATCGCGCGTAAAATTTTTTTGATAAAATTTTGTCTCGCAAGGAGGCGGCAACGCTTAAAAAACTGGCAATCTTTGTCAGCCCGATCGCAGAATTGACTCCCCGACTTTACTCACGCCGCGCTGGCACGCCCGCTACGGCAAAATTATTTATCTATAAGACTCAGGTGAACAATAACCGTACTGTTTCAGATACTAAGCGAAGTTTCTATACGATTCACACTCGACCGATCAACTCAATTTACCGTCGAGTGGTGGAAGAGTTGATGGTAGAAATGCACTTGCTTTCAGCGAATGCCGATTTTCAATACGACCCGATTTATGCTTTGGGTGTAGTGACAGCTTTCGATCGATTCATGCTTGGGTACGCCCCAGAAGCCGACAGAGTTTCGATTTTTAACGCTTTGTGCAAGTCCCTAGAAGACGATCCAGAGCGCTACAAGCAAGACGCTCAGCGATTGGAAAGCTTGGCAGATAGACTTTCCGGGCAAGAGTTGCTCTCGTGGCTCGATCGCTCGACCAGCTTTGAAGATACAGCGGATTTGCAAGCGTCTTTAGGGGCGATCGCCAGCAACCCTCAATTTAAGTACAGCCGCTTGTTCGCGATCGGTTTGTTCTCACTATTAGAAAAAGCTGACCCTAACTTAGTAAAAGACCAAGAAACGCGAAACGACGCGATCGCCAAAGTCTGTGCGGCATTGCACCTGCCAGAAGACAAAGTTAGCAAAGATTTAGATTTGTACCGCAGCAATTTGGAAAAAATGGCTCAAGCACGAATAGTGCTTCAAGATGTCATCCAAGCGGAACGGAAAAAACGCGAAAAACGAGAGACAAAAGTTACCGTCGGTCCTTCGGCTGACTCTTCTGACAGCAGTAATTAATCGTTTGAAGGAAGAAGGAAGTTCGGCAACGGATTCGCTCGACGGATGTAACCGATGTCAGGAACTAGGAAGAGGGAGTTTTTTATTTTTTACATAAAATAGAAAACTCTTAAATTTTAATTTTTTGTTCTTGAATTCTGGCTTCTGCCTTCAGATGAATCTTGGGGGCTGCGGAAACTAAAAATCCCGCTTTCTAAATTGAGCGGGATCGACTTAACCATAAATAGAGCTTTTGGGGTCGTACTAAGGCTGTGGCTCAAAATTAGTGGCGTTAGCTTGCAGCCAAGTGCTTAGCTGTGAAAGAACTTCGTTTCCCGAAGACTTGCCCAAAGCTGTTGGGTTTGGGGTGTCGGGCCTGTCCAAGTTGCGGGCGATCGCTGCGTTGACTTCTTTAGAAATCAAATCGTGAAGTTGCTCTTTAGCCCTAGCCCTTTGAAAGTGAGCTCCCTCTTCCGTCGTAGCGTACAGAGGTGGCAGCCTATTTAAAGCATAAGCTGCAATATCTCCCACATCCAGACTAAGGTCGCTCGTGGCTTCAATTTCGGCCACCCTAGCGATCGCATCGCTGAGTACCAACTCTTCCATCACGTTGATGAACTGTTTGCGTGGCAGAACTACAACTTCGCCAGTCAACAATGAACCCATCAGACGATCGAGAGCCATGTACTCTTCGATCGACAATTCCGAAGCCGTATTGCAGATCCGTCCCACCTCAGCTTCCATTGACGGCGTTAAATAGCCATCCTGCAAAGCCTGTTCAACAATTTTTTCAATACTCATATATGCGTCCCCGCTCAACGGCATCATCAATAAAGTTTTGTGAAGACGCGATTGTTAGCGTCTTGAGATTCGAGCTTTGAGAGTTGAGTTGACAAATTTTATACAAATCCTAACTCAATACTGATAACCCATCAGAGTTATCTGCACACCCTAGCCACAAACTTACCCCATAATTGACTGATAAATCCGTCAAAACCTGTAAAAACTCCTACTCAACTCCCTGAAGCCGCCAAGGTACAGGATCGACGGACTGCCCATGCACGTAAAGTCCCCAATGCAAGTGAGGGCCTGTGGAAGCCCCCGTTGACCCCAGAGCACCGATTACTTGACCGGCTTTCACGACATCGCCTTCCTTGACATCAATCCGGCTGAGGTGCATCAAAATACTTGCTACCCCCTGACCGTGGTCGAGACCAACGACATTCCCGTGGATTTTGAAGCCTTGAGATTCGCGTCCCACTAGAGACACCCGACCTGCTGCTGGTGCGACTACAGGGGAACCGTAAGCACCCGCGTAATCCACGCCGCGGTGGTAGTAGTCTTGAGCAAATACCCCATTATAATAGCGTCGCACCCCGTAAATAGTGGTAATTTCGCCGGAGTTGGGGCGCAACAATTTGCCGTCCCAAAATTTTTCGGGTGTCACCAGTGCTTTAAATGCGTCTACGCGATCAAATTCGGCATCTGTACCTTCCTCGTCTTTCCCAGGCGGTAGCCAGATGGATTGGGTGGGAAAATCTCGACCGCGCACTTGCACGCTCAACTTCTGCACTTGTCCATCACCTGCGACTTGAAGAAGGCGGGCACCGGGTTTCTCTACCGGCGTCGTCGGCAGCAGGGCCCGAAAGCGACCGTTGCCGATCGAAAACGCGGGGTAGTTTTTTTGCTGTAGAGAAACGGTTGGAGTTTCCCCGCCGTTACCGTCAACCTGAATCATTACTGACAGCGTATCTCCCAGTTGGGGATTTGTCGGCGTCACAACTACCTGCAAAGCTTGCACCGGCAGGGCAAAACTCAGAAAGCCAGCAACAATTCCCCCGATCGAACTGGCGGTTAGCTTGTTTGCTTTCAACTGCCCCCACCGCAAAATCCGACCTGTAATTATTTCCGTACTTAGCCCACAGTTTTCTCGATTCACAGTCATTACCATCACTAGCTGTCCTTAACCTTTGTCTCGCTGATATATTTTTAATATCTAGACTAACTATACCAATCCGCAATGATTCGAGAGAAACAGCCCTAGGTAAAAAGCTTGGTCAAAGATCTGGAGATGAGAGACTAACTTAAATAAATACTTAACTTGAGGTGATAAGAATAATAAAAATTTCCGTAGCTAGGGAGGAAAGCCCAATTGAGCCCGACGCTCACACTACCGTTTCCACCCTAGCTACTATTGCATAACTTTTAACCATTGCTATTAGTTATAGTTCACAGCGCTACAACATAATTATTTTTTACTCCTCTACTGTTAAATCAATTATTTTTTGGCAATAAGTTTAATTGCCGAGAACCTACTTCAAATTCTCTAGTTATTGTAGCCTGTTTTTGGCAATATAGTATTGATTCCCTATTTTAAAATCTTCCCTCTAAAATGGTATGAGATAAAAATTGAGAATGGCTATAATCAATCACCTAAATTATAGGGATTCAAAGGTAGCGGTGAAACCATTTAAGGTTAAGCATTCTTCCATAAATTCCTCTACATCATTGACATCCTCAAGCTGATATTCCATGATGCGTTGAGCATCGCCTTTCATCTTTTTGGAAGAAAGAGGTGTGGCAGGATATTTGGCAGCGATCGCTTTGAAAGCTTTGGAATGGGTATCCCAGCTTGCAGCAGAACATTTTATGATTAAAAGCCACATGATTAAATTCCTCGTTGTGTTTGGTTGATTAATAGTCTGACACGAGTAACACTTAGGTCGATAAGGCCGAAAAATCAAGGGATTCTGTGGTTTGGAAAAAAGCTAAAAGCCGAGCCACTATGTGAGCAACACCACCCTTAACATTAGACTCAACATTCAAAGGCATCACCGGATCATGGAGTGATAAGCGTAACAGAAACCAGCCGGATTCGCTAGGTGACGTGCAGGAAATTCGCAGCCCTTCGTAGTTGTTGGGAACTATTTTCCAGTCTGCTTGCGTTGAGACAAATTCTTGCAGTTGTTCAATAACGCGCTCGCCGTGAGTCTTGAAATCATCTACACCAAGTTTAATCCGAAATTCTGCACTTTCCTCTGGCTCTTTTAAATTCGCAATTAAATCTGGCAAAGATTGATTTGCTAGCTTTGACTTAGCCAATTCAATCAATAATTTGCTAACCAAATAAGCGCCATCATCCAGAAAGTAATTTTCTTTCAAAGCTCCATGTCCAGAGGTTTCAATCGCCAGCCATGATTCCTGGCCGGCTTCATTGAGGCGAATCGACTCGTCAATCACATTTTTGTAGCCGCGTTTAAAGCGATGGTGAATCCCTTTTAGATCCTGTTCGATGAATTGTGTCAAGCCATCGGAGGTGATAGAATCGGTAACAATGGTAGAGCCTGGGTGTTCTTTTAATACGATCGCAGAAATCAAGGCAATTAAGCGATTGCGATTGAGTTCCTTGCCCACTTGATCGACGGCCGCACTGCGATCGACATCGGTATCAAAAATAATCCCAAAATCAGCTTGGTGTTCAATTACCGCTTGACAAATTGACTGCATTGCCTCTTTATCTTCGGGATTTGGCACATGATTGGGGAAAGTACCATCGGGTTCTAAAAACTGACTGCCCGTGGTGTCTGCACCTAAAGGTTTTAAGACTTTATCAACATAAAAACCGCCAGCACCGTTGCCTGCATCCACAACAATTTTTAGTCCTGTTAGTGGTTCCTCAAAATTATCGGGATGATTGACTGATTCCCTAATCTTGGTGACAAGTTGGTTAGCATAAACTGAGATAAAATCATGCTTTGTAATCTTACCGGGCGATGAGGCTGGCTGAAAGTAATTGCTTTGGGCTAGTGTTAAGATATCTGTAATATCCTGCTTTTGTAACCCTCCTTTGGGAGTGAAAAACTTTAAACCATTTCGATTAAATGGCAAATGGCTAGCAGTGAGCATAATCGCGCCGTCGCAATCAAAACCAGGGGTAATGGTACTCATAAACATGGCGGGGGTTGAGGCCATGTCAAAGTCGTACACTGTTGCACCAACTGAGGCGATTCCCTCGATCACTGCTTGCATTAAGGTTGGCCCTGATAGGCGACTGTCACGCCCGATCGCGATCGTTAATTCTGCCGCTGGTTTATTGACTTTTTGCACTAGCCAACTGACAAAGGATTTACCTAAGATTGTCGCAATTTCGGGCGTTAGGTTGACTTTTTCATTGGGAACGCCTTCGAGGGCGATACCGCGAATGTCTGATCCATTTTGAAGTTTTGTCCAGTTGAAGATTTGCATAATAATTGATGGTAAGTAAAAATATCGGAGTCGGCGGTTGAAACCGATCATACAAAGTTTTGTCTGTGGCTAGACGATTCGACTCAGCTTCGCCGCACGTCTTTCGCGGACTCAGAAATAAACCGGGGAGAAATTGGGGATTTGGTATTATTAGTCATTAGGGTGACAGAGTTTTTCAATTCAATCAGCTAATCGGCATTTAAGTTGTATTTAAAGAAACAATCCCAGTCTTGTGGGTGGGATTTGAGCACTGCCCAAAATATCCAATTGAAATGTTGAACCGCTTACGGGGAATTTTGGCCCCATCACCGCTAAGATTAAGCTCTAATTCCTTAGTCGCGTTCAACGCTGTAAATTGCCTGCAAGCGGAACTCACCATGAGCGGGAACTTCCACAATATCTGTAGCTGCATTGGTCGTTTCTACGCAGAGTAAACGCTGATAATCTGCATCATCAAGGTCGGCCATATTTGCAGAAATTGTCACCCAGGGATTCCACACTACGACGGATTTACTACCAGAGGATTTAATGCGAATCCGACGATTGAGGGCCCTATCGTCAATGACTAATTCATTGGTGACATCGAGATAAATGCGATCGACTTCACCTGTTACTACCACTGCACCCACTTGAGTTTTTTCGACACCACCATCCGCTTTATCAAGATACTGGCTATTTTCTAAACCTAAAACCTGCACACGGTTGATATCCCCGACTTGGAAATAGGTGTGGAAAGCTTGGGTGAGGGGAAATGCTTTGTCGCCTAGATTGCGGGTGATTAATTCTACCGTGAGGCTGGTGCCGATCGTAATCACGATCGCCAGTTCAAAGGCTTGGGGCCAAATTGCTCTAGTTTCATCGGTATCCTTGAGTCCTAGAGTGACTTTGGTTGCGCCGTCTGGGGTTGTGGCGGTTTCTAGCACATTCCAGAGGCGATTCCGCACAAACCCATGACTCGGACGCCCCAAGGCTTCGGGATCTGGACCAAACCAGGGCCAACAGATGGGTATACCGCCTTTGATGGCTTTCCCTTCGGCATAGTAGGCTTTTTCGCTGACGAACATCAAGTCTGTGGCTTCGGTGGCTGGTTGAAAGGAGAGCACTTGACCGGAATACACAGAAATTAAGGCTTTGGCTTGACCGTTGTCGATGTGAATCATCGGGAAACCACCGTTTCCGGTGGCGAAGGTGAGGTTCCCGGCAATGCCGTAGTCTGTGTTTAATTGGTCAATACTCATGCTTTTGGCTTGGTGAATTGCTTTACAATTATCCGATATTATGGTTGCTAGATTGATTAGATTGTTGAGTTTGACCTGCGAGGGTGCGATCAACACAAGGATGCAGTCAGAGAAACGGATGGCGAGTCCCAACACATCGCCAGGGGATGTGCGATCAAACGCGCACTTGTACGCTCAAATTTTGCACCTTTCCGTCTCCCGCCACTTGGATTTGGCGGGTACCGGGGCGATTGAGCGGCGTCGTCGGCAGCAGGGCCCGAAAGCGATTGGTGCCCATAGGAAAAGCTGGGTAGTTTTTTTGCTGTACGGAAACCGTTGGAGATCCGCTGCTGCTGTTTACCTGAATCATTACTGACAGCGTATCTCCTAGTTCGGGGTTTGCCGGCGTCCCCTTCACCTGCAAAGCTTGTACCGGGGATACCAAACTGAGAATGCTCGCGATCGTTCCCCCGCTCAAAATCGCCTTCTTAATGTTTGCTTTCAATAGCCTGCATCCAAAAATAGCGCCCGCAACTATTTTCGCACTTTGTCCGCCGTTGGCTCGATTCCCAGTCGCTGTGATGACGGATATCCTTAATCTTTGTCTGGCTAATGTTACCCAAAAATTCTAATTTTAGTACCCTCTCACCGCAAAGGATAACGCACTATTACGACTTGCGCCAAGTCAGCAAATGTATCGGGATTTAGCGGAGCGCAAGGCGCTATTTGCCGACTTTGTAGCAAAGCTGCATCACAGGATGTTTCACGGTTTCGAGCGCGGTATAATTTTGTTATTCTGAGTGGAGGGCGATCGCAGCGAATCATCTGGGATTGTGGGAAAATACTGAGATGTTTCACTTCCGTGCGCTGCATTTAACAGGACACAGAAACACTTATGTCAAATATATTATAAATTTTCAATATTTGACATAATTATTATTTAAATGCCACTGTTGTAGATATTACAGAGGTTAAAATGCCATGCCAAGCGATCGCGATCGACCCAGAGAATACGATGCAGTCAAGGGGGGGCAAAATTCAATTCCTGTAGGTGCGGCGGTACAGGGAGGAATTGCCGGCGTTAAAAGCCGATTGGCCTTGCCCTCTGTCGAAGCTAAAATCGCCGCACTCTCCGAAGCGCTGAATTATGGAGATGCAGGATTAGATTTGATACTGGGAGCATTGCAGGATGAGTCAGTACAGGTTAAATTAGCTGTCTATTCACTACTGAAAGATAGAAATGAGGAGAAGATAAAACAACATTTACAAAACTATATTTTTGATTTTGATGTCATCACTGTTAATTCTAATGGACGAGAAAGCAGGCGCAGCAAGTCGTTTGCTTTCTACTTCCCCGAAGACCTAGGAAATGGAATTGTGTTGGAAATGGTTTACATTCCCGGTGGCACATTGATGGTAGAGTCGCCAGTAACAGAAGTTGATAGATATAGAGATTATGGGGAAGGTGAGAAGCCTCAAGTCACAATACCCGCTTTTTATGCAAGCAAATACCCCATCACCCAAGCAGAGTGGGAAGCAGTTATGGGAAATGAAACCAACCAATCGAGTTTCACAGGCGAAAAACGTCCTGTTGGAAATGTATCGTGGCGGGAGGCATTTAGATTCTGTAAAAAACTCTCGCAAAAAACCAGTAAAAAATATCGTCTTCTGAGTAAAGCAGAATGGGAATATGCTTGTCGTGCCCATGCAACAGCAGCCCCATTTGAGGGTGATTATTTGTCAATTATCCAACAAGTTAACCGTGACGGCAATCATCTCGACTTTGATGCACCGCAGGGTTTTCATCGCCAAATAAAGAATGTGGGGAGTTTTGGGCCCAATGCTTTTGGACTTTACGATATGCACGGCAAGGTTGCGGAATGGTGTGGCAATAGTGGCTTGGATAATACCGATAAAGGCCCCGAATCGACAGGCGGTATTATCTCACTCTCAACAAGGATGTTGCTTGAGTCTATCAGTCATACACCCCAGTGGTACCGCATGATGTACCTGTGTCACAGCCCGTATCAAGAAGGCATCGGCTCTTCTTTGATAGAGGGTGTTCGCGTAGCAATGTCGTCGTATTCTTCCCCCTCCTAGTTTGTCCAGCAAGGGTTCTTCTTTTCTCTTTAGCCCTTTTTGTTTTTTTCTCCATTATTTGTAGGGTGCGTCGCTTTCTACAATCTGCAAATGCGATCGGCATCTCACAGCGACGCACCATCGAAAATATGTTGCGATCGAACTGATTCGGATCTGCGGTGCGTCGCTGAAAAATTTCTCGATTTTTTTTTACGGAGATTAAAGATACAGGACTTACGCAGGGGAAATCAGAAACCGGGTTTTTTTACGAAAATACTCAATTGTGACCCGCAGATTCGCTAAAAAACCCGGTTTATAGACCTGGGGTGCGTAAGTTCTATGCTTCCAGCATTCTCGATTTTTCACCTAGATTAAATATAGCGACGCACCCTACCAACTCCGAAATCACCCTGCAATTAGCTTGCTTGTACCTTCGGAAGACCCATTTTTTCAACTATATTTTTCCGCAGGTAAACTGTCAGCGGTTTTTCAACTAAAGAGTAAAAGATGCAGCCAGCGATTACAGTTATCAGTGCTACCAACGCAGGTGCAAAAAAGCTATCGAAATATTTTCCTAGATTTGCCTTTTGCAGCAATTTGGTAGTTGCTGAAATCAGCGGGCCGTGAGTTAAAAATATCGAGTACGAGGCATCTCCTAAGTACGTGAAAATCTGAGGTATTTTCGGAGAATCTTTGAGGTCGATCGAGGTGGCAGCAATGATTAATAGAGCGGCTAGCACTGCAAAAGTAGTGACGCGCTCAAACTTTATGTTTCCCCATGCGACGAGCATTCCTAAAATAACATATCCTAAATTTGCTATTCCAAACAATATCCACCTGTACTTACCAATCTTATTGTTACATTTAATCACTATATAGGCAGCCAAGCAGCCCAGAACAAATTCTAGATTCATATTGCCAAATACTTGATTTAGCAAGAAAAAAGATTTGGGGAAGCTTATAAGTTTACAAAAGTTTAAAATCGTTACCAATAGCCAAGCCGAAAGTATAGGCACCGAATATTTAGGTTTCAACCAGATAGCTATACTGAACAGGAAGTAAAAATATAATTCGTAAATTAAAGTCCAACCTACATCCAGAATGGGCTTGTCCTTTTGAGGAATCAAGAGCAGCGACAAAATTACCTGTCCCAAACTTAAATCTTTATTGTTAGCAAAACCAGGAATTACTAGAAAGAAACACAAAACTGTTAGAGTAATTATCCAGTAAATAGGGTAAATTCGCACGCCACGTTTGACTAAAAACGATTTTAACTGATCCTTTTTACCGATCGCCGATCGGTGAACATACACCATGATGAAACCGCTCAATACAAAAAAGTAATCAACACCGCTCCACCCAGCCTGAAATAAATTAAAAAAAGTAACTTGATTTAATCTCTCAGCACTCATATCGTTGAGGTGAAACATTACCACTAAAACAGCCGCAATCCCTCGATAAACTTGCAAGAGGTTAAGCTTTTTGTGAGGAGTTGAACTCTGTGCCATGAGAAAATACCTGGGTCAAGGGTGGCCGTTGTGCTTGTTCCTCAACTATAGTCAACGCCCTAAACATAGTCAACACATTAGACACTATAATATAACTTTATACTTTTTTCATAAACTTGTGCAAGAAGACTTCCGACTGATCGTTGACTTAGTTCTAGTTCTCGCTGCTGCCGCAGCAGGAGGACTCTTTGCATCGCTATTGCGACAGCCGGTAATTCTCGGGTATCTCCTGGGAGGGATCGTAGTTGGGCCGGCAGGTTTGGGGCTGATTAAAGAATTAATTCAGGTAGACACCCTGGCGGAATTCGGGGTTGCCTTTCTGTTGTTTGCCTTGGGAGTGGAATTTTCCTTCGCCGAACTCCAGAAAGTTAAAACCATTAGTTTGGGCGGGGGGGGCTTGCAAATTGTGCTGACGATCGCCATTACTACTGGAATTTCCTTGGCTGTAGGCTGGGTAGAATCGCCTGCTCAAGGGGTGTTTTTAGGAGCGATTCTGTCGCTTTCCTCGACTGCCGTTGTACTCAAGTGCTTGATGGAGCGCAATGAATCCGGTACTTCCCACGGTCAAGTCATGCTGGGAATATTAGTAGTTCAAGATTTGGCTTTGGGGCTAATGCTAGCCGTTTTGCCGGCACTCAATCAGCCAGCAGAAGAGATCGGCATGACGGTAGCGTGGGCCCTGCTGCGGATCGGGTTATTTGCTATCGGTGCTGTAGGCGCGGGCATTTGGCTCGTACCGCAGTTGCTGCGCTACCTGGCGAAAACAGAAAGTCGGGAACTGTTTTTGCTGGGAGTTGTGGTTTTGGCTTTAGGGATTGCGCTGCTTACAGAATATTTGGGTTTTTCCATCGAGATGGGCGCATTTGTGGCGGGTTTAATGATTTCGGAGGTGGAATATGCCGACCAAACTCTAACTTATGTCGAGCCTTTGCGAGATATTTTTGCATCCTTATTTTTTGTCACCATCGGAATGTTAATCGACCCGGTGTTTCTCTGGAACCATCTAGAATTAATTCTGGGACTGGTATTTCTAGTATTTATCGGCAAATTCTTGATCATCGCGCCGATCGTCCGACTATTTGGCTATCCCCTAAAAACAGCATTAATCACAGGTTTGGGCTTAGCTCAAATAGGAGAATTCTCCTTTGTACTCGCTAGTTCCGGTCAAGTTATGGGGCTGGTTTCGCGGGACGTTTACTTGTTAATTTTAGGCACGACAGCAGTCACCCTCGTGCTGACTCCGTTTGTGTTGAGAAGCGTGCCTCAGTTATTGAAATGGGCGGAAAATTTCGGGCCTTTACAGCGCTATTTTGACGAAACATCTCAACCTGTGGCAATAGCTGAAAGTTTGCCGGAACAAAATTATGTTGTGGTTTGCGGCTACGGGCGAGTCGGTAGAATTTTAGTCAAAATGCTGCAAAGCCGCAACTGTTCAGTTGTGGTTATCGACGAGTCAGAAAGTAGAATTCAAGATTGCAGAATGCAAGGAATTCCTTACATTTACGGGAATGCTGCCAGCTTGCACGTATTGGAAGCCGCCCGGGTGGAACGGGCAAAAGCAATGGCGATCGCCCTTCCCGATCCCATGAGCACTCGCTTGTGTCTGAAGCGGGCTTTAGAATTAGTCCCGGATTTGGATATTGTGGTGTGCGCTAACCAAGATAAAGACATCGAACTGCTTTACCAACTGGGGGCCTGGGAAGTCGTGCAGCCGGAGTTTGAAGCCAGTTTAGAACTGTCTTCCCACTTGCTGGCTGGCATGGGGCTCTCGGCAATGGCGATCGGGCGAGATGTGCAGCAAATTCGCAGCAGCCGCTATCTGGAATTGCGGCCACCGCGCGAACCTTTGGCGGTTTCGCGGGATTTGAAAGTGGCGGTTCGAGATATGAACAGCGAGTGGTACAGCTTGCCGTCGGGTTCTCCCATTGCCAGCATGACTCTGGAAGAAACTAACTTGCGGCAGTTGACAGGGGCCAGCGTGATGGCGATAGTCCGCGAGAATGGCGAGGAAATTGATTATCCTAACGGGAAGACAGCTTTGCAGCCGGGCGATCGACTTTTTGTAGTAGGAGAACCGGAAGAACTCATCAGTTTTGAGTTGCTGGCGAAGGGGGAAGTTGCAGTGCCGCAGGGCGACAGTTCTTGCCAGTGGCTGAGGCTACCAGCAAAGAGCCCTTGGGCCGGCAAAAAACTGTCAGAGGTAGATGTGCTAACCCAGTACGGGGTGCAGGTGCGGGCGATCCGCCGGGAAGGGAAATTTACTCGCTGGCCCGACGGAACTACGAATTTGCAAGAAGGCGATCGTTTGCTGCTGTGCGGTGGCTTCTACGAGCTCGGCTTGATGCAGCGGACGGCCTCACCACCGGTGCCGCAACCTGCTTTAAAGGTGCCTTTGGTCAAGGCCCAAGTCATCGAAAAGCTGTTTAGCGATTAGTCAGCGGGCAGTGGGCAGTTGGCAGTGGGCAGAAAAAGAAACTATTCTCAATGCCCCATGCCCCATGCCCCATGCCCCATGCCCCATTCACCATTCCCCACTCTCAGCCGTTGGGTTTGAGATAAGCAATTGCTGGCCGCGAGATCAGAATTTGTGTTTCTGAGGGATCGAGGAGGCAAATGCAGCTATTATCCTGCCAAAAAATTCTGCCAGCTACTAAGTCGCCGGTCAGGAGTTTGATCTCCACCTGTTGTTTGTCTTTGATGTAGCTTTGTATTAAGCGAACGCTGGGCAATCCGGTTTCAAATTCAGACATAGTTCAGAAAAATATAGTCAAATATTACCTTAAACCATATTCTTCTGTTTATACCGTTTAACCCTTATTGCCACAATTACAAGTGCCTCTACCCGATGAGAGAGAAACTGCTTGGCGGTTACTTTTCGACCGATATTCATTGAGCCATAGACATCAGCATTAATTAGATATCCCTGTAGAGTTATAAATATTATATTTGTTTATATTTCACTATAAAGGACTATAAATTGCATAAAGTTTTATAATACTGGGAAATGGGTAATTTGGTCATCAAATTATCTAATCAGTTTTAACCAAAAGAGGTTTGTTTTTATGCCGATCGAGTTTGCGAAGTATCACGGACTGGGAAATGATTTTATTCTGATTGACAACCGCCACTCGTCAGAACCGGTGCTCACGCCAGAACAAGCTGTGGATTTGTGCGATCGACATTTCGGGATTGGCGCAGACGGTGTGATATTTGCTCTTCCGGGTCAAAATGACACGGACTATACGATGCGGATTTTTAACTCCGACGGTTCGGAACCGGAAATGTGCGGCAACGGGATTCGCTGTTTGGCTAAGTTTATCGCGGATTTGGAAGGGTCAGAGGCGAAAACTCAGTACCGCATCCACACTCTGGCTGGTGTGATTACCCCGGAATTGCGATCGGACGGTCAGGTGAAGGTGGATATGGGGGTTCCCCGGCTGCTGGCGGCGGAAATTCCGACAACTTTGGCTGCACCGGATGCCAAAGTTATAGATGTGCCGATCGAAGTTGCTGATAAATCTTGGTCTGTTACCTGTGTCAGCATGGGTAATCCTCACTGCATTACGTTTGTAGAGGATGTTTCGGCTGTTGCTTTAGAAACTGTCGGGCCTCAATTCGAGCACAACAAAGCATTCCCGCAGCGTACCAATACGGAATTTATTCAAGTGGTACGTTCAGACTATGTAAAAATGCGGGTGTGGGAAAGAGGCGCGGGTGTTACTCTAGCTTGTGGGACTGGTGCTTGTGCTGCTGTGGTAGCTGGAGTGTTGGTAGGGAAGTGCGATCGGGTAACTGCGGTTGAACTCCCAGGCGGCGTTTTGGAAATCGAATGGGCAGAAGTTTCTGGGCGGATTTACATGACCGGGCCGGCACAGCGAGTATTTACTGGTTGTATGAGTGATTAGTCATTAGTCATTAGTCATCAGTCATCAGTTATTAGTTATTAGTCACTGGTCAGAAGGTTTTTTTTGTTGAAGGAACAAACAATAAAAACTATTGAATTCAAAATTTTTATTGAATTCTGACCAATGCCTTCTGCCTTCACAACTTATTGGCGGCGGACTGAAGACTGAAGACTAATAACTAAGCCTGAAATCTAAAATCTAAAATCTAAAATCTAAAATTAAGTAGGTGGGCTTGCATGGCTGGAGGTATTTATCTGATTCAGGACGACGACAGGCTGGTAGAAATGATGGAACAGCCCTACGACTCGGAAGACCAGTTACAAGATTTGCTAGTAACTTATCCTAACTTGATAGCGGGAGACCAAATCGATCGGGCTACGGCGCGCAGGTGGCTGTTAATTTCGCGGGAAGCTGCACCCAGCGATGAGGAAACAGCGGTGCAGTGGTCGCTGGATCATTTGTTTCTCGACCAAAATGCCGTTCCTACTTTGGTGGATGTGCGGCGAACTCCTAATGCCGGACTCCGCCAAAAAGTTTTGGGTCAGTCGATCGACTATGCTGCTAATGCGTTGGTTTACTGGCCGGTCGATTCAATTATTGCTCTGTTTGAAGCTAATTGTCGCGATCGGGGTCGCGATCCTGAACATATTTTTGAAGAGTTTCTCGGTGCAAATGCTAACGAAGACCTATTTTGGCAGAAGGTTAAAACTAATTTGCAAGCAGGTAAAGTTCGCTTAGTGTTTGTAGCTGACGAGATTTCCGCTGAAATGCGCCGAGTTGTGGAATTTCTCAACGAACAAATGGACCCGGTTGAAGTTTTGGCCCTGGAAATTAAGCAGTATGTAAGTGAAGATGGTTTGAAAACGCTGGTTCCCAGAGTGATCGGTCAGACAGCGGAAGCACAGCAGAAAAAATCCAGCGCAACGCGCGAAAGAAGGCGCTGGGATGAATCTTCATTTTTTGCGGAAATCAAAGCTAGACGAGGCGCAGACGAGGCGCTAATGGCAAAAGCAATTTACTTGTGGGCAAAAAGTCAAGAACCCGAAGTTCAAATCCAGTGGGGAACGGGGGACGCCTACGGCGGTTTCGCCGCTCAATTGCCTCAAAAGGGCAGAAAACCCTATCAGTTATTCACTGTAGATATTGCTGGCAGAATGGAGATTTCTGCTGATAATTATGGTTCCCAACAGCCTTTTAATGCGGAACAAAATTGGCTGGAATTGAGAAGTAAGCTGAGTTCGATCGGTCTGTCGCTACCTACAGAACCGGGTGAGAGAAGGTCGCCGAGTCTGGCTTTGTTTACTTTGCAAGACGAATCTGCCCTCAAGCAAGTTATGGAAACTTTTGATTGGGTGATTGAGCAAATTAAAACGTTATAGTCAGTTGTCAGTTGACTGTTGACTGTTGACTGTTGTCAGTTGTCAGTTGAGAATTGGTTATTATCACCAACAAATAACCAATAACAACTAACAACTAACAACCCACATATAACCAATAACTACTGACTAATGACTAATGACTACTGACTAATATCGAATGTTTGCTTGTTTCATGCGCCGCAATGCTTCTCCCAGTCGATCGCAATCTGCAATTAAACTAATTCTCACATATCCTTCGCCGCCCGGTCCAAAAGCATTACCAGGAGTCACCACAACACCCGTTTGCTGCAAAACATTCAGGGCAAAATCAGTTGAACTCATGCCCGGAGTGCAGGGAACCCAAAGATACATGGCAGCCAGAGGTTTAGGAATATTCCACCCTAATTCTGCCAATCCCTCCACCATGAAATCCCGGCGAGTCCTGTAACGATTCTGCACTTCGTCCAAGTAACTATCGGGCAATTGCAGTGCTGTTTCCGCTGCTGTTTGCAATGCGGAAAATATACCGTAATCTAGGTTAGTTTTTAATGTCCGCAAACCTTGGATAATTTTGCTATTTCCTACTACAAAACCGACGCGCCAGCCGGCCATATTGTAGGTTTTGGACATGGTGTGAAATTCGACGCCGATTTCTTTACCGCCGGGAATTTCTAATAAACTTGTCGGTTGATAGCCGTCAAAGGCTAATTCCGCATAACACAAGTCGTGAACCAGCAAGATTTGATGTTTGTGTGCGAAAGCAACAATATCTTTGTAAAATTCGCGGGGTGCAGTTGCTCCAGTCGGATTGCTGGGATAATTGAAATAAAGTATTTTGGCTTGTTCGGCTACGCTGTCGGGAATGTCCGCTAAGTCAATTACCCAGTCATTTTCTGGTTTGAGGATGATGTTGTGAACTTTTGCACCCGCGATAATCGGGCCGCGAAATAATACCGGATAAGCGGGACTTGGTACTAATATTACGTCCCCTGGATTGATATAGGCGATCGCAAAATGTGCTAAACCTTCTTTAGAACCCAACAAAGGCAATGCTTCGCTTTCTGGATCGAGTTCAACATTGTAGCGGCGGCTGTACCATTTAGTAATAGTACGGCGGAAACTGGCAGTTCCTTCAAAGGGTGGATAGCCGTGATTTGCAGTATTTTGGATGGCTGCGACAGCGGCTTCTACTACTGGTTGAGGAGTGGCACCGTCGGGGTTCCCCATTCCTAAGTCTATTAAATCGAGTCCTTGTTCGCGGGCGCGGGCTTTGAGTTCGTCGAGACGGGCAAATACGTAGGGCGGTAGTTTTTGCAACCTGTCAGCAGGGCTAATCCAATCCAAGGTCATTTATTTTTTGTCAGTTGTCAGTTTTCCTGGTTTGTAGTAAGGAGTTTCGTCCTTGCTAGCACAGCCTTTTCAGGACTTTAGTCCTTACTACAAACTGTTTTAATTCTTAATCTTTAATTCTCCCACAGGTGCGGTGGTAGAAACCATCGCTGCCATTAATTGTTGGGGAACAACTTTAAAAGGCAGTCGGTGGATGTCGGAATTGGGATTACAGGCGATATCGGCGGCGCGCTGCAATTCTGTGATTGTAATGTCTCCGAGTCCGAGGTTGTCTAAAGTTTGGGGTAATCCAATCTCGGCGTAGAATTTTAGCAGTTGCTGTCTGGCGCTAGCGGCGAGTTGATTGTTTTGCAGCATTTCTTCTAGTCGCAGTTGTACTAAAATGCCGTAGGCAACTTTTTCGCCGTGCAATGTGCCGTGACTTGCTAATAGATGAGTTAGACCGTTGTGGACGGCGTGGGCGGCGACGGTGCGGCATTGGGCGCCGCCAATTCCGCCGATTACTCCTGCTAGCAATACGGCTGCATCTGTGACTTCTTGCCAGGTTTCGCTACCGGGTTCTTTGAGGGCGGCGGCTGATTTTTGGAATAATATATCGCGCAGTATTCTAGCTTGTTGAACGGCTGAAATAATCAGGGTTTGTTCGGAGTGTCCGCTGCTGACTGATGCTTCGTACCATTTGGCTATCGCATCTCCAATTCCTGCTACTAATGTCCGCTGCGGTGCGGTTTGAATTAAGCCGTAGTCGAGTATTAATAAGTCGGGACATCTGGCTAATGTGACATCGTATTGGAATGCACCTTGTTCTGAATAAATGTTAGATAGGGCTGTCCAAGCGGCACAGGTGGCGGCTGATGTGGGTATGGTGACGATCGGGATTTTGCACTGATGGGCGACGAGTTTGGCAGCGTCTAAGGCTTTGCCGCCGCCTACACCGATGATGAAGTCGGCTTGATGGGTTTGGGCTGCTGCGCGGAGGATTTCGAGGCTGGTTTCGCTGCAATCCTTGCCGTAGGCTGTTTCAGCGGATTGTAACTGCTGCTGTTCGAGGATTGGTTGCAGGTAGGGTTGAACGGCGACGAGGGAGTTGCTGCCGCCGACGATTAGCGGCCGCTTTCCGAAACGGGCGATCGCATCTCCGGCTTGTGCGATGGCCGATCGACCTCGCAATACACAGGCGGGAGCAATTGTCAAGGAATAAATTGCAGTTGGGGTGGCGGTTTTAGTGCTTTGGGTTTGAGTCATCGAACCACTGGATAAGTGACGAGAAGGTTGACGCTTTGCAGGATTGCTGGATTTTATAGGATAACTCTAACCCATGTTGGGCGATCGGGTAAGTTTTGTAAAGTTTTTATTAAGTATTGTGCGGGGTTGGGGGATGGGAGGACCCAGTTGAGGGGAGTTGGGGAGTTAAGGGCGATCGAATTATGATTAAAGTTGAGGCTTAACGTACAAATCCCAGACTTGTTTCACTGCTGCTGCATCTGGTTGAGAAATTTGCCCGATTTTCGCTAGCAACAAAAACTTTTCCAGACAATCTAATCTAGACAAACGTACTGTAGTCATCATAAAGTCCTTCGTCTTCGGGTACGTAGCCTTTCAAAAAAGTGTCGTGGCTGCGAGTGTAACATTTCTCAATTAAATACTCCTCGCCATCGAGTACCGAAAACTCGCTTAATTCAGGATATGTCAAAAAATCTTCCGCTGTAGCAGCCATATACGGTGCTAGTATTTTATGGCGTTCTGCTATTGGCAGGCTAGCAATTTCTCTAAGTGATAGCTTGAGAGTAGGTGCGGTTGTTGACGAACTGTTAGACTCAGAACTTTCGCTGGGTAACGGCTTTTTCTGTTCCGATTTTTGCACGAGTAATTGTGCAAAGTCGAGCACTTCTTGTTGTTTTTCCCTTGGCAACTGTCGCAAATTCTCTAACACTGCTTGCTCAAAATTAATTGTTTCTGACATTTCAATTACTTTCCCTAAGCGTTTATCGGTTTATTTCTCACGCAGTCAAGTTTTGTAGTTCCATATTGGCAAATCGACCATAATTTTTATCTTTCCCTCTTACTTCACCCATCACACCGCCAAATCTTGATACTCCCATCATTACTGCCACTAACCAGAGTGTTTCCATCCGGGCTAAAACTGACCGAATTAACCTGGGCTGAATGCCCTGTGAGAGTGTGAATTTCCTGTGTTTTCAGATTCCAAAGCTTGATAGTGTTGTCTCCACTACCACTAGCAATAATTTGTCCATCCGGGCTGATGACCACGGAAAAAACCGACTGTGAATGCCCTGTGAGAGTGTGAGTTAGCTCTCCGGTTTTCAGAGGCCAAATCTTGATATTGTTGTCTCCACCACCACTAGCAATAAATTGTCCATCCGGGCTGATGACAACGGAAAAAACCGACTGTGAATGGCCTGTGAGAGTGCGAAATCCCTGTCTGGTTTTCAGATTCCAAACCTTGATAGTATTGTCATAACTGCCACTAACCAGAGTGTTTCCATCCGGGCTGATAGCGACAGACCAAAGCGAGTATGAATGTCCAGTGAGAGTGCGAATTTCCTGCCCGTTTTTCAGATTCCACAGTTTGATACTATTGTCTTGACTGCCACTAGCAAGAGTTTCTCCATCTGGACTAAAAGCAAGAGACCGAATTAAACTTGAGTGACCCTTGAGAGTGGTAATCTCTTGTCCAGTTTCTAGATTCCACAGCTTAATTGTTCTGTCATAACTTCCAGTAGCTAAAATTTTTCCATGAGGGTTAATAGCAACGCAATAAACCGCAACTGAATGCCCCGAGAAAGTACGAATTACCTCTCCTGTATGCAAATTCCAAAGTTTGCTGCAATTTCCACTGCTGTTACTAGCAAAAGTCTTGCCATCTGGACTAATAACTACGCAATCAACAGATGGCATACCTACGCCATTAATAGTTTTTACACATTTGAAGGAGTGAGTTTTTCTAAGGATTTTTTCTTCTATTTGTTGTGGGCTTTTTACTTCACATTTGGCAGCTTCTTCTATTTGTTGTTGGCGTTTTGCTTCAGCTTTGGCAGCCTCTTGAGATTGACGTTCCGCTTCTACTTGCTCAATCAGCTTTTTCAACTCCTGTTCATACTGTTCTCCCTGTCGCCGCTGAATATCCTGAAGAATATCAAAATAAGGTTTTACCCACTCTTCTGCTAATCCATATTCAGCCAATTCATCCTTTAAATTAAATAACAAAGGTTCATAGCCGGGGTCAATATTGAGATAATACAAATCTGCCAAAAATCCAGCCAGTAACTTGTGAATCGCTACAATCAACTGCCGAATCATGCGGAGGGCTTTTTTCTCACTTACCCCAGATGCTAAAAGTGCATCTTTTGCCTCTTCCCAGTCAAAAACTTTGGTAGAAAACAGGGAGACTTCCTGATTACTCAGGAATCCCCAAAAGCCGACGCGAAAAGTTACGGCATAGTCGCTGATATCGCTATATAAAATTGTAGTCGGAACCGGAGATAAAATTCGCTGCAAGCGTTCCACATCAATATCACCAATCGACTCTGTGAAATAGTCGCTATAAAACTTAACTGGGCGTAAGACATCCTGTTGAGGATAATGCTGTCTGAGAAAATCTCCCACACTTCTCATTTCAATGGGCAAATCTTCACAAAAGGTTTCCGGGCATCGCTTGCTAATTTTGGGCGGTGATAGTAAGATTAAGAGGCGATGTTGCTGCTGAAGTAAAATCTGCTTAGTTTCCTCTCGATTTAACTTAGAAAACCAAGTATCTTTATCCCAAATTGTTTGAATTTCAGCCAGCTTGACCTGAATATCCTTTGCTTGCAATTCCCGCATCAAATCCCGCTGCAAGGCTGCCAACTTCAGTCTGTCTCGCTGTTCCTGTTCCTGCAACTCAATGCGACGCGCTGTTTGTGCTACTGTTAGCTTTAACAATTCCCGATCTCTGGTATCTTTCGCCTTCGCGTATTCCAGCATTTCTTGAGAATAACGCTGTTTTGCTCGCTCTATCTCAGTCGAATCAGATGAGTTATTGGGAGCGGGAATCAGAATATCTCGGTACTTTTGAGAGTTATTGCCGAAGGCTTCTCCTAGTTTGTAGCCGATATTTCTGGCGATGGGTGAGAGCACTCCCGATATGTAGGGAGCGATAGCAGCGATGATTGCTGGAAGCATAAATGTGGGTGAGGATGCGGTTATTAATAGTGTAGCAGGATGTTAGGAGGTATAATTCGGATGGTTGCCAGATATTCTGCACTTGTTGATTTTTAGATTTAATTTCATATTGATACTCCTGGACGCACAAACCGGGTTTTTGACGGAAATAACGTTACATTTTTTACCCGCAGGTAAAACTCGATCGCTTGTCCCTTTCCCATATCCTAGAAAAATACAGGCACTGTCAAGGCTCAAATCAGCTCGGGCTCGATCGCCTTCTCTGTGCCATCGCGCAGGAAACCATCCCTAGTTGATGATGGTTGTAACAGAATTTGTGGGATTATGATTTCTGTGCAATCAGCCTTCTTGCCTTCATGCCAACGAATGATTCTGACATACAAATCCAAGCGCGAAGAATTCTAGACGCGATTGCTTTCATTCCTTTTGAGCAATGTCAACCCTTGACCCGTGGGTTTGAGAGCATTCCTGCGCGTCCTGGCATTTATGCAATCAGGCACAGAACTGATGGATTGCTCTACATCGCGGTAAAACCAAGAGCTTACGAGGTCGCTTCAGTGGTGGGCACAAAGCTTTTTTTTGGGCATGGCTCGATAAATATAGCGATGAAGACATACGGATTGCAGTACAGACAATTTCTCACGCTTGAGAACCCTGCGTTACTATTGGAGCTAGAAGCCATCATTCTAAGAGCTGCTGAACCCCCTTACAACGTCCAAATTCCAACTGAGATGTAAAGCCATGCAAGCCAAACTTCAAGAGCAACTTTCCCTCGCTGATGCCGAAGTTATTTTAGGACGTTTTCCTGAAGGAATTCGTGCTGCCCTAATTGCTCGTGCTGCTGAAATTGAATATCCAATCGAAGCAGTTATTGAGATGGCGATCGCTAGTTTCCTTGACACAGAGGCATTAGGTTTTGCAGATTGCAAACCAGGACGCGGACAATAACAGCGTCAACTGGCGATCGCGGCGGTCTAACAACCCGGTTGGATCGAACTACCGAAAGATATTGGTGGTGATGCAAAAGTTATTTCTAGCCACTCAACCGGAACGTTGCTTTTGGCTGAAACAATGCTTCTAAATTATCTGTCAGTATTGTAACATTAAGGTATTCACCTCTAATTGCTGTAGTTCAGTCTATGAGAAAACCACAAACTGTTAAAGCTTTGGAAGAGCTAGGACGGGTTCAACTCTCTAAGAGTTTTTTCATGCGTGAGTTTCTTTATTCAGAAATCTCTCAAATTGAAGGTATCCCTAACATTCCTAGCGATCCTGATTTGGCGATCGCAGCAGGAAAGAATTTGTGTGAGAGGGTGCTTGAACCAATTCAAGATGCGCTTGGTCGGATTAGTATCCGCTCAGCCTATCGTTCTTGTGCGGTGAACGCCAAAGGAGCAGAGAATAAAAATCAGTACAACTGTGCCAGTAATGAGTCCAACTATGCAGAACATATCTGGGACGTAAAAGATTCAGATGGGTATATGGGAGCAACAGTATGTATTATTGTTACATCATTCATCCCTTACTATGAACGCACTCAAGATTGGACAGCATTGGCATGGTGGATACATGACCGCATTGATGCTTATGCAGAAATGACCTTTTTCCCAAAGTATGCAGCGTTCAACATTAGTTGGCGTGAGAATCCTAATGTTTCAAAAGTAATTTATAGCTACGTAGAAAACCCGCACACTGGTAAGAAAAGCGGGTATCTGACAAAGGAGGGAATGGATAATTTCTTAGGTTTGCATGAGCAGTTTTACCAAGAATTTATCGATCGCTGACTAAACATCTTTTTGAACTTCTATGCGATAGTTGTAGCCCTGTTCGGTGAGGAATAGTTGGCGGTGTCGGCCAAAATCTTCATCGCAAGTTTGTAGCGAGACTAATGTATAAAAACTCGCAGTAGATCCGTCAGATTTCGGGCGGAGAATTCGTCCGAGGCGCTGCGCTTCTTCTTGGCGAGAACCATACTTTCCCGATACTTGAATCAACACCTCGGCATCGGGTAAATCGACGGCAAAATTGCCCACGCGAGATAGAATTAATCCGGGAATCTCTTTGTGACGGAATGCTTGGTATAACCGATCGCGATCTGCCTGTTTTGTCTTCCCCGTAATCAGAGGCAATTCGGTAATTTTGGCGATCGCATCCAACTGTTCCATAAATTCACCGATAATTAAAAAAGGAGCGCATGACGCGTTAACCGATGTAGAGTTAATAACAATTCGGGTTGAGCGATGGGAGAATTTGAAGGAATATAACTTAGGGTGAATTGGAGTCCTATGCAGCTAACAGCGCTGGTAGATAACTCTTAATCGATCGTAAGATGTGAGAGTAAATTGCAGCCCAAGCCTAAAAACATGATATTGACCAAACGTAGTATTTTGTTGAGCACTCTGGTATTAGTAGTGCTGGGAAGTTCAATTTTTCTAAATATTAGTCTCTACAGTCGAGCTAAACAGTTTTATCGCGAGCTCAATCAAACTCGTTTAGATCCTCTGGGATTGAACGAATATCCTACAAATCTCAAGCAAGTTACTGATACCGCTCAAACTCGTGTGGTTTTCTTTGGTGACTCTAGAGCAGCTAGTTGGATATCGCCTAATATCAGTGAATATGAGTTCATTAACCGGGGAATTAGCTCTCAAACCTCAGTTCAGACGATCCAAAGATTTGCCGCTCATGTGCGCCCTTTAAAACCAAATTTAGTAATCATTCAGGTTGGTATTAACGATCTGAAAACCATTGGCTTGTTTCCCGAACGCAGAGATGCGATCGTTGCCAATTGTCAAGCGAATATTAAGCGAATTGTAGAAGAATCTAGGAATCTAGGTGCAGTAGCGATCGTGACTACTATTTTCCCAGTAGGAGAAGTGCCACTACAGCGCAAGCCTTTTTGGTCTGATGAGATAAGTCGGGCGATTAAAGAAGTGAATGCCTACATCGCCACATTAGCTGGAGAAAAAACTATAGTGCTTGATACCTTCTCTATTCTTGCCGATAGTCAGGGGATGATGTTGCGGAAATACAGAGCAGATGAACTACACTTAAATGAACAGGGGTATGTGATTATCAACAAGCATCTGTCGCAACTACTCAATACAATGGAACGGAAAAAAAGACAGAATTAGGCTAGGGTTTTAGCACATATTTTAGTTTAAGAATCTTGTGAAATGGGTTTACTTCTATGATTATATCTGAGTCTATCTGCTGGAGTGCGCTCGCCCTTGTACGATTTAAGATTTGAGATTGCTTGTATCACAAAGGTTTAGATATTGCTTGCAGTTGCAGTCTTTTTGGAACTAGGATTAATTTGAGATTGAGCCCCAAAGTGTGAGATAATTCTCTACAATCGTGACTTGTGCTTTTCGGCGCCAGCGAACCCGGTAAAGCAGCAGTGGCAGTCAGCGCTGTTACAAAAAAATTGTGCGTGCAATTCCTAATTATCACAAACCAGACAATATGACCCAAAAGCCAACCACAACCTATCGCACTGAAAGCGACTCGATGGGAGACAAACAAATCCCATCTAATGTCTACTACGGCATCCAAACTCTAAGGGCTATTGAAAATTTCCCGATCAGCGGCATTAAGCCTTTATCAACTTACGTTGATGCTTGTGTTTTAATTAAAAAATCAACGGCGATCGCCAATGGCGAACTCGGCTGCATTCCCCAAGACATCAGTCAAGCAATTGTCCAAGCAGCCGATGAAATCCTAGCTGGCAAATTGCGCGATCAATTTGTAGTTGATGTCTACCAAGCGGGCGCCGGAACTTCTCACCACATGAATGTTAATGAAGTTCTTTCCAATCGCGCTTTAGAAATTATGGGCGATGAAAAAGGCAACTACAAGCGCGTTAGTCCTAATGATCATGTAAACTACGGTCAATCGACAAATGATGTGATTCCGACGGCGATTCGGATCGGCGGATTGTTGGCGTTAGAAAAAACTCTTTTTCCAGCTTTGTCAGAGGCCGTAGTCGCCCTAGAAAACAAAGCCGAAGAATTCAAAGATATCGTTAAATCCGGCCGTACTCATATGCAAGATGCTGTGCCGGTTCGACTCGGCGATACCTTCGGCGCTTGGGCGCAAATTCTCAGAGAACATACCTTGAGAATTGACAGGGCATCCGATGATTTGACATCCCTGGGATTGGGGGGAAGTGCAGCAGGAACAGGGTTAAACACTCACCCTGAATACTGTCAAAAAGTTGCTGAAATTCTCTCAGAATTAATCGATCACCCCCTGAAACCAGCAAAGCATTTAATGGCAGCTATGCAGAGTATGGCACCGTTTGTAAATGTCTCCGGTGCACTGCGAAATCTCGCTCAGGATTGCGTTAAAATCTCCCACGACTTGCGTTTGATGGACTCCGGGCCGAAAACGGGCTTGAAAGAAATTCAACTGCCTCCTGTGCAACCTGGTTCGTCAATTATGCCGGGAAAATACAATCCTGTGATGGCAGAAATGACTTCGATGGTTTGTTTTCAAGTTATGGGTTACGATAGCGCGATCGCCCTGGCAGCCCAAGCGGGACAATTAGAATTGAACGTGATGATGCCCCTGATTGCCTACAATCTCATTCACAGCATCGAAATTTTGGGCAATACCATCAGCGCTTTGACTACACAATGCCTCGCCAAAATTGAAGCTAAGGGCGATCGGTGTCTCGCTTACGCAGAAGGCAGTCTCGCCCTCGTTACCGCCCTCAACACTCACATCGGCTATCTCAACGCCGCCGCCGTCGCCAAAGAATCTCTAGAAACTGGCAAATCTTTGCGGCAAATTGTGCTAGAAAGGGGTTTAATGAGTGCAGAAGACTTGGCAAAAGTTCTAGATTTAGAGAAAATGAGTGCGATGCCAACATCTTCTGCTAACGTTTAGGATCTCACAGGAATCAGCTAGAAACTAGAAGGCTAAACTCGATTTAATTCTGCCTTCTGCCTTCTGAGTTCTGCCTAAGTGCTGTCACAGGTTAAAGTTAAACAATTCAGAACTCAATTTTTTGAGATTTAATTCTGGATTTTTTATAGTCTAAAGTTTGGGAGCAAGATTTATGCGCGCAGGTTCTTTTGCAAAATTAACTCAAGATAAAGAGAACACGACTCAAGTGACATTTCATTATGTGGAAGGTCACGCAGAAACCTTTACTATTCCGATGCCTGCACAAGAATTCCAAGAGGAAGTGCTGCATTTGTTAAATCAACCTTGGTTGACTTTCCATTTAGCAGATCAAACGGTTTTTATCTGCACTGCCCGGTTGGTGAAAGTAGAAGTTAAACCTGCTATCCCTGAACTGCAAGGTCAAGGAGTATTCTCTAACTCGCTGCGAGTTAGTACCATGCAGCGGGCGGCAGTTGGTAGATTGCCGATGAATACTTAGGACTCATTTGTATTGAGATTATTCTTGGTAAGGTGCGCGCGGATCACCCTAAGCAGGGTGATCCGTGCGTGCGTTACATTGAGATTGTTCCCGCATCGATAACCAATTACAAATTAATTCATAATTATGTCTGCTGTTAGTTTAATTCGTGCCAATTCATACGATCGCCAAATCTTGCAAGCATCTTTAGAAAGTTTGCTCGCACCCTTGGGCGGAATCTCGGCTTTTGTCAAATCGGGCGATCGGGTTTTACTCAAACCCAATCTCCTGACAGGTTCTCGCCCTACAAAAGAATGCGTCACCCGCCCGGAATTGGTTTACTGCGTCGCTAAAATGGTCATTGAAGCGGGAGGAAAACCCTTTTTAGGCGATAGTCCAGCTTTTGGTAGCGCTATGGGTGTAGCCAAAGCCAACGGTTATTTGCCGCTGTTGGAAGAACTGAATTTGCCAGTAGTTGAGTTTCAAGGAAAACGCTACAAAACTGTCAGCGAAGATTTCAATCATCTGCGAATTTGCAAAGAAGCAATGGAAGCGGATGTAGTGATTAATTTGCCCAAACTCAAATCTCACGTTCAATTAACCGTGACAATGGGCGTGAAAAACTTGTTCGGCTGCGTCCCCGGCAAAATGAAGGCTTGGTGGCACATGGAAGCTGGCAAAGATAGCGCCAGGTTCGGTGAAATGCTGGTAGAAACTGCCCGGGCAATCAACCCAAATTTGACGATTTTGGATGGCATTATCGGTCACGAAGGTAATGGACCAAGCGGCGGCGAACCGAAGTTTTTGGGAATTTTGGCCGCCTCTGATGATGTGTTTGCTTTGGACAGAACTTTAGTTGAAATTATTAATGCTGATCCGGCGGCGGTTCCCACTGTAGCTGCGGCGATGAGATTGGGACTTTGCTCGAATTTAGAGGATCTTGATTTTCCGCTTTTGCAGCCGGAAACTCTCAAGGTTTTGGATTGGAAGTTGCCGGAAAGCATGGTGCCAATTGACTTTGGTATGCCCCGCGTGGTGAAGTCGGCCTTTAAGCACCTTTATATCCGGTTTATTAAAGAAAAGTTCAGCATCAAGGCTTCGCATTAGCGAAGACAGAAGGGTAAAATTTGTTTTTTTTATTCCTTCTGCTTTCCATTGCTAATTGTAAAGAAATATTATTATATTACAACATATCTATTTATGTAAAGTTTTAATAAATTTCTTATAAGTTTATGGTTTAAGTAGGTAGGCGGGATTAAACCGCATAATGTAACACTATGTAAACAGGTTTAAGTCAGCCAGTAAGTAGGTAGGCGGGACTAAACCGCATAATGTAACACTATGTAAACAGGCTTAAATCAGCCAGTAGAGAGCATTTGGAGACTTGGCCCTCATTTACCTAGGGGCGTTTTTTCGCGCCGACTTACTTAAAGCATTTGCCTCGCCGTACTCGCAACTGGCGCTCATTCTTGCTAGCTAGAAGCAGTTAGATAATTTCATTTAAGTATAAACACTTGTAACAGCCCTTGTTTTAACCAAATTTACCCTATAATTGCGCTTTTCTTTATAATTGACCGCTCAATTATAAAGATTGAGTAAAGCTCGTAAAAGGTTATTGACAGTTATACGTAGATCGCAGATGATGGCGACATATCAAACAGACCTTACCTTAAATAATAAAGGTCTAATCGAGTTGCTGCGTCCATCTTAAGTATTAGATATCTCCCAAACAGAGTCTGAAATGTTGCTTGTATCAGGCGGCGAAATTTAAATTCGGTAGATGTCTGTTATATAGATCGATCAACAGCCCTTGCAAAGTACAGCAAAGATTCACTACCGCATCCGTAAAAACTTCAAATCAGGAACTACCTTCCCTATGCTTACTAACAACAATCTGACAATCGTACAGCCACTAAAAGCCAAGTTTTTGCCAAACGGTGAAGTTTTACTCACCCGCAAATTGATTGAAGCAGTTGGTGAGTTAGCCAAGTATTGGTCGGGTGATATTACTGTGATGATGGAAGAAACGAAAGAAGACAACGACCAGATGGATGCAAAAATATTCAAACTTGATCTATTGCCATTCAAACTGGAAATAATTTGTTTTGATAAAATTACCCCAGCTTTACTACATCAGCATCAGAGTGCGCTGGTATTGGCAGCCCCGGAATACAGACAGAACCATATCAGTAAAGTGTGTAAAATAGCGGGAGTACCGTGTATTTACGTTTCCGAATACAGTCTGAAAACTCGCAAACAGATCGTGAATGTGAGTACGAGAAATCCCCTGATTCGCTTGCGGAGAATAATCTGGACTTACAGTCAGGAATATAAGCAGCGCAAGGCGATCGCAATGGCAGAGGGCTTGCAGTGCAACGGCACCCCTACATACCAAGAATACAAGCAGCTCAATCGCAACCCACAGTTGTTCTTGGACACGCGGATTAGAGAGGATATGTTAGCAACAGAAGCTGACATTGAACGTCGCACTGAAAACCGCTCTCAAGATATGCCTCTTCGGCTAGTATTCTCAGGTCGCCTAATTAAGATGAAAGGAGCAGATCATTTACTTGAGGTCGCTAGAGAACTCAAACAACTGAAGGTGAAATTTGAAATGTTCATCAGTGGTATTGGTGACTTAGAAGAGATGATGCACCAGCAAATAGCTGCAAATCAACTTAATGATTGCGTGAAAATGCTCGGAGTGCCTGACTTTAAAACAGATTTTTTCCCCTTTGTTAAGAACAATATTGATTTGTTTGTTTGCTGTCACCGGCAGGGCGATCCTTCTTGTACTTACATAGAAACTATGGCTGCTGGCGTGCCAATTGTTGGGTATGCTAACGAAGCATTCCAGGGAATTGCAGAAATGTCGGAGACAGGATGGGTGGTGCCAATGAATCAGCCT
The DNA here is from genome assembly GCF_036705305.1 of Microcoleus sp. B3-D7. Taxonomy (NCBI): domain Bacteria; kingdom Bacillati; phylum Cyanobacteriota; class Cyanophyceae; order Oscillatoriales; family Microcoleaceae; genus Microcoleus; species Microcoleus sp. B3-D7. Next base: position 160,684 of record NZ_JAUBUE010000009.1, on the reverse strand, counting down.
AAACAGATGGCGAAGAAAATTGCAGCACTCAGCTACAACCGAGAAGAAATTAAATCGATGTCGTTCAAGTCGCTGAAGTTTGCTCAACAGCACACATTTGAGAAGACTTTTCAAGCTCGCATAAAACATATGCAGGCTATTGCCTACTCAACGCGGCCTCATCCAGTCACCGAAAGTCAAGTATGTGAGGCTCCCGATATGGTTTTGGCGTACACTCAACTGCGTTAAGAATCCTTCTGCCTATGATTGAGACAGGTTTCATTAAGGTAGCCACGGCAATTGGAGGTCTTGTAAAGGCAAGGGTTGGGGTGAGCGATCGCCATTAGATGTAGATGTTTTTTTCAAACTTAATAGCATCAAATTCTACTGGGCGATCGCACTTCTTCCATAGGTTCTCAAGTCTCCTTTAACGGGTTACATTTTCTTGGCAACTACCAGATCCCACACCAACTCTCAACCATCGAGTGACCCACTCATTTTCCTTTCCACCGGAACTGGCAAAACTAACAGGGTTTTTAGTTTAAATCTTGTTAAATCAACGGCTTCATTATTTATTAGGTATATGCACAAATGCTTTTATTAGTATCATACTTTAGAGGTATATGATGTTTCTAACTTAATGTATACTTTAATTATTGCTGAATTCTTGACTAGAGAAAAACTTACTCTCCGCCCGCTCGCTGAAGGTGTAGTTTTTTATCAAAAGTGACAAAGCCAGCTAAATGCGTTAACTTAAATTCGATGTTACGTGAAAACCGCGCCTCAGTAATGGTATTCCCAAAACTTCATAAGTTTTAGGCCTTCATCTCCTGTATAGAGGATAACACAATTATCACTGGCACATAACGTCCCGGAGTGATCTAACATAAGCGGTTATTAGTACATCCAGTTCCTAAGTAAGGAAAACTAAAATGCAAAGTCAAACGTGCTTAAGCCCTACCGTCGTCTGCCCGATATCGGGACAGAGTATGAAACCGTGGCTATTCATACCCGGTGATTGGCGCAGACCTCCAAACAATGAGTCATTTCAATTGTACTGGTGCGAAAAGTCACAACTTGGATGCATTCATCCTCTACCCGAACTCAACAAAATCGCCAGCTTCTACGACATCGATGAGTATTATACTCATCATATAGACTTTACAGGCTTCGTATCTGCCTCTTCTATTTCCTTTTTCGATAAATTGCGTACCCATCTAGCTTGGCGTTTCGATCGCGGAGTAGATGTCACAAGTAAATGGTGGAAGCAACAGTTCGGGACTGCTTCCTCCTCGATCTTAGAAATTGGTTGCGCCAACGGGCACCTGCTGCAAGAACTGCAAGCAGATGGTCACAAAGTCTGGGGCGTAGAACCCGATCAACAAGCTTTAGTGTTGGCCCAGCAGCGAGGTCTTAATGTACTTTATGGTACTGCTGAATCTTTGCCCCCGGAAGTCCAGTCTAGACAGTACGACATAATTGTGATGAACCACGTACTCGAACATACCAGAGATCCTTTACTTGCACTCCGCAATGCCATGCAGTTGCTCGTGGGTGGCGGCAAATTGGTGATGGAAGTACCAAATAACTCTTGTATTGGGCTGAAGTCATCAGGGATTGCATGGATGCATCTAGATGTACCAAGGCATTTGTATTTCTTCACACCGCAGAGCTTTCGCGCTATCTGTGAAAAAGTAGGATTTGAGATAATTTCTACCCAGTTTAATGGCTACTATCGCCAATTTGAAAACACTTGGATCAATGATGAAAGAAAAATTTTCAGTGTGTTCGATTCAATGGGCTCTCATCAGATAGTAAAGCCCAAGGAAAACAGTAAAGTCCAAGCTTGGAAGCTACTGCTGAAAACAATTTTTGCTGCTGATGAAAACAAGTACGACTCGATCCGGATTGTGGCACAAAAGCCATAGCAATATCGAGGTAAGGGCAATAAACTTTGGCTTTGATTATCAAGTATGGTTACACACTCACCATACTTTTGCGAGCCTCTGCCATCATCGCCCATGCCAGGAGTACAGTCAAACCAAATGCTACTATTGACCCAGCAATCCACCTGACTCGATCGAGACTGACGCACAAACTTTGTATGTAAGGTGTGCAGTCCGCAGCTTACCACATAGATAATGTAAAAAGTGTTTTCTGGCGTAATATAGTTTCGGGTTGCATCGGAATAATATATTGGGATCATGCCAGTGGGAGCTTAAGAGATCGCTACCAAAATCGCGTTCTCTTAAGCTCTCACTATAATTCGGATGCTACCGGATTTGATATAAATTTTATTGAATATGGGATCGCAGTTCCACCTCAGAACGATTAGTTACGATATGTTTGCTTTTTTAATTTTTTCTTGTGAGTACCCATAATTCACAAGAAACTTTTAAATTTCAACCATATAATACTTCTTCTGCGGGCGGCGTGGCGTCTGTGGGGTCGAACTGTTTGATTTTCAAAGCTTGTAGCAAAAACAGCCAGATATAAAGCGGATTCAAAAAAACATACCGCTGCCAAAGGCGCCGAGGTTCCTTAATCATCCGAAACAGCCATTCCAAACCTATTTTAGATAAAAAGTCAGGAGATTTAGCCAAATTACCCGCATGAAAATCGTAAGCAGCACCTACAGCAATCAGCGGCATTGATAACTCATCGCGGTATTCGTAAGCCCAGACTTCTTGTCGCGGACACCCCAAACCGACAAAAGTAATTGCTGCACCGCTGTTGCGAATTTGCTCTGCAATTTCTTGTTTCTCTTGGGGCGAAACGTGCCTAAATTTAGAAGGCTGAGTTCCAGCAATAATTAACTTGGGAAAACGCTGGCAAAGATTGCGAGATAAAGCTTCCAGTACAGAAGCTTGAGATCCGTACAAATAGATAGGTAATCCTTCTTCTGCCGCACGTTCGCAGATTTGTAACATCGCATTCGGCCCGCAAACTCGATCAGGCAATTCCGTATGGTAGAGCCAATTTAACGCCCACCTGACGGGCTGTCCGTCTGGCAATACTAAGTCAATGTGATTAATCCGATAACGATGAGTGCTGTCGAGCACTCCAGTCATTACCCCGTGAACCGCTAGAGCAGAAACTGACATTGGTTTTCCGGCGCTGGCTGCTGCAATAATTTTGCTAACAGCCGCTTCATAATTAACGGCATTAACTAATATGCCCAGTACATTCTTTTTCCCTTTATCAATCATGGAGCACCTCTTTAAGTCAACGCTCGCAGTTACACTCATAAATCTCCCCTAAGATTTGTTTAACCTTGTATTCTTCAATCTTTTACCGAAATTCCCAGCACATTCTTTTTGCCCCGCTCAATCATGGGAATCCTCTTTCAGCCAACGCTCGCGGTTACATTCATAAATCTCCTGTAGGATTTGTTTAACGTTATATTTCATTTTCCAGTTGGGATAGTGACTGGAAAACTTTGAATTGTCGCTAATCCACCAAATGTGATCGCCAATGCGATTCCCTTCAGCGTAAGTCCAATTAAATTTGCGTTCTGCAATTGCCTCACACATCTGAATCGCTTCTAACATCGAACAATTGCTGTACCGGCCTCCTCCTGTATTATAAACTTGGGCGCTTCGGGGAGCTTTATAAAATTCATAAAATGCCGAAATTAAATCTGCGCTATGAATGTTATCGCGAACTTGCTTGCCTTTGTAGCCAAACACGGTGTAAGGAGTTCCCGTGACAGCACACTTCATCAAGTAGGCTAGGAAGCCGTGCAATTGAGCTCCTGAGTGATTTGGACCCGTCAAACAGCCGCCGCGAAAACAAGCGGTGTTCATATTAAAATATCGACCGTATTCTTGGACTAAAACGTCAGCAGCTACCTTAGAAGCACCAAACAAACTGTGCAGGCACTGATCGATTGACATATCTTCCCGAATACCGCTTTCGTAAGTATGGCCTGGTTCAATTTCCCACCTGTGTTCTAATTCAATTAAAGGCAAATTGTTAGGCGTATCGCCGTATACTTTATTGGTAGAAGTGAAAATGAAAACCGCTTTAGGACAGTACAAGCGAGTTACTTCGAGAAGATTGAGAGTGCCATTGGCATTGACGGTAAAGTCTATTTTCGGAGCACGGGAAGCCCAATCATGGCTGGGCTGGGCTGCTGTGTGAATTACTAATTCGATCGACTCGCCGTACCGCTGAAAGATATTGGTAATCGCTTCATAGTCGCGAATGTCCACATCTAAGTGATAATACTTGGTACCCAAAGACTTTTCTAGCAGTTGGCGGTTCCAGTTTGTAGAACCATCAGCACCAAAAAAGAACTGGCGCATATTATTGTCGATCCCAACTATATCTAAGCCTTGTTTGGCAAAGAACTGACACGCCTCAGAGCCAATTAAACCCGCCGAGCCAGTAATGATTGCAACGCCCACGTTTCACCGCCTGAAAAAATATAGTTTTCTTTGTTTTGCCCGATCGAACCCATCAGAAGTTATCCTGATTTTCCATCGAATACATCTTCGCACAATTGGGCAAAGAATAAACCTTTAACATCCCAATCATAGATTTCCCTGACGCGCGTTTGACCCGCTCGACCCAAGCGATCTCGCAATTCACGATCTTGGGCTAAACACACTATAGCTTCTGCTAGACCTTGCACAGTGCGATCGGGGTCAGTAGCAGCCACTTTAATCCCCGTTTGAGCCGTCACTTGAGTAGCCGGTCCGCCCAAATCCAAACAAATCGTGGGACGACCAACCCCCATCATTTCCGTGCAAACAAAACCACCAGAGTCATGCAAACTCGGATGGAGGAGAACGTGAGACTCCCCCATTTTAGAAAGAGTTTCAGTGCGAGATAAAGTTCCCCAAAAAAATACTTTATTTGCCAGTCCCAATTCTGTGGCCAAAGCTTCCAAACGCTGCCTTTCCGGGCCGTCTCCGACAATCCAGTATTCCGATTGTTCCAGCTTCGCCTCCGCAAATGCACGGAGTCCCAAGTGCACCCCTTTCCAATGTAAGAGACGACCAACACTGATGAATCTAATTGGTTGCTCAGGCGGGGTAGGAAATTGCTCTAGTTCTTGAATTTCCTGCTGCGACAAACCGACTTGTGAGAAAATCTTCACGTTTTTTGCTTTGAGAAATCGCAGTCTGGCTGCGGTTTCTTCCGTAGTCGCCAGCGCCACGGCACTGCGACGCGCCGTCAGACCCACAAACGGATCGCGTTCTCCTAGCCTTTGAGCCAATGCCCGCAGCGTTTCGTAAATTTTTCCCCGGCGGCTAAAATCTTGCCAAAAAGCCTTTGGTGCTGCTTCTGCACCCCCCACCGGCCCCCAAATAAAAGGATGCGGCAACAGCGCCAAGAAACTTGGAGACCAATGTTTGACATAAGTTACGTGATGTACTATGTCAAAACCAATTTCGCGATCGAGCTTCCGAGCGATAAAATAAGCCCAGATTTGCCACAGATAGTAGTGAAGTTGCAGCAATCCTTGTTTCCCCTTCCAATCTTCGCTCCACCCAAACGGATCAAAATAAACAAAGTGCAGGTTTGGCACTGGGTTCCGCTCTAGTTCTGCTTCAATGTACGATCGACAAAACGTGCGAGTAAACACCCAACTTTCGTGATGTTTAGCAGATTGGATAACAGTATTCCATCCTACTCCCTCTTCGGAGCCGAGATTCGGTTCGCAAGCAAACGCAGATAATAAAACTTTCATGGCTAATTGGTAATTGCTAATTGGTAATTGCTAAATTTTCCCTCTTCCCTCTTCCCTCTCTCCGTTAAATCCTTTACACTCATCCGTTGCCGAACTTGCTTCACCTATTCTCCATCAAAAAAGATGTAACTTCGACGTAAGCTTTAGCTGCTGTTTCGGGAGTTTTTTGAGAAATTATCTGTCGTGAACGCTCTCCCATCGACTCAATCAAATCAGGATCATCTAGAAAAATTTGCATTTGAGCCGCTAAGTCTTGAGCACTGCTAGGGTCGAAAATATAACCGTTCTCGCCTGAAATAATTAACTCACAGGAAGCTGCACCATTTGAACACAATACTGGTTTTCCCAACACCATCGCTTCGGGTACAACCATACCCCAGACATCCTCAAAAGTAGGAAACACAAAAATATCAGCTTGCTGAAAATAAGCACCTAAATTTCCATATTCTACCCATCCCGCCCACATGACTTGCTCTTCAAAATCGCACTCTTTAATAAATGCTTCCAGTTCTTCCCGCTGATCTCCCTTGCCAATAATTAACAGCGAATAATCAACATAACCTAGACTTTTAAGAATAGCGCAAGCTTCTAAAAGCGTTTTAATTCCCTTTCTCGCCGTTATGCGCCCTACATACAGAAAAATCGGGCGTTTTAACTGCAAGTTGGGTGGCTGAGTTTGATCTAATCGTTTCAGCAAAGCTCCCGCATCAGGTACGAGATAGGTTCGGGTAAAAATTTTATCCTCCGGTACGTTGAGAACTTCCATTAGATATTTTTTACCGGCATTGCTATTGGCAACAAAAGCATCGGCAAACCGCACAAGAATGCGGCGCACAAATGTCCTAAAACTGGAATCTCGAAAGTCTGTATTTGGGGAACTACCATCGTAAATAATCGCAATTTTCCACCTCAGTAGCGGTTTTAAAAACGCAACAATTACAGTCCACAAAGAGAAAGCTTGGGGAAAGACCACGTGAGGTCTAAATTTTAGTAAATAGCCGATAATACTAGGCGATACTACAATGAATCCGCGATCGTATCCTGTTTCTATCTTTTCCGTCTCGACAAATGTAGTCTCCCCTACCAACTGAATTGCCGATGCTCCCGGCAGCGTAGGATCGAACCCAGACCAAACACGACCAGTATAAAATACAGTATTCTTAAAAATTTTTGTAAATTCCCTCAAAACAGGCTGCCAGTAAGCTCCCAGTTCCACTTCCGGGACAAGCCAAGCAATGCGGAGTTCATTTCTATCAACCATCCTATTCACCTTGAGTTTTGTTTTTAGTCAATCCCAGTTTACTCAACACTGAAAGCCAAACTAACCTGCGATAAGGTAGCAGCCAATAAATTGGCCACAACCAGCCACCATGCCGCTGAGTAAATACTTTCCACTCTTGAGCCGGTTGCAGGGTAGTATCTTTGAAGGATAAACCTTTGGGTTTACTCATTTTATCCAATCCTTCACTTAAATTATCAGCAGCCGTTTTAGTCACCTGGGGGTTGAGAGAACAAGTTCCTAAATAGCCAGGAGCAATCCAAACTGTACATCCTTTCTGTCTGGCTCGTAAACCATAATCCCAATCGCCAATATAATGGACAAAAGCTGGATCGAGGTTGCCGACCTTTTGCACAACGCTGCGGGGAATTAATACGCAGTTGCCGTGCATTGTATCGCAGATCTGAGGCTCTTTTGTTGGTTCGAGGATACCATATCGGAAGGGGTGCAAAGGGTTATTTCGCACAACACCTCCGTATGTTGTTTGACCCGTTTCGGGGTCGCAGGTAGAACCGCCAATGATGGCTTTGGTTTCTCCTTTTTCTAATAATTTTTGAGTTGTTTCTAGCAAGACACTTACGGTGTCTCGATAAATAAGAGTGTCATCATTTAACCATAGGTAGTAGTCGGGATCATCTTTCATTGCTTCGGTGAAAGCCCCACGCATTCCCCCGTTCCAAAATAAGTTCCCATCGCCGGAAAAAATATTGACTTGAGGATAGATTTGACGAACTGCCTCGCTGGTGCCATCGGTACTGGCGTCATCGACTAAATAGGCTAAAATATCAACATCGGCTGGAAGTGCCTGCTTAAAAAGAGCCTCTAAACAAGCTAATGTTTTCTCTTTGCGGTTGAAGCAAGTTAAAAGGGCGGCGATTTTAGTACGGTTCATTATTCGCAATTTGGTGGCTTTTAGCGATAGCCTGGTAAAATTTACTACGTAAAATCTGATTTTTACTTTGGAGTGGACACAAGATCGTTAAAAACAGACAAATAGCGATTTGCTTGTATGTCTAAAGTAAATTCTTGTTCCACTTTCTGGCGGGCGCGAATACAAAGTTTTTGATGCCGATTGGGATCTTCTAAAACCCAAGCAATTCCTCGCGCTAAGTCTTCTGTTTCATAAGGTTTAGCTAAATAGCCATTGGAGCAGTGTTCGATCAGATCGGGCAGTCCCCCAATATTAAATGCGGCGCTGGGGATGCCACAAGCAAGGGCTTCCATGACTGTATTGGGCAAGTTATCTATCACGGAAGGGGCGACAAAAATATCTGCTGCTGCATAAACCGTTGCTAGGGAAATATCATCTGCGAGTTTTCCCAAATAGTGAGTTTTAAAACCCAGTTCAATGGGATTGTCGGGTTGAGAAGAGCCAAAAACCAGCAACTCTATCCGATCTTTCCAGCCTGATTTACTGAGGCTTTGTAAAGCGGGTACGAGCAAGTTAAATCCTTTCCAGCGATCGCCTGTTCCACTTGCACCTCCAAAGAGTACAATTTGTTTATCTTGAGGCAAATTCAGGATTTCTCGCGCCCAGTGACGATTTATGGGTTTGTACTTTTGAGTATTGATGCCATTAGGAATTATTTCAACTCGAAAATCTTTGAATAAAGAACTAGAATGAGCGCATTTCGCTAACCAAACACTAGGGCTAACCAAAGTTAGGTTAAGCTTATCCCAAGCTTTAGCTTTTCGCTGCCACACCCACCGCGACAAATCCGAATCTTTATTACTGTGAAGTTGCGGACAACTACCACAAGATTGAGTGTAGCGATTGCAATCTTCACTATAGTGACAGCCACCTGTAAAAGGCCACATATCATGCAGCGTCCAAACTAAGGGCTGCTTAAACTTGGGAATACTTTCTACTTGTAAATAGCCCCCACAAACCCAGTGTAAATTAATAATATCAGGAGCGAGTATATCCAGTCGATTCGATAGAGCATCTGGCAGCACTTCTGTAGAAAATATAACGGGGTTTCTCTTAGGGTAGAGGCGCAATGGTGCGTTAGATAAAGTTGAAATAATCTTGTCAAACTTATTCGCAATACTATTCTGTGACGAAATTACATTGCGATCGGCACTACTCTTATTTTTTACCAGCATTTGCGAAGACACACCAATCCCCTGGAAACCTTGGTGCAGTCGATAAGCGGCGCGGGCAGCCCCCCCTTCACTATCAGAACTATTGAGAAGTACAACCTTCATTTCCCCTGCCTCTCCTCTAAATTTCTAGGTGACTTTGCCTGATTTTTTCAAAAGTTTATTGACTTTTTTTTGCACCTTCCTTAGCAAGGGCGGATCGTAATCATATAAAGTGTTTTCAGTAAAATTATCTGCTTGCACATCCCGAATGGCAAAGGCTGGGTGTTTCATGGGAAATGTTATAGCTTCTACAGGCATATTACTATAAGGACTGTTGACATCCTCCGTATTAGTTCCCCCTACACCATGTCCGATATTAGAAGCTAAATTGACATTTGCAAGAATATTCATACCATTTTGAATAAAACTAGCAAATGTCCACTGAAAAGCCCAACTCTGTAATTTTTTTTCATAACAAAGCTGAAAAGTATTTGTCCAAACTTTTACAGCATGGGAGTCTCCTAGTACATCCATCAAAAAATTACCATCCCGAATTTCCGGCCACAACTTCATATCTAAATCATAATGCTGCCAAGCTCGCCTCCAACTCGCCCAGCTCCAGCAGTGATTATAGCGAGAAAAGTAGTAACTATAATCAGTTCTTTTTCGCCCAAACTGAACATTTTGACCAGAGATTGACAGAATCCGCTGATCGTCTCGGTAACGCTCCAGCAATTCTTCAGCGAAGCGGAAAAAAGTAGGATGAGGGAGACAGTCATCCTCAAGAATAATTGCCTCTTCCACTTGATCAAACACCCAATTCATACCGCTAGAAACCCGCAGGCGACAACCGAGATTTACGTCTGCGTAATTCTTCAAAACTTCGCAGTCCCAATCTACTTGGTCAATAATAGCTCTAGCAGCAGCACATTCTTGATCTTCTCCAGGCCTATCTGGACGTGGGCCGTCAGCAATTACTAGCAATTTGGGAGGTTTGGCCTGACGAATTGCCTCAAATACTTTAGCCGTTGTATCTGGACGTTTGAAGATGATAAAAGCGACGGGTGTTTGGATTCGGTAATTGAACATTTATGCGACTCTACTTTTTCTAGTAGTCTTCAACATCGGAATTAACAAGCTCAGCAGTCATCTGCGATTTAAAATTAAACCACTTCTGCAGCATCACAGCCGCTATGTATGCCAGTGTATCATTGCTAGTCTGATAGGGCAAAAATCTATAGCGAAAACTAGCCATTCTCGGGTCACGTTCTTGGTATAAAATATCTTGGGCAAAGTTCCCCCAACGCTCATCTATCAAATCAATTGTCATACCAGCATGAGCCGAAGGTAGCAACATATTAGAGCCGTGAAGACCAATTACTAAGCGGCTTTGTGAATAAACACGGCATATTTCTTTTTCAACTTTTTCATTAAAACTATTTACTCTGTAATCTTCAATCCATTCTGGAAACTTAGTTTTTGTCCCCAAACCAGCTACTGCAAATTTTGCTTCAGGTACTTGCAACCTAATTTTCTCAAATAACTGCTGAATTTTTAAATTTTGCAATGGCAATGCCCTTTCTCGTTGATTTAGCTTTTTCAGAATTCGGAACAGCAAACCGTTAACTAATAAACGATCTTCCCGCCAAATAAAAGTGATTCTTGTTTCTGGCTCCTCAAATTTGTGTTTCGGAACTCTAGTAAACCGCGTGATGTCAAACTGGCTAGGATGAGAATGGGCTTCGCTGACATAAATTTCATCAAAGCGTTTAGTTTCTTCCTCTACAAACTCGGCGAAGCTAGGATAGTAAGTTTGACCATTTTTTAAAGAAATAGGTACTGTCCAGACTTCTGCAACTTCATCAGGAACCATCCACCTTAGAAACTTAGGAACTATCACAACTAACCCGAAGTCCGAGTTCCATTCTAAGTGCCTTTGTGCATTTAGCAACTTCAGCAGGGAATGACCATAAAGATGATCGATACAGTTTAAGATAATTACCCGCTTGCTGGGTTTAAAAATCTCTTTTACAATCTCCAGTTTTTCTGAGTTAGGATTTTGGAGTGAATTGAGTAATGGTTTGCCTAGCCATTCTTTTATGTTAGCAAATTTTGCAAAAACTTCACCTTTGTTTGTATCAACTTGGACAGAGTTTCTGACTCCATGACCTACTCTTAACTCGTCGAGTATTTCGCTACCACATCCCGCGCACTTACAGTCCAGAACAATATGTATCCCTTGCCACAAAATTTTTTTTGCATTGAGTTCAGTGTCGCAATAGGGGCAATTCGAGCGCTGTTCGATTTTAGGTTTAATTTGAATCACTTTACTAATCCTCTGATTCTACAAGCTGCCTTGTATAAGTTAAGCGAGCGCCAGATGAAAGTTGCGAATGGGCGCAATTCCTTAATCAAGAAATTGACTAATATAATTACGTAAAAATAAGTTATCAGAGTAGCTGTGGTTGCTCCCAAAGCTCCATACTTAGGAATTAGCAAAAAGTTCAACCCTACATTTAAAGTAGATCCGACTACAGTCAAATAAAGACCGTAGCGCAACTGACCTTCTATGTTTAAATATGTGCTCCGTGCTACTCCAAAGTTACTGCCAAATTGCGCCCAAACATAGATTCCAAGCACCGCTGCTGACTGTGCATATTTGTCACCGTAAAGTAGATGCACTATCCAGGGAGAAAGTAATGATATCGGTATGGCAACTCCCAACCACAAAAATATCATTATATCAGAATAAATTTGAAATTTATTTAGATATTCTTCATAATTTGTCTTTCTCAAATTCGCTAATTTGGGAAAAATAGAGCTGGATATGATCATCGGCAAAAAATCGCAGATTTCCGAAATTTTAACAGCGGCAGCATAATAGCCCAGTTCGGCATTTTTATTCATCGCACCGAGCATTATCTGATCCGTTTTTGAGTACACATAAACTGCAAATCCCGACAAAATTATTGGCCAACTCTCCGATAGCAGTTCCTTACACTTTTCCCAACTGAAGTGCCAATCCTTAATTTTATTCCCCGTAAGCTTATAAAAATATACATAAGCGATTCCTACCAATGCGACCTCTGTCAATCTAACCCAGGCGAAGGCAAGCAGGGGGGCTTTAATTGTTACTAACGCAATTCTGACAGCAGCAACTAAAAAACATACCGAATTTTTAGCCAACACTGTATATTTTGACTGGATTTGGGACTGGAACCAAAAATTGATAGCCTCAAAAGCATTAAAGATAGTTCCTGCTGCAATGATACCTACAAGCCACCGAGTCAGAGTGTCGTTGGGCTTGACTAGCGCAATCACGGTGACAGTTAACAACAAAGTGATACAGCCACCAGTAAATTGCAGTCCGAAGACCGTTCCCAGGGTCTCATTTTTGCATTCTGGGTCGCGAGCGATATTCCTCACTACCAGAGTACCCAACCCCATCGTTGCCACCGAACTAAACAGCGACACAAAGGCGATCGCGTAGTTGAGCAATCCAAATTGTGTCGGACCAAGATAGCGAGCCACCCAAAGGCCCACAAACAGACCTAGACCCATCTGCAAGATTTGGTCAGTGAACAGCCAAGCTATGTTGCTGAGTACCTGGCGCAGATTAGGGCCGAGCCTTTGACTGACCGCAGTTAACTTATCTAGCATCAGAATATTTTAAATCTTTACAAAACACAAACGCGGTTCTAGCAGGGTCGGCAATCTCGCAAAATTAGACTGGTTGATCCTATAACAACATATCACAACTTGAGGGAACATCTCACTTTTGCAGCCGACCTAAAAATTCGAGTTTTTAGGCAGGAGGCAGAAGGAAAGAGGAAGAAGGAAGGAGCCAGAAGAAGTGTTTTTACAAATAGGAGATGCTCCCCAACTTGACCCACGATCCGCCCAATAAAGGTTACTTCAATGGACAGTGCGAGCTAAAGAACGCCTTTGAGGGTTACTGGTGCTACTGTTAGAACTATTGTTAGCATTATCTATCGCAAGTCGAACCGTCAACATTACGTAACTCAGCCAAGGATTTCCTATATCTATAATATAACCTTCTGTGATGTTGCTCATAATAATAGAGACTAGAAAACAAATAGGTATTCCTGCTCCTTCCAACGTGCTACGACTCAAATACCGAACTGCGTAAGCTAAATTGAGCAGCAAGGAAGTCATCATTAAAATTAATCCCGGCCAACCGAAGGCTAACAATATCCCAATCCCCCCATTGTGAGGGTTTTCAGGTTGAAATCCACTAGGAGTATAAATAAAATAAGCAGGAGTACCCGCTCCTAACTTATCTTGTTGAAAAAATCCATCGTATCCGTAGCCAAACCAGGGACGCTGATTGACCGCAGCCATTAACTGCGGCCAGAATTCTGTCCGCCCAGTTAGAGTCAAGTCCTTGCCTAACCCACCTACAATAATATCCTCTAGGTTGTCTACTACAAAAACAGTCATAATTATGCTGACGACCAGGAAACATATAATCGCAGTAAATGCCCACTGAAAAGTTAATTTTTTTAAAAAATTTAGTGAGGACACTGCAATTATTAATATGATAGTAATCACTAGAGCAGATCCCGATTTATTAGCCCTTACTAGGTAAAATGAAAAGAACATCATTCCCAAAGCAATCCAGCGCTCTTTCTGAGTTTTAGCTCCTTGAGAATAGTGCAAATACCAAAATGCCGTACAGAGAGCTAAGACTCCCCCCAAAGAATTTTTAGATTGGGTTAAGCCGACAAAATCGCCTGCTCCAGGGGGTTTCATTACAAAACTTGCCAAACCGATTGCCGTGTATCCCCAGCGCCAAAAACGAGATAAATCCTCCCATTTATATTGGGCTGCAATGTAAAACCCGAAAGCAGTAAATCCTGAAAAAGCTAGCCCTGCTCTTAGCGTTTCTTCAGGAACTAGAGACCATAATGTAGATAGTAATGGAAGTAATGTATAAAGTAAAAAAAAAGGATTCATCCTCAATATCTTGGCAAAAACTTCTATAAAATTGCTACTAAAAACTTTAACCCTTGAAGTTAAAATTAATACTACCCAGGGGTAAAAAAAATAAGGTATGAGTTTTAAGATACCACCTTCGGGATCTTTCAAGTTAACAAAATGCAAGTAATTAAAAGGAGGTTGTGTCAGAAATGGAGAGATAAAAATGTAAAGACCAGCAAAGCTTTTTTCTAAAGCCAAACCTACTTTTTTATAACTAGCAAATTGAAATAATAGTAGAGTTACTATCGCGACTATAGCAATTAGCATCCATGTCAAGGAAGAAGTACCTAAAATCAGCTCTTTCACCATATTTGGTATAGACACTGGTTGAGTCATAATTGCTTTCCTTTGTCACCAACAATATCAAATTATATAGATATAAAATATAGCCGTCAACCGGCAACCACGCTAACACAGAAATTAGGGATAAAGCAAAAATAGAGCATCCTTTTTTCGGCGATAGCTTAAAATAATGAGCTTTTTGTCCCGCACTCAAAAGGCTACACTTATATAAATCATAGTCAATAAAATTAGGTGGTGTATGGTTAACACCCATTTTCCAAGACAGATAGCCCCGTCGGTTGTGGGTGTTGTCTTGTTTGCTTCCACTGTTATCGCTGACGCCAGAAGCACCCCGGCACAACTTCCCATCCCCCTAGGCGCAGAGCAAGCCCAGACGGTTCCGCCGGTTAGGAGAGCGCCGGAAAGCTATAAACTCGGCGGCGGCGATCGCATCCAAGTAGAAATACTCGAAGTACCCGAACTCAGCCGCGGCTACGAAGTCCTTTCCGACGGTTCAGTCAACCTGCCCCTGATCGGCTTGGTCTCCATCCGTGGCCGCACCTTAGTAGAAGCCACCAACATCATCCGCAACGCCTACCGCCGCGTCCTCAAAGACCCCATAGTCACAGTCAGCCTCGTCGCTGCCCGTCCCCTCAACGTCGGCGTCATCGGAGAAGTAACCAGGCCCGGAAACTTCACTATTACCCTAACTCCCGGGCCGGGAGCCTCGCCGAGTGTCCAGTACCCCACTGTCACCCAAGCGATCAGACTCGCAGAAGGCGTCACGGGTGTCGCCGACATCCGCAACATCCGCGTCCGCCGTCCCCAACGAGACGGCCCCGATCAAGTGCTCAACGTCAACCTGTGGAAATTCTTGCAAGAAGGAGACATCTCTCAAGACATCATTTTGCAAGACAGAGACACAATCGTGATTCCCACAGTCGCCAACTTCAACCAAGCAGAAGCTCGTCAATTTGCGACAGCAAACTTTTCGCCACCCCCAGAAAAACCTCGATCGATCTCCATCGTTGGTCAAGTCACCCGCCCAGGGGCTTACGTCGTCATCGGCGGCAACACCACAAACGACCTCAGCCGCGAAGGTTTCCCTACCGTCATCCGGGCAATTCAGCTAGCCGGCGGCATCACCTCCGATGCCGACATCCGGCAAATCCAAGTGCGGCGCGTCACCAGAAGAGGCGAACAAATTATCCCAGTCAACCTGTGGCAGTTCCTAGAGTCCGGCGACGGCGCCCAAGATACCATCCTCCAGGAGGGAGACACGATCATCGTTCCCAAAGCTACAATCGTCAACCCTGCAGAAGCTGGTGTGCTCGCCAACACTAACTTTGCCCCCGTCGGCATTAACGTTTATGTAGTAGGAGAACTCAGAACATCCCTCGATCCCTTGAGGCTCCCAGCTAATGCCACACTGAATCAAGCTTTAATTTCCAGAGGATTTTTTGGCTACGAGAATACCAGAGCTAGAAGGGATAAAGTTGAGCTAGTCCGCCTCAATAACGACGGTACAGCTACTAAACGGACGATCGAAGTCAATTTAACTCAAGGAATTAACGAAGAAACCAATCCTCAACTTCGCAACAACGACATGATTATCGTATCTCGCAGGGGGCTCGTCAATTTTGTCGATCGCATGAACGCTGTAATAGGACCTGTCGGGCCAGCTACGGGAGTGTTAAATTTTATAAACGTTCTCCGATTTTTATTCAGGTAAGAAGGCGGCGGGTGAGGTGGATAATTCCTGGCAAAGGCTAGAATAAACGAAACAATAAGATTACCCAACCGCGACCTGGCCGCTTCAAAAATATCAACCTCAAAAACATCAACCTCAAAAATACCCTGGCTGAATATGGATAGCAGACAAGATTACCAACCCTTCACACCCAAATCGAATGGCAAACTGCCGGAGTTATCTGCTCAGAACTACAGAGATCACTTCGTAGAGGAGAGAGAAGAAGAAAAGCTAGACTTGTCCTGGTTGTTAGGCGTCGTGCGCCGTCGCTTCCTGGTCATGGCAGCAGCCACGATAGCTTTGAGCGCCCTGGCAGGAACAGCGATCGTCGCCACTTCTAAAAGCATAACGGTCGAGTATGAAGGCTCTTTTTCCCTGTTAGTAGAACCAGCCACGGCTGAAGGTTTGCAATCCAAACAATTAAACAATACCCAAGCGGCGGACTTAGCAAGAATTAATATAGAAGGAATTAGCTTACTAGACTACGAAACCCAAATTAGGATTTTGCGAAGTCCCAAAATGATGCAGCCAGTGATTGAGGAATTGCGGGCTTCGTATCCCAAAATGAACTATAGCGAACTGATATCAAAAATGTCGATCCAGCGCATCAGCTACACGAAAGATGGCAAACAGCAAGGCACAAAAATTTTACAAGTTCGTTACAAAGATTCAAACCGAAAAAAAATTTACAGCGTACTGAATAAAATTTCTAAAGCTTATCTAGATTACAGCTTGCAGCAACGGCTGATGGGCATTAATCAAGGTATTAAATTTATAGATACGGAGATGCCCAAGCTCCGAGAAAGAGTGGAAGTTCTGCAACTGCAAGTCCAAAGACTGCGGCAGCAAAGCAACTTGTTTGAACCTCAGATAGAGGGAAAATCTCTGTCTGAACAAGTTCAAAGCATTCGGGGTAAGCAAGTAGAAATTAGAGTTCAGCTAAAAGGGATGCGAAACCTCTACCAAAGCTATGAAAAACTACTCAACGAAAATAATCCTCAAGGGCTGCTGATGACCCAAGGACAAGCTTACGGCGCACTCTTAGGTCAAATTCAGAGAATAGACTCGGAATTGTCATTAAAATTAGCTCAGTACAGAGAAGACAGTTTGCCAGTTTTAGCGTTGCGAAAAAGTCGGGAAGAACTGGTTTTAACCGCCACTCAACAAGCAAGAGAAGTGGTGATGAGAAATTTAGAAACCCAAATTAAAGAAGTTGAAGCGCGTGATCGCGAAATGACTGCTTTGCAAAATGGTCTCAACCAAAAAATCAGAAACTTTTCAGTTACAACCCGACAATACGACAATTTACAGCGGGAACTGCAAGTAGTTACTAAGAGTTTGTCGGACTTCTTGGCAAAACGAGAAGCCTTGCGGATTGATGCGGCTCAGCAGCAAATACCCTGGGTGCTGATAAATCCTCCGGAAATTCCGCTAGACAAATTTGGCAGGCCTATAACAGCTACCGTCAAACAAACCAAAAAACAGTTAGCGCTGGCAGTAATTTTAAGCAGTCTGCTGGGCATAGCAGTCGGCTTGCTTGTAGAGGTACTAAATACTGTGTTCCACACTCCAGAATCACTGAGAATGGCCACAAGATTGCCAATACTCGGGGTGATTCCGTTTACCAAAAAAGTCAAGCGCAGACCGCCAGCCAGACAGAGAAAACTAACATCGGCTCGATCGAACTCGAAAGTGGAAGTAGTCGAACTGGGCGAACCTAGAGATACTGGTTCGATGAGCGGGGGACCAAGTATTTTGAGCGACTTGGACTATCAATTTTTAGAAGCATTTCGATCGCTCTACACGAACATTCACTTGCTCAGTGCAGGCACGGCAATTCGATCGCTCTTAGTCGGCTCAGCCGTAGCCGGAGACGGCAAATCTACAGTAGCTTTGCACCTGGCAGCCACAGCAGCAGCCGTCGGACAGAGAGTATTGTTAGTAGATGCAGATTTGCGCTGCCCGCAACTGCACGCGAAGTTAGGACTGCCAAACGTGCGTGGCTTGGGCGATGCCATTTCCACAGATCTCAGTCTCAACGACGCGATTCAACGAGCCCCGAACCAAGAAAATTTGTTCGTACTCACCGCAGGCCAAATTCCCCCCGATCCGATCAAGCTTCTTTCTTCCAAAAAAATGCACTATCTGATGGAGCAATTTCAAGCATTTTTTGACTTAGTAATTTATGACACCCCGCCACTAGCAGGCTTGGCAGACACCCACTTGATCGCAGCTCACACAGACGCTACGATTATGGTCGTCCAAATTGGGCAAACAGACCGATCGCAAGTTCGCAAAGTTTTAGAAGAATTAAAGATTTCTGGAGCTTCCGTCTTGGGAATCGTTGCTAATGGCTGCAAAAACACCGGTCACAGCTACCGCCAGCGCCCGGTTGTTTTAGACACGCTCTACGACCAAAAACTCTCGGCTTTAGGTACGAAACATCCTAAGTAGACAAATGTTGATGCAGGCGGCCGAGCGCCGCCGTCCTCAACCGGAAACGCACAACCAAGCTATACCCTCATTTTTTGATAATAGTACCATTTGAGAAAGAAAATGATAGACTAACGGACATAGCCTCGTGTGTCAACCGAGATTGCGCGGATCTTTGAATTTTGCGGTAATTACTCAGAAAATGATTGAGAAATCAGCAAAAGTGGGTAAACTACATTTAGCAGAGCGCAATCTCAATCAGGAAAAGACACCTTTGAAGGTGAACGTTAGTGTAAACGTTAATGAGAACGTTTCAACCCAGAAACTTGGTAGGGATTATTCTATGAGTACAGTTATGGTTGTTGATGATAGCGTCACTCTGCGGGAGATGATCGCCGACTTGCTCAAAGGTAGAGGACTCAACGTCACGGTAGCGAGTGATGGCGTAGAAGCTCTAGAACAGATCAAGGCTAACCGCCCAGATTTAGTCGTTCTGGATATCGTGATGCCCCGGATGAACGGCTACGAAGTCTGTCGCCGGCTCAAAAGCGACCCTAAAACCCAAAATTTGCCGGTGGTAATGTGTTCGAGCAAAAGCGAAGAGTTCGATCGCTATTGGGGAATGAAACAAGGAGCCGACGCTTACATCGCCAAGCCATTTCACCCACAGGAATTGGTCGGCACTATTAAGCAATTGCTGCGAGGTTGAGGTTGAGGAATAGGGACAGGAAAAAATTGTCTTGAGCGCTGATTATTTCTGCTCCCGCAGCCTCTCTAAACTACTCGATTGACAATAGTCCAAACATCCCCGTCCGATCGCACGTAGGGAACAGAAATACTCTTAAAACCAGTAATAAAAGGCTTGTAATAAACCTGCCAGTAGCTGGGACTAATTTGGTCGGCGATAGCTTTGAGTCCCTTCACTTCCGCCGCCAGTTCCGCCGCCAGTTCATTAATCCGTTCCGCGTGTCCCTGAGCGAGCAATCTTCCTTCTTCAACTTGCTCCTCCATGGGAGTGATTCTTTGCAATTTTACCGACTGCTGCTGTTTCTGACTCAGTTGAGCAGACAGAGCCGCGATCGCGTCATCTATACCCTTGACTTCGGCCGACACTTGTGCTGTTTCCCTCGCGTGACGCCGATAAGCATCGGCGATCGCTTGGGGGGAATCACCGGATGGGACAACATCGGCAATACTAAGCTGCTGGCGTTCCAGGCGCAATTCCTCAATTTGAGAGTAAATTGCTTCTATATCTGTCTGAAGTTTGTCCACCTAATTATTACCGCGTGGTTGTTGGATATTTTAGCATATTAACACAAACCAATCACCTAATCGGCATAGAAATTGCCTATTTTAGACGAACTCGAAACAAAGCCCCACAAGCAGAATTTTAAAAGTTTGAAAAATACAAATTTTTATATTTCTCAGTTGAGCGATTTCCGTCGATATCCAGTCTGGTTAATCAGGTCGTGTCCGGTATAATCAGCATTATAGATTTGTAGTGAGGAAGGCAAGTACGAGCGAGTTTTACTAGGATTAAAGTCGTCACTAAAAACACAATTCCCACTTCCAATTTACCAATTTCCAATTACCAATTCCCAATTATTAAGATAATTTTTTAGGTTGTTAGCCCTTGCTGCTTCAACAGGACTATAGTCTCTACCAAGACATCCGGTTGCACAGGTTTAGACAGATGTCGGTCAAAACCCGCAGCAAAAGCACGATCGCGGTCTTCATCCCTAGCATAAGCCGTCAGAGCAATCGCCCAAAATTTCCCTGTCTGCGTGTTCAAAGAACGCAGCCTTCTTACCAGCGAATAGCCGTCTTCCTCCGGCATTCCGATATCGCTGACCAAAACATCCGGGCTAAACTGCGAAGCCACCTCAAACGCCTCAGCAGCAGACGATGCAACCATGACTGTGGCCCCGGAATCTGCCAAGACGAACCTCATAAATTCCCGCGAATCAACCTCGTCATCAACCAGCAAAATCTTAACTCCCAGTAAATTACCAGCGCCAGCCCAAACCTCCGCTTCCTCGTCTGGGCTCGAATTTACCTGTACCGCAGGGAGGCGGAAAGTAAAAGTCGATCCCATATTCAGCCCCGGACTCTGGGCCCAAACCGTGCCGCCGTGGAGTTCCACCAACTGCCGCACGATCGCCAGGCCCAGCCCCAAACCGCTATAATTCCGAGTAATCGTTGCATCCGCTTGGCGGAAAGAGTCAAACACGTAAGGCAAAAAATTCGGTGCAACCCCAATTCCAGTGTCGGTAACAGCCAGCTCAACCTCCGAATCAACTCTCGAAAGCCGGATTTCAACTCGCCCCCCGCGCGGCGTAAACTTAATCGCATTCGTCAGCAAATTCCAAATTACTTGCTGCAAGCGGCCAGGGTCTCCCGATACCCAAAATCTCGGATTTAACTGAGATTCAGGATTGCCAGAAATCTTGCCAAGTTTGGAAAATTCAGCAGTCTCTAAGCCCAAATCTCCAATAGCCAACCGCAAATCGATCGACTTAGCATCGGCAGCCAACCGCACCGTATTCAGCGCTCCTTCCACCAGGGAAATCAAATTTACCGCACAAGGATTCAAAGTCAACTTGCCGCGAATAATTCGCGAAATATCCAACAAATCATCAATCAATTGAGTTTGCAATTTAGCATTTCGCTCGATCGTTTCTAAAGCCCGCCCCGTAGCAGCCGGACTCAAACTGCGTTGCTGGAGCAGTTGCGCCCAGCCCAAAATCGCGTTTAAGGGCGAGCGCAGCTCGTGAGAAAGAGTTGCCAAAAACTCATCTTTCATGCGATTTGCCTGCTGAGATTCCTCGTAAAGTCGGGCATTGTCGATCGCCCCCGACACCGCCTGAGCCAACTGCATTAAAATAGTTTCATCATCTTCGGCAAACTCCCCCTCATACTTGTCCGACAACTGAATCAGTCCCAGATTTCTGCCGTCCCGAGTCGTCAGCGGTACAGCCAGCCAGCCCCGCATCGGCGGGTGCTTCCCCGCAGCCTTGCCGAACCCCCGCCAGGCCGGGTGAGCCTCTAACTCGCTTTGAGTCATTCGCATCGCCTGTTGGTGCTGCCAAACTTGTTGGTAAATGCCCGTACCGTCTGGCTCTTCGCAGTAATCTTGCCACGCGGCGTATTTTTCTGACATCGAAAACTTGCTAATTCCCGCATCCCAGTTGGCGGCAGGGTTGAGGTTGACCGCTACCTGGTGGACTTCCAGAATTTGGCGGGCGCTATCGGCAGCTAACTGAAGTATTTCTGCCACCGACAGCGTGGAGTTGATAGCAACTGACGCGGAGGTTAACTTTTGCAGGCGGTGCAAATACGACCGCTCGCGGGCCAACGCCCGCGAGCGGTCGTATTCTAACTGTTTGCGATCCGTAATGTCGATCGCCACGCCGGACAGCCGAAGGGGTGTGCCGGATGCGTCAAAAACCACTCGCCCTTTGTCGTGAAGCCAAATCACTGAGCCGTCGGGTCGCACTTTGCGGTACTCCGACTCGTAAACTCCCGTGCCCCTGAATGCGGCCTCCACATCTGCCAAAAACCTTTCTCGGTCTTCTGGATGCACCGCATTCTTTTTTTGCTCAAAAGTACCATAGGTGCTGTCTGGCCCCAAACCCATTTGCGTTTCGGCATTGGACGAACGGCGGACTTCCCCCGATACCACATCCCAGGTAAAAGCGATCGTGTTAGCTGCTTCTAGGGCAAAGCGCAAATTTTCCTCGCTTTCTTGCACCCTCGCTTCCGATAATTTGCGATCCGTAATATCCCAAACCACGCCGATCGAGCGCACCGATTTACCTGTATCATCATCAAAAAACTTGCCCCTACCCGCGATCCAGTGCAAGCTGCCGTCTGGCCAAAAAACTCTAAATTCGTACTTGTATTCTGTTTTGTTTTCTAAAGCAAAGGCAACAGCGTTGGCGATCGAGGCCTGGTCATCCGGGTGAATGCAGGCAAAAAATGCTTCGTAAGTTCCCGGAAAACTGCCTTTTTCCAACCCGAATAACAGTTCGTGTCCCTCCGACCAAACGACCTCGCCAGTTAATACATTCCAATCCCAAGTTCCCATTTTCGAGGCTTCGATCGCCAACCTCAGCCTTTGCTCCGAAATTGCCAACTGCGCCGACGTTTTCGCGTAGTTCTCGCGCAACTGCTGTTTTTTCAAGCTTTCGCCCACGGCCCCCGCCAGCCGCTTTAAGTACCGCCCTTTGAACACGTAATCACTTAAGCCGGCTTTCATAGCTTCGACTGCCACTTGTTCGCTGCCGCTGTCAGTACACATAATTACCGGACAATTTGGGTAGCGGCTGTGAACTTTGTGGAGAATAGTTAATCCGTCGCTCCAGTGCAGTTGGTAGTCGGTAATTACTATATCAAAACCCCCGACTGCCAGGACTTGTTCGAGAGTTTGGATATCAATAACCGATTTAATTTCTAAATCGGAAAAACTTTTCCTCAGTTCTCGATCGATCATCAGGCGATCGTTTGGGTTGTCGTCGATTAACAGAATAGACACCATTGGGCTTTTAGTTTTTGTATTGGCGCATACATTATTAAATTTAACAATATGTTATTAAGCAATCTCGACAATTTAAATATGCACTTGGCTGGTTAATTAGACTTGCCAATAAGTTTATGGTAGTTACTTGTATTTATATTATATTTTACAGCCTGTAATATACTCAACCAGCATTTTAGGAGCATCGCCCACAAGCAAATTAATTAAGTGGTTGTAGAACTGATCGGAAAGCCTGCTCAGCCGGGAACGGTGCAATATCTCCGTTAACTCTCACTATACTACTTGTTTATTCTGTGTGCTGGTGTGAAGAAGCGCGTTGATTGATTCTGTCAGCTACAGCAGAATATTGCTGTTAAAACTCTCTTGCGTAGAACCTCATCTTTTTTAAATCCCGATTCACTGCGCGTTGCCGAACTTGCTTCCTCAACTCTCGCACTTGCGTAATTTTACCCAGAAGCGGGTACCGATTCCCAAAGTCGATTTCAGCCCGATCGCACCCCCCATCCGATCGACTCCTTTGCGAGCGATCGCCAGCCCAATTCCCGTCCCTGGATACACTTCTTGACCGTGCAGGCGATCGAACAACCCAAAAATTCTCTCTTGAAATTTTTCTGCAATACCAATGCCGTTGTCTTCTACCCAAAGACAGATATATTCCTCCTCAGCTTCTGCATAAACTCGCACCTGTGGCTCTATCCCAGGCTGCACGAACTTAATAGCATTGGAGAGCAAGTTAGCCAAGACTTGCAGCAGCGTAGCAGGATGGGCTAATACAGTAGGTAGCGGTTCAACAACCGTTATCCGAGCTTGTTTTTGGGCAATTTCCGCCTCTAGTTGCGCGATCGAGCCAGCCACAATTAAATTAAGAGACACTGCTTTTAGCGGCAAGTTAGCTTTGCTGAGGCGGCTGTACTCTAGCAAATTTTCGATTAAAGTATTCATCAGACTTGCAGCGTCATTAATCCGATACAAGTAATCCTGTGCGGTAGCCTCCAACTCGCTGGCTTTCTCTTTAAGCAACATTTCAGCAAAAAACGAAATTCCCCGCAGAGGAGCGCGCAAGTCGTGAGAAACTGAATAGGTAAACGATTCGAGCTGTGCATTAACTTCTTCTAATTCAGCAGTACGCTCTCTCACCCGCTCTTCCAAAGTTTCATTAAATTCGCGCAAAGCAAGTTCAGCTTGCTTAAGTTCCGTAATATCTTCCACCAATCCGTCGATCGTACTTTCACCTTCTGCGCTGTACACATATTGATTAAACCGAATCCATTTTACTCGACCGTCTGCCAAAGGAAATGTAATTTCCAGATTTTGACACCGAGACTCCCCGGAATCTACCGGTTGCAAAAATAATTGCTGCAAATAAATCCCTTGGACATCGGCTAAATTGCTGGCATCAAACAAGCGCAAAAAAGCTTGATTGCTTTCCAAGAGCTTCCCCTCGGAAGTCGCTCGAAAAACTCCGACATTTAAGCGTTCTAGCAGAGAATTAAGTTGATTTTCTAGTCGGGCGACTCGTTCCCAGGCGGCAACTCTATCGAGTACGCCGCGAACCGCAACGCAAAGGCGGACATAGTGCTTCGGCGACTTGATAATGTAGTCGTCCAATCCGGATTTCATCGCCTCTACAGCAATTTCTTCGTTGCCAGTATTCGTAAACATTACAATCGGGCATTCTGGATAACGGGCTTTGATAGTTTTAAGCACATCTATACCGTTGGTCCAGCGTAGTTGGTAATCGGTAATTACCAGATGGAATCCGCCTCGATTCAGTGCTTCCCCCAATAATGTATCGTCGGAAATTTCTGTTATTTGCACTTGCGAGAATTGCCGATCTAACTCGCGTTTGACGAGCAGCCTATCCGTTGGGTTGTCGTCAATTACCAGAATGTGTACCACTTTAACAATTTATAATTGGGCCGTTAGCTAGAGTGCCAATCAATCACTCCTAATAAAAATGTTGGAGGTTGCCCCTTTAAGATGATAGAAAACTGGCTTCCTGACTATAAACTTAATTCACTCGTTACCAGAAATAGCCTGGTAACGAAGAAACGAGGAAGAAAAACCGGGAAACCGCTACTACAAACCAGAAAATTCTCTAGGTTCCGGCAGTTCGGTATAGTTGAGCCAATAGTCGTTAAAACTCTGCATCATTTCTAATAAAGAAGCAAACCCGACTGGTTTAACCAAATAAGAATTTACCCCTAAATCGTAAGCTCGCTTGACATCAGGTGTTTGCCTAGAAGAAGTAAGCATAACGACGGGCAAGCGTTTTAGTTCCGGCTGCTGCCTCAGCCAAACCAGAACTTCGTGACCGGATCGCCTGGGCAATTTCAAATCCAGTAAAATTATCGCAGGTAAAGGATAGCGATCGCGATCGCTGTATTCTCCGTCCCCATTTAAATAAAAAACCGCTGCATCTCCATCTCGGACAATTTGCAGCGAAGTATTAGCAAAAGTCTCATTGCGAAATGCCCGCTGCATCAATAGAATATCAACGGGGTTATCTTCTACCAGCAAAATCGTCTGCTTTTGGGTCATGCTTCCTCAGTTGTATCCAAAATCGACTGCCTTGTCCTACTTGAGATTCCACTCCAACTTGACCGCCCATGCGATCGAGTCCTTTTTTTACAATAGCTAATCCTATACCAGTTCCGGGGTAAGATTCGATACCGTGCAGCCGTTCAAAAACCCGAAAAATGCGTTTTTGATGTTCTAGAGCAATACCGATACCATTGTCTTCTACCCACAGACGGATTATGGGGACTGGCAATAGAGGGCTGACCATAAGTAACTGGGAATGTTCCCACTGTCCCACAGTTCCCCTTTCCAATTCTCCCGCTGCATCGCTGTCTGTCTCTCCCTCTTGAGGCTGCTCAATTTCCTGGGCCCATATCTGCACTTGGGGTGGTGCGCCTTCCACAAATTTTATAGCATTGGTGAGCAGATTGGCTATTACTTGAACTAAAGTAACGCGGTGGGCAATTACCGCAGGCAAGGGCGATCGAACACTGATTTGAGCGTGCCTGGATTTAGCGTCAGCTTTTACCATAGCAATTGCCTCGGCCACAACTGATTCTAAGTCTAAAACTTGCAGCGATAAATCTGTGCGGCTCAGGCGGCTGTAAGCTAGCAAATCTTGGATTAATTCTTCTAGTTGTTGGCCAGAATTAACAATTTGCTGGGCGTATTCTTGACCGAGTTCGTCGAGGAGGTCACGGTAATCTTCTAATAAAGCTTCAGCCAATCCTTGCATTCCCCGCAGGGGGGCACGCAAATCGTGGGCTACGGTATAGGCGAAAGCTTCTAATTCTTCGTTAGCTGCTTGAAGTTGATTGGTGCGGAGTTCTACTCGCCGTTCTAAGGTAGCGTTGAGCATCCGAATTTCCGCTTCTGCTTGTTTGCGCGCAGTTACGTCAATGGCGGTACTAATTACTAAACTTCTGCCGTCGCAAAGCTGGCCTAAAGGTGCCGAATAAAAGTCCCAAATTCGACTTTCGCCACTGGCTGTGGCAATCATATATTCGCCTTCAGAGATGCGGGCGTTTAATTTGTGCAGCCGATCAATATCTGCTTGCACTAGCGATTGGCGGGTATGGTAAGCTTTTTCTGTCCAATCTTCAATTGTGGGAATTTCTGAGTGTTCGTAGCCTGAGAGTTCTGTCCAAGCGCAGTTAATTTGCAAAACTTCTCCGTTTTCAGCGTGCAGCATAATTGGCAGCGGTGCCTCGATAATGGCGCGGCGGAAACGTTCTTCGCTTAATTGTAGAGAGTGGCGATCGTGCTCTAGCTGTTCTAACAGTTGATTTTGCTTGATTTCGGCCTTGTCGCGCAAAGTTCGATCGCGCTTCACCAAATAGTAAACCAACACCATCAACAGGAAATTTACTAAACTCGCAACGGTAAAACTCAGGATTGTCAAATTAGCGCTTTTTTTAGATTCTCGGGCGCGCTGCTGCAATAGCTGAGTTTCTTCGGCTGTCATGGCGGCTATCTGCTGCCGAATGTCCCCCATGATTTGCTTTCCCCTATTGGTTTTTATTTGCCGCACGGCTGCTGCTAAGTTTTGTTTGCGTCGCACATTGAGGGTTGTTTCAAGGTCGGCTAATTTAGAGTCGATCGCAATTTTCAAATCGCGAACGCGCTGTTGCTGCCGCTTATTGTCAGCCGTTAGCTGCTGCAATCCGACTACTTGCTCGTTGATCCGGGCGATCGCGCTGTCATAGGGTTCTAAATACCGTTCTTCTCCCGTCAGCAAATAACCGCGCTGTCCGGTTTCAGCATCTTTTAACGTGGAAAGCGTAGCTTCGAGTTCGGTTAAAACTTGGTGAGTGTGACTCACCCACCGTTCGTTTTCGATTAACTTGAG
Source organism: Microcoleus sp. B3-D7 (assembly GCF_036705305.1). Taxonomy (NCBI): domain Bacteria; kingdom Bacillati; phylum Cyanobacteriota; class Cyanophyceae; order Oscillatoriales; family Microcoleaceae; genus Microcoleus; species Microcoleus sp. B3-D7. The sequence goes on along the minus strand of NZ_JAUBUE010000009.1, from coordinate 133,271 downwards.
AGTGTTGCGGTAGGAAGTTGCCGCATTGAAAATTAGCAGCGCCACTACCATTCCGATACCTGCGGTGATTTGGGGAGTCAGCGATTGTTTCATGAAATAGTCGGCGTGGGAGTCCTGCTTTTTTTTATTGTAGCTGGATTAAGAATACCCAAATTTTTCGCGCGGTCAGAAACGGCGACTAAAGCCTATAAATTTAAGGCTCAAATGTGCGATCGATCTTGTGTCTAGTTTAGCCTCACTCCTCCTCGCATCCCTCTTTAGTCGGAGATTCAATAAATCGCTCTCTTGCGTTTCCTGGTGCAGCGAGACACCAGACAATCTAAGATAGCCTGCAAAGCTTAATTCGCCTTTTTTGTATCGAGTTTTGTATCGTTCGTGTTCCTTGGGCAGTTTCAAATTGTGGCGCAAAGAAAAGAGTTTTTACCTATTGACTCCAGTTGATTCTTGGGGTATATTTTAGATAATGGGAGTAGCGACATAATTTTAAATTTAGCTAATATTTCCATTATTAAATAATACCTGATCAAACTAGCCAAGTCAAGCTTTTTACCACAAAAAAAAGGCGAATTTTTAATATTTTATTTAATAAATAATCTTTGGGAGGCAGGGAGAAATTCACACAGGCGATGACGCGGGTGAATAGTATCAGAAATGCGATGGGGTAATTGGGAAGAATTAATGGGTTCAAATTAGTTTAACATCGGAATTATATCTTTTTGCGAGCGTCTCGATCGCACTCGCAAAGAGACACTCGCCCTGCACTGAGAAAATGATAATTCCGAGTGCAGTACCGAAACAATATAATTACACAACAGCAGCCGCTTTCATCGCGAAAATGCGATCGATCGCATCTTCAACAACCTTATCAGGCGTAGAAGCACCCGAAGTCACGCCGACTACAATTTTACCATCCGGTAGCCAACCTTCAGTTACGATCAAATCTGCCCCCAAAGGCTTGTGTTCGATCCGATTTCCGGGTAAGATGCGCTCCGCACAATCAATGTGATAAGAAGGAACAGTTTTGTCGATCGCAATTTCCTGCAAATGCGTAGTATTAGAAGAATTAAAACCCCCAATCACCAGCATCAAATCCAACTTTTCCTCAACCAAACTCAACATAGCATCTTGGCGTTCCTGAGTCGCATCGCAGATAGTATTAAAACTCTGAAAATGGTCGTTCAAATTTTCAGGCCCAAACTTCCGCATCATCGTTTTTTCAAATAACTTGCCAATGTTCTCTGTCTCAGTTTTGAGCATAGTAGTTTGGTTGGCAATACCAACACTTTCCAAATCCACATCAGGGTCAAAACCAGCAGAACAAGCCTTGCTAAATTTAGCAAGAAATTCATCGCGGTCGCCCCCATGCAAGATATAATTGCTGACATATTCAGCTTCCTGGAAATTCAATACAATCAAATACTTATCAGCAAAAGAACTCGTAGCAACAGTTTCCTCATGCTTGTATTGACCGTGAATAATCGAAGTATAATTCCTCTTTTTGTGTTTTTCAACAGTATTCCAAACCTTAGAAACCCAAGGACAAGTAGTATCAACAATCTTGCAGCCCTTATCATTAAGCAACTGCATTTCTTGGACGCTTGCTCCAAAAGCTGGTAAAATTACCACATCGCCCCTATCGACAACCGAAAAATCCTTCTGTCCCTTCTCAACAGAAATAAAACCAACTTCCATATCCCGCAAATGCTGATTTACAGACGGATTGTGAATAATCTCATTAGTAATCCAAATCCGTTCTGAGGGGAAATGTTGGCGAGTCTCGTAAGCAATAGCCACAGCGCGTTCCACCCCCCAGCAAAAGCCAAAAGCCTCAGCCAGCCGGATCGTAACTGCGCCGCGTTCTAGCCTGTAATTATTGTCGCGAATTTGCTGGATCAGACTGCTTTGATAAGCCGTCTGCATTACCCCAGCTACCTCAGCTTCGTGTCCGAAACCCTTGCGGTGGTAGTTTTCAGACTGTTGGAGCGATCGTTTAAAAGCTTTAGTATCCATGCGGTATCGAGTTGAAATCTAGGTTAATTACCTTTGATTTTAGAATGCCTGGGGTGCGATCGCGATTATGGGTTCAGTAGCGGAGAGGGGATATGCTATTTATACGATCGACACCTTTAATTGAGAGCCAAGAAAGAATGAACGTGCCTTCGCGGTTCGTTAAAAAAACTCAAAAAAAAGCGTAGAGACCCAGATAGCTGAGTCTCTACACGATCGAACTTATTCAGAAAATCAGCTTCAAACCTTCTTCGGTGCAAAAGGAGAACTCGATTCAAACGAACTGAAACCGCCGGCAAAATCCTCACCGTAAGCTTCTTCCCCGTGCTCGCCGATATCCAAACCTTGGTCTTCAGCAGATGACGGCACTCGCAGTTCCATAAACTGCCCCAAAATTTTCAGGATCGCAAAAGTGCCCACAGCCGCAAACACGTAAGTAACTACAACGCCTATAAACTGGGTCACGATTAGCCCCGGATTCCCCGCAAACAGCCCGTCATTTCCGGCAGCATTAACAGCTTTAGTCGCAAACACGCCAGTCAGAATCGCGCCTATAGTTCCGCCGACGCCGTGAATCGGGAAGGTATCCAAAGAGTCGTCAAATCCCAGCTTAGCCCGGAAACTAACGGCAAAGAAGCAGCAAACCGAAGTGATCGATCCGATCAAAAGCGCCCCCACTGGAAGCACGAATCCAGCCGCAGGTGTGATTCCCACCAATCCCGCGAGGAAACCGCTAGCAATTCCCACTGCTGTCGGTTTGCCTCTGAGCACCCATTCCACAATTGTCCAAGTTAAACCTCCGGCTGCTGCAGAAATCATCGTGGTGACAAAAGCCACTGTTGCTAAAGAACCAGCTCCCAAAGCGCTACCGCCGTTGAAGCCAAACCAGCCGAACCACAGCATCCCTATTCCCAGCAAGACATAGGGTACGTTGTGAGGGGTGTGGGGCTTGTTCAAGTGGTCTTTGCGGGGCCCGATCATCCAAGCTGCGACAACCGCAGAAACACCGGAACTGATGTGTACCACTGTGCCGCCAGCAAAGTCCAGAGATCCGATCGCCTGCAGCCAGCCTCTACCCCAAACCCAGTGGGCTAAAGGAGAGTAGATGAAGGTAGACCACAGCAGCACGAACCAGAAATAGGTTTTAAATGTTACCCGTTCGACGATCGCCCCGGAAATCAAGGCTGGAGTGATGATGGCGAACATCATCTGATAAACCATGAAGACTTGGTGGGGTATTGTCGGTGCGTAGCCGATCGGATCTGGTGTGTCCGCTGTGACCTTGTTCAAGAACATCCAGTCGAAGCCGCCGATGAAGCTTTCGATCCCTTGACCAAAGCCTTCGGACGCTGGAGTGGAAACGTCAAAGGCCAAACTGTAGCCCCACAGCGTCCAGGTGACGCCGATAACTCCCATCATGACTAAGCTCATCATCATGGTGTTGAGGACGTTGCGCGATCGCACCAGTCCCCCGTAAAAAAATGCCAGTCCCGGTGTCATCAGCAATACCAGTGCTGAGGAGACCAACATCCAGGCCGTATCGCCGGTGTCGATCGGATTCGGCACCACTGCAGCAGCAGTACCAGCAGCATCTTGAGCTAAGGCATTGTCCGTCAGCGGTACGCTTAACAGCCACAGCGCGATGAAGCCGATCGTTAAACTTTTTTTGATCACGTTAGTTGTACCTTCTCATACTCAGCAATTTTCAGGGAAGACCGAGCCGATTTTAGATGCGAGGATTTTAGATGCAATAGTTATTTGGTTTTAAGTCCCTGTTTTAGCGGAACAAATCTTCAATAGATAATTCCCCAATCCTCAACCCGCCGACTTCGTATAGCCGGACTCATCTAAATTCGTCAACCCTCAATCCAATGGTCTATGCCTTTTGGATTGCACCATTTGTACCAACAGTTATTCTGTATCACCCTATACTAAATAGCTAAGTATCATATTTCTTAATCTATCAGTGGATACTTGACATAGCCCGTGACAACAGAGTAGTCGGGGAGGGGGAGTTGAGGAGATGGCAAGACTTTTGAGTTGGGGAGAGGGGGAGGAGGAGAGGAGGAGAGTTAGGGAGAATGTTACTTTATCCTTTATCTTTAAAACGGATGACTCATGACTCATTTTTCAACTGAATCTGATCGAACAGTTGCAGGGCCGATCGCCAAACCAGATAACCTTGATCGTTAAGGTGCAAGCCGTCTGTGCTGAGTTCAGTTGGCAAATTCCCGTCAGCATCCGCAAACAGCGGGTACAAATCCAGATACAAAACATTTTCCGAACTAGCAATTTCTTTCAGCCGTCGATTTATTGCCCTAATCCGACTGTTAGGAATCGCCAACAGCCGATCGCGATTTTCCCAAGTAGCTTGTTCCCCGCTGTGGGGCAAAATCGACTGCACAACCACTTGTGCTTTGGGGTGAGCCCACCGCAAATCGCGAATAATCTGCCGCTGGTTGTCCAAAATCCCTTCGTCGCTGGTTCCCCGCAACAAATCGTTAATCCCAATCATCACAAACACCGTATCCGGCGCAGTTCGATCGAACAACTGCAACCGCTTCAGCAAACCCACCGAAGTCTCCCCGGAAATCCCTTGATTCAGCCAAATTCGATCGACTGGTAACAGTTTGGTCGGAAACCACATACTTAGAGAATCCCCAGCCAAAACACTCAGCCTTGAGGGTCGATTCGCCGCCGCCGCCTCAGCTTCGCGACCCAACTGCGTCACCCACTGCTGGTAAGTCCATTTATGTCGCGGTCCGGCAACAGGCACGTCTAGCACTGCCTTTGTAGAGATCACTGGTTGGCCAATTTGTTCCTCAGCCGCTTCTGCCTTCACCGCATCATTCGCCTGGAAGCTTTCTGTCAAGTTGTGTCCCCGCAGCAGTAGTTGAGCAACTGTGAATATCAGTACCCCGTTCGTCACCAAAGATAGCAAAGCCCAAACCGGAACACCTTTCGATCGGCTAACTTCCATCCCTAAGAGGGATTTATGAGTTCTACTTCTGCTACCTCCTCCAAACTTCTCCATAAACTCAAGCTATTTGCAGGCTTCACACCGAATAATTTGCATTCATTGCTGCATCAAATTTTACCGCTCAATTAAAGCCTCAATTCTTGTAATAATCAAGCACTGTGCTGTGTTGGGCAAGGGCGGCGATGCAGAACTTTGCTTTTTCGCACTACTTTACCATAAAAAATCTGCCTACCAAACTTTCTTGCACCGCAATCGGATTTGTCACAGTGGCAGCACTCTCCAAAAATATATCTAAAAGTGATCGAACTTACTCAGTTCTGATGCTAAAATCCAAAAATGAAAAAATTAACTATAACTGAAGCAGCCAAAATTAAAGGTGTGAGCGCTTCCACCTTACGCAGGTGGGAAGCCGAAGGCAAGCTAATACCGGAACGCACGGCTAACGGTCACAGACGGTATGACCTAGCTCATCTTCTCGGCTTAAAACCCAACGGCGCTTTAACCATAGCTTACGCTCGGGTTAGCAGCCACGACCAAAAAGATGATTTAGACAGACAAAAACAAGTTTTGGAATTGTTTTGTGCATCTCACGGCTGGCAATTCCAAATCATTGATGATGTGGGTTCTGGGGTTAATTACAGTAAGCAGGGTTTACAACATTTAATTCGGGCGATCGCAGACAATCAAGTAGAAAGGCTGGTATTAACTCACAAAGACAGACTGCTGAGATTTGGTTCTGAACTAATTTTTAATTTGTGCGAACACTTTGGGACAGAGGTAGTGATTGTAAATCAAACCGAAAATGCTAGCTGTGACGAGGATTTAGCTAAAGATATACTAGAAATAATCACTGTTGTCTCCGCCCGCCTAGATGGCAGCAGGAATCCCAAAAACAAGCGCGTCGTTGAAGAACTTAAAGCAATTGCCGGTAAACTCTAATCAATACACCAGCTTGCAAAGTTCGTTAGTTACAGATTTTCAATTCCCCATTACCAATTAGCGGCGCACCTCTCATGCAATCGGAAACTACTATATGTAAGGCGTTGCATAATAGCGGCATGATTTTGATTTTTTTTGTGGGATGGGCCCCTGATTCCGAAGGCGTGTATTTTCACAGCAGGCGGGACACCCCACAATAATCATCATCAAATTGTGCAACGCCATATGTCAGCCATTAAAGGTCAACTAAAAATAAAAATATGCCCGCGTTCGCATCGAAGATTGAAACGCGAGCACAACGATAGACAGCGATGAGTTAGCAGCTATTTCAGATTGTGGTTTTTCTGAATAAAGGCGTGAATTAGCTGATAAATAGCTAATGTAGGACACGAAAGCTGAATTGGTCGATCTCTTCGCACGCTCTACCTTTTGGTAGTCTTGCCTCCAGAACCCCCACCATAACCGCCGTAGCTGGTCTCACTTCTGTTGTCCAAGGTCGTTTCCTTAACAAACCCGGTGTAAGCTTCCATCCCGTGTTCGCCGATATCCAAACCTTCAGCCTCCTCTAAAGCAGAAACGCGGATACCCAGCAAAGCTTTGAGTGCGGCCCAAAAAATCGTACTCAGCAGCACGGTCATCCCACCTACAGAGATAATGCCGACCAACTGCGCCCAGAGTTGACCGAAACCTCCGCCCACCAGCAATCCGGCTGCCGGGCCTGCGGTATAAAGTCCAGTTGTAGGGCCGTCAGCAAACAAGCCCACTGCCAGAGTTCCCCAGATGCCGCAGACTAAGTGAACTGAAGTTGCGCCTACAGGGTCATCAATTTTCAAATTGTCGAAGAAAGTTACTGCGAAAACTACCAGGATACCGGCGATCGTGCCGATTATGGCAGAGTTGGGGATGTTGACCCAAGCGCAGCTCGCTGTTACCCCGACTAAGCCTGCGAGGATGCCGTTGATAATCATCGAAAGGTCGGGTTTGCCCAGGTACAGCCAAGCCGTAACGGTTGCAGCAACTCCGCCGAAGGCACCCGCAGTGTTGGTGGTGAGCGCAATATGGGCGATCGCATTTGGATCGACTGCCATTGTCGAACCGGGATTGAACCCGAACCAACCCAACCACAAAATCAAACAGCCCAGGGTGGCAATGCTCATATTGTGTCCCGGCATCGCCACAGTATCGCCGTCGCGGTATTTGCCGATCCGCGGCCCTAAAAATGCCGCTCCCATCAAAGCAGCCCAACCGCCTACCGAGTGAATCACTGTCGAACCGGCAAAATCCCAGAAGCCTGCTTTTGCCAGCCAGCCGCCGCCCCAAATCCAGTGTCCGGTAATCGGGTAAGCAATGCCTACTAGCAGCAAGCTGAAAATTAAGAAGTCAATGAATTTCACTCGCTCTGCAACTGCTCCCGAAACGATCGTGGCAGCAGTTCCCGCAAAAACTAATTGGAAAAAGAATTTAGCGTTGAGGGGTACTCCCGTCCAGTTAAGCGAGTCGAAAATGCCTTGATAAGCCTCTCCTGTGGCGGGACTGTTATCGGCTACATTCCACAGAAAAAATCCGCCGCTGGTGCCGATAAAACCGTTGCCGTCGCTGAACATTAAGGCAAAGCCGATCGCCCAATATGCGATCGTAGAAAGCGCAAAAACAATCAAGTTTTTGGACAACACGTTAACCGCATTTTTCTGACGGCAAAAACCGGTTTCCAACATACAGAAACCCGCGTTCATAAAGAACACTAGCATTGCCGCCACCATGACCCACATGGTATCCATGCCCACCTTAAGGCTGGCTAATTGTTCCTCGGTGGTTGGCGCGGGAGCTGTTTGGGCTACCGCCGCATATCCCCATACCAAGACGATGATTGCAGCTAAAGGTATGCAGGCTTGCCAACTGGGAGTGAGGCGGGCGATCGCCCTTTGTAATTTCTTGAACCTGTTAACTTTGGTCAAAAAATTAGCTGCTGGCAACTTTAAAGCATCCCACCTGACTTGTTTCGACTTTTTCTTTCCGACAGTCATTTTAATCACTTTTACCCTCTTTACGGCTAGTAAGCTCAGCAATATTCGGAAAACTTTCCAATCTTACTACAAAAGTTTATGGATTATTTGTTGAGATTGAGATAGTTATGATAGCCTAGCTCTTCTAATTGATTTTGTTTTTTCAGTACAGATTCGGACAAATTTTTGCGGTAATGCAAGACTCGCTCTAGCAATTCCGGCTGATGAGCTGCCAGTATCTGAACTGCCAGCAAGCCAGCATTCTTAGCGTTGCCGATCCCCACTGTTGCTACGGGTATCCCCGCTGGCATTTGCACGATCGAGTACAGCGAATCTAGGCCTTGCAGGTGGTGGCTCGGTACAGGCACGCCAATTACTGGCAAGGGCGTTAAAGATGCTACCATACCCGGGAGATGGGCCGCACCCCCGGCTCCTGCGATAATGACTTTCAAGCCTTGTTGGTGCGCGGTTTGGGCGTATTCCACCATGCGATCGGGGGTGCGGTGCGCCGAGACGATCGCCACGGAGCAAGCAACACTGAATTCTTCGCAAACTGCGATCGCATCTTTCATGGTTGGCAAATCCGAATCGCTACCCATGATAATTCCAACTGTCGCTTGATTCATAAAATTTTCAGATTTTAGATTTCAGATAAGTGCTAATTTTATAATGATTGCGTTAACTCAAATTTAGATATTTTGTACCAAAACTGACCCTTAAAAGCAATTTTGCCACAAGCCCCCGTCTGAGCAGCCCTGGAGCCAGCAAAAAGCAAAAAGCTCCCCCTCCTCATCGCCAGCCACCGGATTTATCCGTAGCGAATATTAAATCTAAAATCTAAAATCTAAAATCTAAAATCGGATGACTGAAGCCACAACCCCAACTGCCTCCCCCACAGATATTCTCAATGTTCGCCTCCCCGGTTGCAAGGATTTGCAGATGCTTGCTATTGACGAAACGGGCATCATTCAGGAAGTTTGGCCGATGGACGCCGTATTTAAACGGATTTGTCCTCCCCATTTGCACGTGCTTGATGTAGGAGGCGATTGGCTTTCTCTAGGCGGTGTTGACTTGCAGATTAACGGCGCCCTCGGTTTTGCTTTTCCCGATTTAGAAAGCAAGCATATTGAAATTTTGCCGAAAATTTGTCAATTTTTGTGGAATCAGGGAGTCGATGCTTTTTTGCCGACTTTGGTGACAACTTCGCTGGATAAGTTTAGGCGATCGCTCTCGACTATAGCCGATTATATCCGAACTGTACAAACCGCTGCTCCGGCAACAATTAAGCCCAAAACAGCGGAAATTATCGGTGTTCACCTCGAAGGCCCTTTTCTCAACCCCCAAAAGCGAGGAGCTCACCCAGTTGAGTTTTTATTACCGCTCACTATAGAAAATGTCAAGCAAGTTTTAGGAGATTGTGCCGATATTGTCAAAATAATTACTTTAGCGCCGGAGTTAGACAGCTCTGGCGAAGTCATTTCCTATTTGCAAAGTCTGGGAATTTCCGTCAGTCTCGGACACTCCCAAGCGACGGCAGAGCAAGCACAGCAAGCATTTGAGCGGGGAGCTTCAATGGTAACTCACGCTTTTAACGCGATGCCGAGTTTGCACCACAGAGAACCGGGTTTATTGGGAGCGGCGATTGTTTATCCGGGCGTAAAATGCGGTTTAATTGCTGACGGGAAACACGTTGCTCCGACAATGATTGATTTTTTGCTACGCGCTGGTAGGTATGAAAAAGGCGTTTTTTTAGTGAGCGATGCTTTGGCTCCTTTGGGTTTGCCTGACGGTGTTTATCCTTGGGATTCCCGACAAATAGAAGTCAGAAAAGGTACGGCTTGGGTAAGATTAGATTACCACTCGCCCCTGGAATATGCTACTTTGGCGGGTACAACTCTGCCGCTGTTGGCGGGAGTGCAGAATTTAGTGGAGTGGGGGATTTGCGATGCCGAAAGTGCGATCGCCCTGGCAACTGAATCTCCGAGAAGGGCGATCGGAATTTCGGGAATTATTGGCAAATCGGCAACTCAATTGTTGCGCTGGAATTTAAATGCCGCGACAAAGGAATTGACTTGGCATCGACTCTTTTAGCCTGTTATACCATTTTAGATTAAAGAATTGAAAAAGTGGGAAGCGGCGAACTGGTATTACCCGATAGATTTTAGATTTTAGATGTGCCGTTTTCATCGAAAATCTAAAATCGCCAATATAAAATCTGTTGTTGCAAGTTGCACATTTTCCGAACCGGATTGCTATATAATATCTAACCGTTGGCAATAACTCAGCAGCAGGCAGATCGATGAATTTGGTAGACGACAAGACTATTGTTAGACAGTATTTTAACTCGACGGGATTCGATCGCTGGCAGCGAATTTACGGTGAGGGCAAAGTCAATAAAGTTCAGCTAGACATCCGCACCGGCCACCAGAAAACAGTGGATACAGTCATCGAATGGCTGCAAGCTGACGGCAATTTGCCCGGGCTTTGTGTCTGCGATGCCGGTTGCGGTGTAGGCTCTCTGAGCATTCCTCTGGCTGACGCTGGGGCAATTGTTTGCGCTAGCGATATCTCGGAAAAGATGGTAGCAGAAGCTTACGATCGATCGACAGCAGTTCCCGGCAAGCTCTACAACATCTCCTTCGCCGCCCAAGATTTGGAAGCTTTAACCGGCAAATTCCACACAGTGATTTGTTTGGATGTCCTCATCCACTATCCTCAAAATAAGGCGGCAGAAATGATCGCTCACCTGAGTTCGATCGCCGAATCGCGACTAATTCTTAGTTTTGCACCCAAAACTTTAGCACTCACCGCCCTCAAAAAAATTGGTGAACTTTTCCCCGGCCCGAGCAAAACTACTCGGGCTTACCAGCACCGCGAAGCTGATATTATCAAAATCTTAGAAAGCAATGGTTTTGTTATTAACAGAACAGCGATGACTAGCACTAGCTTTTACTATTCTCGCTTGCTGGAAGCTGTGCGAAAATAGGTTAAAAATATCTGCAAAAAAGCTAATTTATCATCAGCCTAGGGTGCGCCCCGCGCACCTTCCCTTCCCAGAGTGAGGCCAGTGAACATCTCTACTATGCGATTGCTTCGCGGAGGCTCGCAATGACAAGTAAGGCACGCACCGCGCACATTTGATATCAACAATTAGATGTTTTTACCTCCTCCTTCTTCCTTCTTCCCAATTCAATAAATATTATGTCAACGCTAATTTTAATTCGCATTTTTATAGCAGCGGCAGCCGTATTCGGAGGTTTATCCGTTGCAGGCGGTGCTTTCGCCTCCCACGCTTTGAAAAATCAATTGAGCGATCGAGCTTTAACCATTTTTGAGACTGGCGCCCGATATCAAATGTACCATGCCCTGGCTTTATTACTCGTCGCTTTACTCTTGAGCCGCACCCAAGAGTCTCAAACCTTTTTTGCAGTGGCTGGATGGGCTTTTATTGCGGGTACAATCATCTTTTCAGGCAGTTTGTACGCCCTGAGTTTGAGCGACATCAAATGGTTGGGTGCAATTACGCCACTGGGGGGAGTTGCTTTTATTGTTGGTTGGGGATGTTTGGCAGTCGCAGCTTTTAGTTTTAAATAGGCAATTGGAAAATTTGAGGCAATTCCCAATTCCCAATTCCCAATTCCCAATTATCTAATTTTCAAAAACATCGCTGGAAAACATCTCAGTCAGAGTACGCAAGTAAGGTACAAATACCGTTAAATCTTCAGCAGGAAGCCGCTCGCATATTTCCCAAAATAAAATCAGCAGCATATCCTGCACTAACTCCCAACTTACATGAAGTTTCGGGTACAACATCACGCAAATTGGAAACAATTCTTGCTGTACCGGGTGAATGCTACCTTCCAAAACGCACCAGCACAAATAGCTTTGAAAAATCTCGACATCCCGGATACCAGAAATTTTTATCTCGCGATCGCTCAAATACCCGCTGCTGCTGCGGTATCCTTGATGCTGGGCACTAGCTCGATCGTACACTGCATTAGCAATCTGAGTCGTGTGCTGCAACAAATGCTGAACGGCTAATACAGCTCTTGAATTCGGGGGCTGATTCGCCGCAGCCTCATTAATCTCTCCGTAGGGAATGTGCAGGTAGTCGTCTACAACTTTTAAGTAGGGCGCAAATTCCGCTCGCTCTGAGTCCGAAAGACATCCTAACAAGATTTTGCTAGTGTATTGAAACTCCATTGTCACAAATCCCAGCACTAACGGATCTGTATCTGAGTATTTTCGCCTCACTTTGATAATATCTTTTCCCACCAGCACTGACAACCGGAAAACAGGTTCTCTATCCGCATAAGCGTCTATTGCTTTCTGATATAAGGTGCGAGTGTCGGCGGAAATTTCTAAAGGATTAATTAAGCTCTTATCGATCGCGTGCCGCTCTATTTGTTTTCCTAAAAGAGCTTCTACTCTACTCCAAGCTATCTCGCTGGCTAATTTCAGGGTATCTGTCAATTTGTCAACTATTGGGGCTCTATTTGCCTCAAAATTAATTAAATCGAGGCTTGGGAGAATTTGGCGTGGCGCTTGCTTCTCTCGTGCCGCCACTGTACTGTAATATTTTTTTGCCCAGCTAACTGCGAAGGAAGAAACGCTGACACCTCTAGCTTTTGGGAGTTGGTCAGTGTCCGGTCCGGTAATACCTTGGGACGCCTGGCTTGCGCCCTGTTGAAGTTGGTCTGGTGCTGGTAAAGATTTTGAAGATATTTGTGAAATACCCGTCATGATAAACCTCGTTTTTTTATTAAGTCGCACCCGATCTATTCCCCTAATTTTTAAAGTTGTTAACTACAATTTTCTGCATTTGTACGCTAACAGTCATCAGCCATTACGCTTAAAGCTATAAGCCATTTGGCTCGACTGCTTGCATCTTTTATAAGCTGCACGTTAATAACATTATTTATTGTGAGATCGATCACCATTACTCTGTGATCGCGACCCTAATCTCTTTTTTTGACGTATAAAGAAGGCTGGAAATAAATTTAATTTGTCTTAAAAGCTGAGAATTAAAGTTAAGCCTGCTTAAAAAAAACTGCAGCTTGAAATACCTTATCTTTGTTTTGGAGGGCTTTGGGTGAGCGCCCTAATCTCTTTAAGAAGCTAGGCTACAGCACGATCTAGGGGTGACTTTGGTTAATTTATTTCTATAGCTGAATTAGAAATGTATTTTTAGTCTGGGAATTGTTAGGAAACCATAACAAATTTAACGATCGGCTTTTCTAAATAAAAAATTAAATTTGAGATGAAAATCTGATTTATGTGCATTTAGTTAATAGCATTGCCAGGGGCGTTTTTTTGCGATCGGTTTTCTAGCTTCCCGGTGAAGCGAAGCTATCCCGTAGGGAATCGCCCGCAATTAATAGTCGTCCATTTGATCGGCCAACTAACCTTCAAAATCGGAATTAGCGACTGAGTAGCGCGATCGCTCCCACATTTTGGCAACGGTGAGTTTTTCGAGTCCTCTTCCGGAGCCCGAAGCCTGTCTCTACAACGATAGGATGACGTTGATGCGGGCCCCACGGGCGATCGATCCTCACAAACAGCACGGCCAGTACGTCTTTAAGGCTATGGCTTCGGGTAGGATTAGTAGGACGAGAGGAAGTGGATAAAATGAGCGCTAGCAGCAATTCAACTGAAATTAAGTTCGGAACCGATGGGTGGCGAGGACTGATTGCCCATGACTTTACTTTTGCCAACGTGCGAAAAGTCACCCGGGCGATCGCCAGTTACCTAGAAACCGCTTACCCAAAAGACCGCCCAGTCCTAGTCTCCTACGATACCCGCTTTCTGGCAGACGAGTTCGCCCACACGGCGGCTGAAGTATTGGCAGATTTGGGATGGACGGTGAAAGTGGTCGATCGAGATTGCCCCACACCAGTCATCGCTTACAGCGCCAAGCATCTCAACTCTGCAGGAGCCCTGATGTTCACGGCTTCGCACAATCCCGCACCTTACTGTGGCATCAAATACATCCCCGACTACGCGGGCCCGGCAACCCCGGAAATTACTGATACAATTGTGGCAAATATTGCGGGTGCTTCTGATGCCCCAGCCAAAGGCAGCCACAACGATAAAATCTCCAGTTTTGACCCGAAACCCGAATATCTGAAGTTTCTTTATACTTTGATCGATGTGGAGCGGATTCGCTCTGCTAAGTTGAAGGTGAAGTACGACGCTCTCTACTCGACTTCTCGCGGCTATCTCGACGGCGTTTTGGAACACTGCGGCTGCGATGTCGAAAGTTTTCATACCTACCGCGACGTGCTGTTTGGGGGCGGAATGCCCGAACCCAAGGGGGAACAGTTAGTTGAGTTGGTGGAAGCTGTTAAGAAGGATTCGGCGGATTTGGGTTTAGCTACCGATGGCGACAGCGATCGCTTTGGTATTGTTGACGAGTTGGGAAATGTCTTGACTCCAAATACTGTACTGTTGCTGCTGGCGCGTCACTTGGTTAAGAATAAAGGATTGACTGGGGCGATCGTCCGTACAGTCGCAACTACCCACTTGCTGGACAATTTGGCCGCCAAGTACGGTTTAACAATCTACGAAACCGCAGTCGGTTTTAAATACATCGGCGAAAAAATGCGGGAAACTGCGGTACTCATCGGTGGCGAAGAATCTGGCGGTTTGAGCGTTTTGGGTCACATTCCCGAAAAAGACGGGATTTTGGCTGATATGCTAGTTGCTGAGGCGATCGCCTATGAAGGCAAACCGCTTTCTCAGTTAGTCGAAGAAGCCATTAAAGAAGCCGACGGCCCCCTGTACAACAAACGTTTGGACTTGCACCTAGAAGAAGCCCACAAAGCAGCCGTTTTGGAATCTTTTACCAAGAATCCCCCCACAGAAATAGCAGGTATCGGCGTTAAGGAAATCGGCCGCAAAGACGGGATTAAACTTTATCTTGAAGACGGTGGCTGGGTACTGCTGCGGCCTTCGGGAACCGAACCCTTGATGCGCGTTTACATGGAAACCAATTCTGTGGAAAAAGAAAGCCAAGTTGCCCAACACATGGAAAAGGTAATTTCCCAGTTAGAACCTGTTTAAATTTCTACCTATTCCAACGGGGGTTTTTCCCCTAGCGCTTGGGATTGTGAGGTGCGCTTCGGTGCACCTTACGTATTTTTGATAACTCTGGCAAAGCCTCTGAACATTAATCATCGATACTGCTGGGCAAGTTATATATTTGCAATACACTTGGATTTGTTTAAGTTTGGGAAGTGTAAATTTATTTATGTTAGTTTAATTTTTAATTAATTTAAAAAATTCTCTATTTTTTCCGTCTCTACTTGACTTTTCCCCTAATCTTATTGTATATTGTTATATAATGGGGTGTTTGCAAAAATAAAAATTTCACATATATTTCAATTATAAAACAAATATACAAGTTAAATTATTAGCCTGTCAACCGGTTTATGAAAACAATTCCTCTGCTCGCCATTAGTTTTTTAGTAGCAATTTTAGTAAGCGCGATCGGCATTATCTCAGTGCAAAACGCCGCCCCAGTATCCTTAAACTTTATCTTTTTTCAATCGATACAAGTGCCAGTAGGAGTAGTATTGGCAATGAGTCTGAGTGCAGGACTGATCGGAGGTGCGCTACTGCAACCGCTGTGGAACCTTTCAGATTCCCAAAACTCACGGCCTAAATTTCAGGCAAATCCAGAAGAATCCGACACCGTACAATATTAAATAGATTTGAGCCCTTAGAGGGAATATACCTGACCGTCAATCAGCAGCCGAGTAATTCCCTTAGCTCGCAAATAAGGCGCTGCTTTTTGCAGCATACTGCTGTCAGGAATCTTGAAAACCCTTTGATTGCGAGTAGCAAATCGGCGCGCCACTCGGTGATTGTCAAACACTGCCAGGGTTTTCTCGCGAATTTCCGCCGCCGGAATTTGACCCAGTTCGCCAAAAGCTTTTAGAGGTCTGGTGATTAACTCGGCTGCCCGATCGACCACCAAATAACAAATTTTGGGCAGAGATGCTTCGCTTAAAGGCAAAACTTGAATTAGTCCTGTACCCCGAAGCTCGATCAACTCGCTCGACGATAGTGAACCGAGGAGACTACCTTCAGACAGAGAGTCTTCATCCTCTACATCTTCGTCTAAGTCGTCATCTAAATCGTCTTCATCATCCTCATCGTCGTCCTCGAAATCGCTAAAGTCTTCACCTGCCAGCAGCCCTTCTGCTGGCAGCATTGCCTTTAGTTCACCAGTCACAACAGCGCGGTGGCTTTGAGCGCCAAGATTGGCTGCTGGGGCATCTGGCACATCAGAAACATCCAATTCTGCAACTGGTTCAGGGACTGATTCAGAACGCTTTCGGATCGTCGGTCTCGAATTTGAGGCTGACGGCAGGACAGGGACTGACTCCGACAGGGGGACAGCTACAGGATCGATTTCGCCATCTGGCGACGACTCAGTAGTCGCCTCTGTCGGTTCAGAAACACTTGTGCGATCGGACAAACGCTTTTGTTTTTGCTGGACTAGAAATTCGTATTCCGGCTCCGACAAAGCACCCTGAAGGATGCGCCTTACAGTCGAACTGCTCACTCCGTAGCGCTTTGCCAGAGTGATAGTATTCTCGTTGGACTGTCGGTACAGCCTGATGAGTTCGCGTTTGTCTGAATCGGAGAGTTTTGTAGGCGTCATGCCAAGTTTTCCAGCAAAAAGACGTGAAAAGACGCAGGCTAGCAGTCAGCGAACTGTGATTTTTGATTTTCGATTTCAAGCTCACAGATGCAGACAAGGGCAAAAAAGCTTTCGCTTCCCTATCGCTTGCCGAAGCAACCCCAATCTCTAATCGCTACGCTGCGCGACGACTGCGCCTGCTCTGGCGAGAACGGGTTGAGATGTCATGTTCCAAGATAGCTCCTATTCCGAACAGGATGGCGCTGAAAACAAAAAAGACTTCCAGCAAACTGCCGCTTTGATAACTACCCTCAGCCTGAGTATCGCGCCATTTAAAGTACATATCTGCGATGTAAAGCGAAAAAGTTGCAGCCGCAATCATTCTCCAAGATTGGGAAAAACGTCCTCCCCAAAACGCCAGCAGCAATGCAGTAGCAATAATCAGCAGAAAAACGTCCCCGACGATGTAAAACAAATTGATTGCATTTTTGTGAGGCGCCAGTTGCTTGTCTAGTGCCATCACCCATGCGGGAGCTTTGATTTCTGCTTCTTCTTCTTCGGGTGCTGATGCAGGATCAGTCGCTGTTGCTCCTTTTGCCTGCAACTTAGAGGAATTTTCCAAAGCAGGCGCTCTTCCTGTTGCAGTGGTTGCTGGTTCAGATTCTGTCACTACTTCTTGAGTGGCTGCAGGAGCCATTCCTAGCTGGGCCCTCCAAGAGTCAGGTGCAGCAACCCAGATAGCTACAGCAATGCCGAAGGCTGCAATTCCCGCTAACAAACCCCACTGCCAAATTTCTAGATTCAGTCGCTTGGAAGTCACAGCTACAACCATGCCCCCGATCAGGACCACATAGCTGCCCAGATAAAACGCATCCGCAGGAGACACGTCCGGGTCTAACTCGAAATACAGTTCCCAAATCCCGAAAAGCACGCCTGCTATGAAATAGAACAGCATCCCCAGACCTATGCCCAGCCAGACGTTGCGCCCGCTGACCATGTGCGGGCTTTGCCAGTTTCTAAAACAGACTAAAGCCGCTCCCAAGTATGCTCCGCATTCAAAAATGTAAGTGCCGATCGAGTACCAAAGAGGTAAACCTTCTTCTGCTGAGAGGGGGACGCTGAACAGCAAAAAGAACAGCAGCGCCATGACAGCCCAGACAATGCCCGCAATCACTAGGGTCTGAGCTGACAGTAAAGATGAAGATGTAGATGACTTTTCTGAAGTGCTACTCATAGGGATTCCACGAGACCTAACTAGCGGTTGAACGCACCCCATCTCAATCTTTGATTCTAGATGAGGATGCTTTCGCCAAAAAACCTTAAAAAAACCTTGCTCTGACGCTTCCGGAATAACTGGCGTCCTCAGTGTGTCGTGGGGACTTTTGCCCTCGTACACTCTAGAAAGACTAAGTAAGAATAATATCTATTTACTAATTCAAGGAATCAGTCGTTAGTCGATCTTGTACCCGGAAATATAATGATAGAAATACGGTATATGTCTCCACCCTTAAGGCTTTTACAGTACCCAATCTATCTCGGAAATTCTACCCTCAAATGTTGAGGTATCTGTTTTTTTTGCTTTCACACTTCCCCACTTATATCAATGATTGTGGGTGGGGACTGCGATCGAAACTTAGTTAAATTGCCCGACCATAGGTGGCATCCAAATCGAATCAACAATTTGGTTGGTCAATACAAGTTGGCAATCCCACCTGTATATCGCGTACCCCCTACAGTGCAATTATCTAAGCTAAATTATCTCAGTCCAATTGTCTGAGCAATTGTCAAAGATTTTCTATCCTGCGATCCACAATTTGTTGAGGGCGGATTGTTTCAGCCAATCTAGAAACTGAGTCCGATCCGGGCCGGGCATATCTTGCAGCACATCGCTGACTCCCTCAGCAAAGTCCGTATTGCCAAAATACGATTTCCCCAAACGGTGGAGTTCTTGCAATAAGGTTTTGAGATGCTGCTCTTGCCAAGGAGGCACCTTGTGAGTTTGCAAGGGACTAACGGTTAGCCAGTTTTTGATCGCATCAGGGGAGTCTGCCTGGGGGAAGTTTCCCTGCTGAAATACCTTGGCGATATCTTTCTGAAACGATGTGGCTTGCCTTGCGCCTAAGAGGTCTTCTACATCGAAGTAAACAGCTTGGAGGAGCAGCAGACAACCCTGCGCGAACAGTGGTGCTTTGGCTGCTTCATTCCCTGCCGGTTCTTCACCGGCAAGCTGATCTAAACGGACTTTTCCCCAGACGCTATATCTATCCGGCTCTTCTAGCAGAACACAGGCTTTGCCTCGGTTGTCGGTTAAGTCCCGCCACAAGGCTCTGGCGTCTTCTGCTTGCTTGCCGTTGAAGGCGCTGATCAGGCGAAAAGTCTGCCCCTGATAATTGAGAATGGGAATTTGTTGATCCCGTTTTGGGTGTTGAAAATTTGTTATTTCAACATCCTGCCGTTTCAGAATAAACATGACACTGCGATTTGACTCCTGTCATGGCCGAGGTGCTGTGCTTTTGACACTCCCCATGCCTAAAGGCAAAGGGATTCTTGATTCAGCGAGTCCACTTAAATTAGCAGGATTGCTCCCGATCACCTAGAGATGGTTCTCTCCTCAAGCGTTCCGATACTTTTTTGCTAACAAATGCTAACAAATATCTGAGCTGAGATAGTCTCTCAGCCTGGGCGTATAAATCAATGCACGAAGGAAAATCCCCCGCGCACAATTTACGACTGCTGTACTGGCAACGCTTGATTTTCGCGCTCGTGCCGAGCGGGCGATTGACTGTTTTGCTTTGATGCCGTAGAGGAAGCTTATATAGAGGCTCCTTAGCATCAGGGATTTTCACCTGAGTCTTTCAATCCTAGTTCTACCACATTTTTATCAAATATCAAGTCGAGCAGAATGTTAGCAAACATAACTAAACATCAGCCAATTAGTCATTCTGTCTCAACTCATACCTAAAATCAGGGAACGAGCTCTGGTTTTTAGGTAATGCGGTCAGCGTTTTAGGCTTTGCCACTAGGGGATGTTAACATAACCAATAGAAATCTGGGAAAAAGCACCTGTGACTCTTGTGCTGTCTGAGTTCCGTCTTAATTGGGAGAGAGAGCCGATCGACCAAATAGTTGGGTTTCACCTCGACCTCTAAATACTTTACCCGAGTTCACGTCCTACCTAGTTTTGATTGTAAATTTACAATTGTGCTGTTTGCAGGTGAGTCCTCCAGCTTTTGTCAGATAGAGTCTTGGAGGCACAGACACTCTCATAACCTTGGTTTTTTTTTCCCGACCCATCGCGCTGCACGCCATATTTTTGTACATCAAAGCGCTTTCTGCGTAAGTCATCACATAATTTACTTGCTCGATCGCACACTGCACCGATACAATAATCTTGTTAGCGATTTTTGAGTTGGGTGCGTAACTCAGTTGGATAGAGTAGCTGCCTTCTAAGCAGCGAGTCGCAGGTTCAAGTCCTGCCGTACCCGTTACACAAATTTAATGACATCAAGGGTTTCAGCACTTTTCTACCACCAAGGAAACAGCGGCTGAGATCTTATTTGCTTCGGATTTGTTTCCCCTGCCCGAATCCGAAACAAATCCGTGAAAAAGCGCCCCCTGCCAAACCGCGGCAAATCTTGCCGCTTCCGGGCGATAGACACTGCTACCCTTCTGAGTATAGGCTTGCCACAGCGGATGTGGTATCATAAAAAGTCTATTGTGTCAATAGCCCAGATCCTGTGATGTTTAAACAGCACCAGCAGCAGGTTGTGGGCCGAGTAGCACTCAGGGGTTATCCTTAATAATCAGGCTAGTTTCCGACAGGTTTGGATATGTTCCCAGCAACTCTATTTCATATTCCCCAAAATTTAATGCTATTACTCGACCGCAGCGCGATCGACCGATTACAGCCCCTATTGGCGCAAGCAACCGGAATGCCTATAGTTGCATCGGAAAATACGGCAACAATTGCGCTCGTATTGGTTGCTATGGGAATTCTGGGTTGGGGATTTTATCGCGCCAGACCTTTTGGCAAACTGGGAATTTTGGCTTGGTTGCAGTCTGTTGCACTGATGAGTCCCTGGCTGCTGTTCTTTGGTTTGTTCGCCGCCGGAATTTACCTCAATCTAGTGGCGGTATTGTTGCTGCTAGTGGCATCGACGGGATTGTACATTTATCTGGGTCGGCAATTGCGTAAGGCTGCATCCGATACAGTGCTGCCACGGCCGGATGCTGGTGAGGTAAAGTCCCAAAGCGATGCTTTCTCGGCCCCTGAGTCGCAGCGACCACCAGGCCCAGAAACCATTAAGATCGTCACCTCGTCGCCTGCGAATAATGAATCAGAAATAATTCCCGTTCCAGTTGAAGACCTCAAGGCAATTAAAGGCATCTTTGGAATTGATACTTTCTTTGCCACAGAAACGATTCCCTATCAAGATGGGGTAATCTTGAAAGGCAATCTCCGGGGAGACCCTGAACAAGTACACTCACGTTTGACGGCAAGTTTGGAAGAAAGATTAAACGATCGCTACCGCCTATTTTTAGTAGAAAATCAGGACGATAAGCCGGTAGTTATTATCTTGCCCAGCACCAACGACCCGCAGCCAACAACCGTGTCTCAAAAAATCCTAGCCGTCGTGCTAATGCTGGCAACAATTGCTACTAGCTTAGAAACAGGCGGTTTGCTGCTAGGTTTCGATTTCTTTAACTCGCCGGCTAGATATCTAGAAGTTTTGCCAATTGCAGCCGGAATTTGGGCGGTTTTAGGCTCTGGGGAAATTGCTCGCCGAGTGCTGGCAAATCGGTACAAGGTTGGCTTGAGTTGGCCGTTTTTTATACCAACTTTGCAGATAGGTTGTTTTGGAGCGCTCGACCGTTTTGAGTCCCTGCTGCCCAACCGTAAAGTTTTGTTTGACATCGCTTTTGCCGGGTCAGCCGCTGGAGGGATAGTTTCTGTGCTAATGCTGGTAACGGGTTTGCTGCTGTCTCACCCCGGCAGTTTGTTTCAAATTCCCGCAGAATTTTTCAAGGGCTCGGTTTTGGTGGGAACTTTGGCAAAAGTGGTTTTGGGTTCGGCGTTGCAGCAGCAGATTGTTGACGTTCACCCGCTGGTAGTTATCGGTTGGTTGGGCTTGGTAATAACGGCGATTAATTTGATGCCGGCGGGACAGTTGGACGGGGGTAGAATCGTGCAAGCCATCTACGGTCGGAAAATAGCCAGTCGCACTACTTTAGCGACTTTTGTGGTGCTGGCCATCGTTTCTTTAGTTAACCCCTTGGCTCTGTATTGGGCGATCGTGATTCTGATTTTACAGCGGAATTTGGAGCGGCCGAGCCTCAACGAGCTGACTGAGCCTGACGACGCTCGCGCGGCTTTGGGTTTGCTAGCTTTGTTCTTGATGATTGCTGCCCTGTTGCCTTTGACTCCGGCTTTGGCTGGCCGTCTGGGAATCGGGAACTAGCAGTAGTCGGGCATCTTTGGTAATAGGCTCTTGGGTTGCGGTAAATTAGTGGAATATAGGAATTGAGCGATCAAACTGGGAAATGAAGGGCGATCGGGTTCCTAACTACTAAGTTCCAATTAAGACCCCTGCCCAGGGCAATTTATCTACTACCAAAAGTTGATTTATTTATAACCCAAAATTTGTTTAAACTTGATCGATTAAGTTTAAATAACTTATCTGAGCCTATAGGATAAAGTCATGGCTAATCAACTTCCTCCTGTATTGGTAACTTTTGATGCAGATGTTTTAATGACTGGCAGAACCCAAGTGTGGCAAGAATATTCCAAGGTGGGAACTTGCTATATCCCGGAAGTAGTGTACGACGAAATAGATCGTCTGACAGGGCAAGCGGTGGAAAAAGCTCAAGAGCAAGTAGCTAGAGAGTTTATGCGATTTTTTGCCGACAGCGGCTGGATTGCAACTGACGCTCAGGAAACACACCGAGCTCTCGAACCTTCGATTAAAAATCAAAGCAAGCCAGCAATGCTCGTGGTGGCTACGGCTCAGTGCGTTTACGGTTTGGCTCAGGAACACCCGGACGCATTGGTGATTTTTGTGTCCAACAGCCAGCCTCTGCTGAAGCGGCTGGCTTCTGTAGGCGCTACGAATCTCTGCGGGATTACCGGGGCGATGTTGTTAAATTGGGCGAGGAAAGGAGAACGCCCGCCGGCGGCGACTCAGCAATTGCAAAGTTTGATGCGTACCCTCGCCGAACGCAAATCGACTCAGCGCCCTAACAGCAGAATTCAGGATGCTGCTGTAGGCAAAACGGGGGCTTCTGCTAGCCAGTTAACGGGAACCCGCGGCGCTTCTGAATTGAAGTCGGCTAGCAGTTTTACTAAAACTAATAAAACGGGTTTGACTGAGAAGCGCAGTGCGAGTTCGCGCCCCAAAACGCCGCGGCGCAGTCGCGAGGAGTCGAGAGATTACGAGCCGGCTGTCTATCGCATTAAACATATTACACCTCCGAAAAAAAGGAACAGCGGTTTTCTGTCTACTGTGTTCAATTTTTTGGGAGCGTTATTTTTCTTGACGGTAGCGGTAGGTATTTTGTGGCGAGTGTTCGATGTTAGGGGTTTTAGAAAGACTTTTGTGCCGGCTCTACCACAGCCTGTGCAACAATTTGTTAAGTCGATCGACCCTAAATAATCTGGTTTTCTGAAACTTTCACCTTCAGATACGGCTGACTTGTGATTTCTGTCCTCGTTAATCTTGCACCTGGGGAAACTGGAATAGCACGCTTGGTTCACAAATTAGTTCCCTCCCCTAAATATAGCGGTAAGGTTCTTGTGGCGCACCCTACGTTTAGAATTTCTGGCCTTTAGAATTTCTGGCCTTAGTCCGCTGGGAATTTTCAACTGCTACTATCACAATAGAAGATGAACACTTCACTTTAGTGCTCTAAAAATCCATCGCCATGCGGAACGGGAACGAAATAATTAGTGGATTAGCACTAGCTTTTGCGGGTTTTGCGTATGCTTTAGTATTTTTTGTTCTTATTCCCTTCAGACAGTACGATTATGCAGCACCACTTGGGGCAATAGCAATGGCGATCGCCCTTACTCTAGCAATGAATTGGCTACTATCTGCATCGTTGCTAACTGGGTGGAGTTGGGTGGCTGCATTATTTGGTTTTCAGGTAGCCCTGATGTTTTTTGGTAGCGTGTTTCTGGAAGATGGGCTGTACGTGCCAAATTTGTTGTTTTTTGGAACTATTATCGTAGGATATACGAGCGTTTATACCAGTTTTTCACAACAAAAAACGCTGGTAATTGTGGGTTTATGTACAGTATTTTTCCTAGCTTCAATGTACTTCTCTTTGATGGGCGGCTATTTGATCAAAGGCAAAAATCCGTTTCAGGGTTCTTCTTTCCAGATGCTGCCGCTGTTGAATCAAAGAGTAGAAATTATCACTGACAATCCCAAACAATTGTATTTGAATGGCCAAACAGGCGAACTCACGCATATTGACCGTTATGAGGTGACTGTGAAACTAGATTCTGAAGAAGACGAGAGATTGATGTGGCCCTATGTCAATGTTTGGTGGCAGGATATCAAGGCTGCTAGCGCACATAAATCGCAGTAATTTATATCGTTTCCGGTTGCATAGAAATAATAAAATCGAGTTGACTGTTCACTGTCAACCGTCAACCGTCAACAATCATGAGGAGTGTAACCGGAATTTATCTCATTCACTCTTTAAAGCTGGTTCAGTTCCTTCTAGAGGTCGCACAATTGCGGGTTTATTGGTAGATTGTTGCTGAAAAAGTGCCTTGAGTGCCAAGTCAAGATTTTCTGCCATGACGATGCGGTTTTCGTAGGCAGCAATAACTCGGACTAAAGTTGGCAAACTATTCCGTTCTGCTTCTAAGTAAAGAGGTTCCACATAAAGTAAAGATTGTTCAATGGGAATTACTAATAAGTTTCCTTGAAGTGCTTTGGAACCTTGGCGATTCCAGAGAGATATTTGTTCGGAAATAACGGGATCTTGGTTAATTAAAGCTTCTATTTGTTCGGGGCCGTAAACTAATCGCTGTTTGGGGAACAGATACAGCAGCAATTTTCCGTAATCCCCACCATCCGAGCGTCCTGCAATCCAAGCAATTAAATTGTTGCGACTTACTGGTGTAAATGGCAGCAGCAAAATAAATTCTTCTGCTGCTTCCGTTGGCAGTTTCGTAATCAAATAATACGGTGCTACGGGCTGCTGTTCGCTGCCATAAATTTCATTGGGAACTCGCCACAAATCCTCCCGATTGTAAAACACTTGCGGGTCATCCATATGATAAGTTAGCAAACGTTCGGATTGAAGGCTCAACAAATCTACTGGATATCTGATATGTTTGCGGAGAGCCGGAGGCATTTTGTCAAGGGGTTTGAAGAGTCCAGGAAAGATAGAAATCCAACTGTTAATAATCGGATCGGAGGGATAGGCAACGTAGAAGTCAACAGACCCGTTGTAGGCATCAATCACTACTTTAACGGAGTTGCGAATGTAGTTAAACTCATGATTTCCCGGGTCAGAATACGGATAGCGATCGCTCGCTGTATAGGCATCGATAATCCAATAAAGATAGTTGGGAGATTTCTCAGTAGCCGAGGGTGAAGGTTTAATCTTGTTGCCATTTTCATCTTTTTCTTTTTCTATATCATCATTGCTAAGATTGGCGTTTGCTACTACTAAATACGGATCGGAATCGTAGCGCAAAAAAGGAGCGATCGCCCGGACTCTTTTGTTAATATTTCGGCGGTACAGTAATTTAGTTTCTGGCGTAAAATTGCGCGTCAGCGCCATTTGCCAATTTTTGAGATAATTAGCAAACAGCCAGCGCCGCCACCTAGAACCGATCGCAATTCCGCCCTTACCGCTGTAAGTATTGTAAACATTTTCTTCGCCGCTGGGATAGTCGAATTCTTGGACTTTTGTGGGCGCCATCGCGTCTGTATCGGTGATTTCGCCGTAGTAAATTCGCGGGTAGCCGATCGGAATACTGGCCCGAATTCGATCGCTGGTTATTTCCAAAGCAGTCTCTCCTTTCTGGGCTGCAACTCCAATATCTTTGACAAAATAATCGGGTAAACCGCCGACACCGACTGTATTTACCGGAGAAATAGTAAAACCGTAACCGTGAGTGTAAACCAGGTGTTCGTTTACCCAAGTTTGAGCTTCGGGGGCAACTGCTGTGTAATCTAATTCCCGCGCTGCCAGAAACACTTGTTGGCTTTCAGCATCTCCCTTTTTTGCTTTTTCATTTTTGATTGTGTAGCGCTCGATATCCGCATCAGGAAATGTATAGTAGGGTCGGATTTGCTGTAACTGTCGGTTGGTTTGCAGCAGCGGTAGCTTGTCCCACAGCCGGATGTTGCTAATAGTAAGTTTATTTTTTTCTAAGTCGGCATAAGTAAGTTTTCCGGCGGGATCGAAAGTTTTTATTTCTATATTGTTGAGGTCAAAGGCTTCTTGAGTAAAGGCAATACTGCGCTGAATGTAGGGCTTTTCTCGTGCTAGTTCGTTGGGTTTAACTAGGAGTTGCTGCACAATTGTTGGCATCAGCAAACTTCCCAATAAACTTAAAGTTATCCACGCTAAAGTAATCTTTTTTATGAGTTCATTTTTAATTTTGAGTTGGTAAACCTGGCACAGCATCAAAAGTGCGATCGCCCCCGCCAAAATACTCAAAAATCCGTAGCAGGGCAGCCGTACCGTTACGTCAGCATAATTTGCCCCGTAAGTAACGTCTCCCCGCGAATACAGCAATGCGTAGCGCCCCAGCCAGTAGCGGAATGCGGCGGCTAGCATTGAAGCTGCACCCAAGCCGTACAAGTGCCGCTGCTGCGATCGAGAAAACCCCGAAAATCTCCCTTGACTCAGGCTATTTCCCGACAGCAAATATGTTAAAGCACAAGATACTAAACTGTACAAAAATACAACTGTCAGCCAGAAGCTTAGCAAATCTAGTATTGGCAAAATAAATACATAAAAGCTAATATTTTGATTAAAAAGAGGGTCGGTTGTGTTAAAATTAGTAGGGTGAAAATATTGCAAAACATTTGTCCAGCGACTGGCGACAATAAGCCCAATCGCCAAACTGAGAAAAAGGGCGATCGCCTGCAGCCAAAAATCAGGCTTAATTGCCACAGCTAACATTGCCCCCACCAGCAAGCCCAACTGCCACCAGTGAGAAAATAGCTGCACAGCTATTTGCTGGATTGACTCAATTCCCAACTGCACGGGCGGTGCAGGCAAATTGCCAGCTATACCGAAATAGGTGAGGCTGTTTGCAGCTAACAGCCCGCAGTGAATTACTATAAAAGTTGCGATCGAACTCAATCCGAATACCGTCAACAGCAGCCAGGAAAAGGTAATTTGGGATTTAGCAACAGGTAATTCGTAATTCTTCCCAGCTTTGTTAGCCCTCAGTGAAGCGAATAGCGCCCCCGCAACCGGCGATTTCATTTCCTCTGCGGGATGTTGCAGGCGGCGGGCTAAAGCTAAATTTCCGAGCAAATAGACAGAAGAAACAGCAATTGCGATCGTCCCCAGCAACCCTTGAGTTTTCAGCTTTAATAGAAAAACCTGAAGATATCCAACTTCCTGAAACCAGAGAATTTCTGCCGCAATGCGGGAGGCAAACTCCAAAACCAGCCACAACCCTACAATCGATAAAATTAAGGGATAAATTCGCCTTCTTAAAGTCATAACAATCAGCTAGAAGTAGGGACATTGCATTGCCCATATCTGTCAACTTAACCCAAAACCTCACTCTTAGACGTAAGTCCAATGCTAATAGATCGAGTCCTCGGAATGAAGAGTAATTAACTAATCACTTCTTCAATCCTATGCAATAGGACTTGAGCTTTGAGCCAGCGCTTGAAACCCTGTCTAACTGATAGTTGAGTGCTAAGCTGATAGCAACGGACAAATGCGTAAGTCCCTACACATATAACGTGCAATTAACCGAATGTGAATCGAAAATTGAATCGAAAAAACTCCAGCTAGCTGTACTGCTGATTGACATCCACATCCAAATTAAACAGTGTTTGCAAAGTTTGCATCGCTTGTCGCCGCGCCTCAATATCCTGCTGAGCGCGCAACTGTACCATCGGATCGTGCAAAATCTTATTCACAATCCCCCTTGTTAAAGATTCAATCACGTCTTGATGTTTCTCCGAAAATTCCGAACCCAGACGCGATAAAGCTTTTTCTAACTCTTGTTCCCGAATCAATTCTATCTTATCCCGCAAACAGCTAATAGTAGGAACCGTTTCCAGACTGCGCCACCAGAGATCAAAAGCCTCTACTTCCTGTTCCAGCAAGCCCTGAGCTTCCATTGCCATTTTGCGGCGGCTTTCGTGATTTTGAGCTACCACTGCTTTCAAGTCGTCCACATTAAACGATCGCACATTAGCGAGTTCATTCGCATCTGAGTCAATGTTGCGTGGCACAGAAATATCCACCAACATCAAAGGGCGATTCGGGTCTAAAACCGATTCCAATTTAGCTTTATTTAACAGTGGCTCGGTAGCTGCCGTACTGGTAAAAACCAAGTCAGAATTGGCAATTATCTGCATCATTTCCGAGAGTTGATACAGGTGCAATTCAGCATCTTTAAACTGACCGGCTAACTCCAGGGCGCCCCGCACAGAGCGGTTAACGATCGAAATATGGCTAGCTCCTTTTGAGAGCAAATGCTGCACCAAAAGCCGCGACATTTTGCCAGCACCGATAATTGCAATTTTGCTGCTTGCTAAATGCTGACCCTTCATTTGAGCCAATTCTGCTGCCGCCGAACTAATCGAAACTGCACCGGTACCGATGCTAGTTTCTGTGCGAACTCGCTTCCCTGCTGTGAGAGCTTGCTTGAACAAGCGCTCTAAAATTCTGCCTACACCTTTGTACTGCTGGGCGAGTTTGTGAGTTTGTTTCACCTGAGCCAAAATTTGTCCTTCTCCGAGCACCAAACTGTCGAGACCAGAAGCGACTCGCATCAAGTGCATCACCGCATCTTCGTGCAGCAAAATAAACAGGTGAGGGCGCAAAGACTGCAAAGGAACTTTACTGCATTCTGAAAGGAACTGAATAACCTCTCGCACACCCGGTTCCGACTCGCTGGTAACAATATAAATCTCTAAGCGGTTGCAAGTGCTGAGAATAGCAACCTCTTGAATGTGCGGGTAGCCGCGCAATTGGGCGATCGCCGCTTCAACTTTGTGTTCTGGAATGCTTAGTTTTTCGCGAACTTCTACCGGCGCTGTTTTGTGGCTGAGACCTACGACTGCAATATTCATATCTGTGATTTGTCACTATTTCTTTCTTAGTTGTTAACAGTCACCTGTTATTAGTTCTTAGTTTATCGCTAATTGCTAATCATCGGTGACTGTTAACCGTTAACTGTTAATTGTTAACATTTAACTGTTAACCACTAACTAATCACTAATTCAATTGCAAAGATTTCGGCTGGTCAAACATATGGATTGTATCCACAAACCGAGCAGTTTTTGACTGAGAAGAAATTACCAAACTTTCAGTGCGAGCGCCACCGCCAAAGAAGCGAACTCCATCCATCAACGTTCCGGGAGTAATCCCGCAAGCTGCAAACAGAACTGTTTCTCCAGATGCCAACTCTTCAGCATTGTAAATCTTGTCTGGGTCTGTGATGCCCATGTCTTTAAGTCGAGCGATATTGCTCTCTTTGCTTTCACCGATCAAACCAGTTTTTACAACAGCCGGATCGTAAATTAACTGTCCTTGGAAGTGACCGCCCAAGCAGCGCATTGCTGCTGCGGAAATCACACCTTCGGGTGCAGCGCCAATACCCATAAGTGCGTGGATGTTGGAACCAGAAAACGCGCAAGAAATCGCTGCCGAAACGTCGCCGTCGCTGATCAACCGAACTCTTGCACCCGCTTGCCGAATTTCATTAATTAAATCTTTGTGTCGGGGGCGATCCATGACCACCACCACCAAATCTTCAATACTGCGGCCGAGACAATCAGAGATAATTTTGAGGTTTTGAGTCGGCGTTTTGCGAATATCTACATGATTCTTAGCAGCCGCAGGAGCAGCCAATTTGTTCATGTAGAAATCCGGTGCCGCAAACAAACCACCTTTTTCAGAGATTGCCAAAACTGCCATCGAACCGTTTTGACCGTAAGCGACCAGGTTAGTACCTTCGCAGGGGTCAACAGCGATGTCAATTTCGATCAATTCATCTATGTTGCAGACATCTTTGGCATCTTCGCGGGTACAAATACCTACTTGTTCACCGATGTAAAGCATTGGTGCGTCATCGCGTTCGCCTTCGCCGATCACGATGCGACCGCGCATATGAATTTTGTTCATGCGCTCCCGCATGGCTTCTACAGCCACTCTGTCGGCTTCATCTTTCTCGCCTTTGCCCATCAAGCGAGCGGAGGCGATGGCTGCCTGCTCAACTACTTCGATAATCTCTAAACCGATTACATTGTCCACGAACTAGATCCTCCCAACTGCTGATGCGTGCCTTGTGCTCTTTTGCACTCCCAGCCATCAAGTTTATCAGAGGCGGGGATCTCTGCGAGCGCAAGCACTTGCTTAGTTTGTGTTAACTTTTGCTTCTTTGAGACTGGGGCTGGAAAATCTGATCCCAACAAGCTCAAAGAGCGATCGCCCCAATACTTGACTCTTGCTTGGAGGATCGCACGCTAGCCCCGTCTGAGCGCTAAATCGCGGAGTCCAGAGGTTCCGGGGAAGCGAGGGGCTGTTTCAGGCAACTTGTCATCCCGAGTGCCGTTAAAGGTTTTATGATTAGTTTGCGATCGCACGATTTCTCAGAAACCTGGTGGCTAGACCGGATTTATCGTTACTAAACCCAATCTTTTGGTAGAAACCGGGTTTCGGAGGGTAAGTCCTAATGATGATCACAAATCAAATGGACAGCCCCAAATCGGGACGCAGTAGACTTTATCAGCGGGAAACAATAAAAAATGATGATGAAAGCCCAAGATATTATGACAACAGAAGTTGTTACCATTCGCGGTTCAGCAACGGTAGCTGAAGCGGTGGCGATGATGAACGATTTGTGTTTGCGCGCTTTAATTGTCGAACGTCGCCACGAACAAGACGCATACGGCATTGTCACGGAAACGGATATTGTCTATAAAGTAGCAGCCTACGGAGTAGACCCCAAAAAAGTCCGCGTCTTCGAGATTATGACCAAACCGTGCATCACGGTGAATCCAGACTTGGGCGTGGAATACGTGGCTAGGTTGTTCGCGAACACCCGCATCCGCCGGGCGCCGGTGATTAAGGACGAGCTAGTGGGCATTATTTCGGTCACGGATATATTGACAAAAAGCGATTTTGTCGAGAAGCCGAAGAGTATTTTATTTGACGAAGAAATCGAACAGGCGATCGCGGATGCCAGAACTATCTGTGCCGAGAAAGGCGCTACTTCTAGAGAGTGCGCGGTAGCGTGGGATATTGTAGAGGAAATGCAGGCTGAGGCTTCTCACCAGCGATCGATGAAGCTTGAGAAAACGGCTTTTGACCAGTATTGCGAGGAAAATCCCGAGGCGGCTGAAGCGCGGATGTACGACAGTTAATTTAGTCATTAGTTATTAGTTATTAGTTATCAACTCTTATTTATGGATTGATAACTAATAGCTAATTATCGGAAAGAGCTTTTTTTCTGAGAGCCTCACGAAAAATAAAAATCTTAAGTGTTTGGCTCAGTCATACAAAACACGTTCAGCTTATTCCCATCAAGATCGCGAAAATATCCCGCATAAAACCCCGGCAACACGCCTCTTTGCCCCGCCGCTCCTTCATCCTTAGCCCCAAGTTCGATCGCTTTGTTATAAACTAAGTTGACTTTTTCGGGACTGTCAACTTGAAGAGCTATCATTACTCCATTCCCAACAGTTGCTCTGTTACCATCAAAGGGTTTTGTAATAGCAAGTGCTGGTCGCTCTGGAGAAACGCTCCATGCGATAAATCCCTCGAATTCCATGAATCGTCGAGCGCCAATTTGAGCAAGCAAAGCATCATAAAACTTTGCTGCCGTTTCAATATCGTTGGTACCGAGTGTAACGTATCCGATCATATTTTTAGTCTTCTAACTGATGTTAAGATTAAAAAAATGTTTGAGCAAATAACAACTGAGTTAAACTGATCCTTATAAAACCAAAGCTACAACTCAAACATCATTTTAGATCATAACTCAAACTATCTCGGTTTTCTCCGATCCAATGATTTATTGCCGATCGCTAATACATTCGGGAGTGTCTCTAGTGGGGCTGTTGACGATCGCACTTACCGCTTTTGCTTTCATGGCTTCGGACGCATAGGGCTTTAACAAGGGCAAAACTTCCTGAGCATTTTTAACAGCAGGATCTAGCCACTGTTCCCAATCGCTGTCGGGGAGAATCACTGGCATTCGATCGTGCATCGGCTGCACTGTTTCGTTAGCCTCGGTAGTAATTATACTGCAAGATACAATGTTTTCTTTTTCTGGAGATTCCCAATTTTCCCACAAACCGGCAAACGCAAAAGGTTCGCCGTCTGCCTTTTGAAAATAGTAAGGCTGTTTGTTCTTTCCCTGCTGTTGCCATTCGTAGAAGCCGTCAGCGACTATCAAACATCGCCTGTGCTTGATGGCGCTGCGAAAAGCAGGTTTTTCGGCTACTGTTTCCGATCGCGCATTGATCATCTTGCTGCCCATTTTCATGTCTTTTGCCCAACTTGGAATCAAACCCCATCGCATAAATTGAAACTGTCGCTGCATTTTTTCTTTTTCAACTGTTACTGTGGCAACAGATTGAGTTGGAGCGATATTGTATCGCGGTTTGATGTCGGGAACTTCCGACAGTTTGAAGAACTCGGCGATGATTTGACCTGAAGTAGTTAAAGTGAATCTTCCGCACATAATTTATAATTGGTATTAACAAAAAGGTAGATTGCGATTTACCGTTGGGCGGGGCGGGTTTTCGAGATTATTGGTGTTAGGCAAAGATGGTTTGTAAAACCCGCCCCTACGACACCTTGCTAAATTGTGGAACATTCGCAGACAACCATTCGGCGCGCAACTTTTCAATAGCTAATTCTTTGAATTTAGCTTCTACTTCAATCCAAGGAGCCTGATAATAACAATTAGGCATTTCTGTAATTACATCGCTGTGGCGCGGGTCGGCAAAAAATTCTCTGCCATTTGATATGTGTACTAATTGCCATTCAGGAACAGACCAAGTTTTGCGGGCTGCTGCGAGCATTTCCGCAACGCTGGGGTCGTCGTAAGTTTCTAAATGTTCGTGAATCACGTGGTGGTGGGCGTCAAAAACCATTGGTACGCCGGTATCGAGACAAACTTCTAAAATTTCCGAGGAACTGTAAGCGTATTCGTCATTTTCAAAGGTTAAGCGCGATCGAATTGATTCGGGTAAATCGCGGATGACTGACTTGAGTTGCGAAGTACGATCGCTCTTGCCGCCGTGAATGTTCATCAGTGCCTGGGGTGATCGGGGCTGTCCCAAGATATCTAAAATTAAAGCATGAGTGGCGAGAATTTTAATGCTGTTTGCAACGACATCAGGCTTGTCGGAACTGAGCACGACAAATTGATCGGGGTGGAGTACCAAACGGATGCCCAAAGACAAAGCGCGATCGCCCGTATTCCGCAATTCCTCAGTCATGGAGTGTAGCACTGCTTCCCCCAAATCTGTATCTGCAAAAGGGAACAGTGCAGAAGTCATGCGGTAGAGCTTAATTTGATTAGCAAAACAGAAGTCGATCGCTTTGTCAAGCCGTTTTAAGTTGTCTGTATAAAGCTCGCGCAATACCGTTTCTTGTTCAGTTCCCGAAAGCTGTAAAAGTCGCTTCCGGGTGACAGTGCGAAAGCGCACTGCATCGGATGTTGTAATACAAACTAATCCCAATTCCGGCAATTTTTCCTGTTCCACTACTTGGTTAATCCCGCTCATTTAGCAATAATCCCTAACTTTAATTTTATGTTAAATAGGTTTTTCATAAGGACTTGAGTTCTTAGTCTTGAAGTTTTTAGGTACTACTGAACCTGCCCAAAGAGTCCGGCAGAGATTGAAATCGCTGGCGGACTCTGGAAGTGCAAGATGTAATTAGTACCAACCTAATTTTTATCAAACCTCTAATCAACCGCGTTGCAGATAGCATATCGATGCCAATTTAATCGATATAACTATTGCTGTTCTTGGCGAGAATCAGCCTCTTCGTCGGGCCGCGCGGTGGCAACAGGATTTTCCATTGCTTCGTTATGGAACGGATAACCGGATGTTTCTTGATTTAGCGGATCAGCGGGTTGGTCTTCAGGGGATGTAATTTGACCGTTAGTGTTGGTATTGGGTTTTGTGGAAGAGCCTTTATGGCTGGCGTGACCGCTACTCATCTTTTTTTCCTCAATTAGGTTTATGGAACAATTTCTAGCTTAGACTTAGCTGCTGCGGGCGATCGCCTATCTTAAGTCAGAGATGTTGCTTAATAGTTGAGGATGCTATAGCACTCCTGGCATCAATTGTGAAATATTTCTCTTCTATTCTCAAGATTCGCGTCAATAGCGTGTTCGCGATTCGTTCACAAAAAAAGCCAGTTGCGCCTTTCCCGAAAGGATTGCTATATCTCCGGATTTGCCCCATTTCCTCTTTGCCATCAACTCCGCAAACGCCCTGATCTGAGAATGCTAATAATTAACCAAAAACCCAAAAAACTCGCGGTCCCAAACAAACCAGTGCTCAGAAAAGATAGCTGAGAAGTTTGCGCGTTAGAAGAAATAATTGCCGCCCCCACAATCAGCGAACCCACTACAATACTAAAAGAAAGTCGGTTCGCAGAATCCCCCAGAGTGCGGCGTAGCGGATCGAGTTCTTTTAGTGTCAAATTCCACTTCAAAGTTTCCGAAGTAACCCGGTCTAAAAGCACTTCCACCTGTCGCGGAGATTGCAAAGATAAGCTTTTGAGATCGAGAGCTGTTCTCAACAGAGCTTGTATCGGGTCATCTCCTAATAACTGACGCCGAAACATATCGGTCATCAGCGGTTTGACCTGCTCTACAATATTAAATCTGGGATTAAAAGAGCGCGCCAGTCCTTCCAAATTCGCTAGAGTTTTTGCATACAAACCGAGATTGCTGGGCAGCCGAATTTTATTTTTGCGGGTGATTTCCAGCACCTCATAAAAAATTTCCGACAAGTTCATTTGCGACAAGCTCACATTGTAATACTTGCGTAGCATTCGAGCCAAATCGTTCTCTAGATTAACTAAACTTGTCGGCTGAGCAAATTCTGCCATTTCCAAAGTTAATTGAGCGCAGCGCTGAGCATCTAAATCTACAATTGCCAGCAACATTTCTGTCAAATTCTGCTGAGTGCGCGGGTCTAATCGGCCGACCATGCCGCAGTCCAGCAAAGCTATCCGGCTGTCGGTTAGATAAAATAAATTGCCGGGATGCGGGTCGGCGTGAAAGAATCCGTCGATATATAACTGCTGGAAGAAAACGCGGCAAAGTAGCGTTGTAATTTCTTCGCGTTCGGCATTTATATCTCCTTTGTGGCGAACTCCTTGCAAATCGCCTAACAAAATCGGGACTCCGTTCAGCCACTCCATTACTAAGAGTTTTTTTGTAGTTAACTCCCAGTTAATTTCTGGTAGGACAACTTGTGTGGGGTCAAACCATTTACTTTTAGATAAATTGCGGCGCAGTTCGTCTGTGTAGCTGGCTTCTTGAATGAAGTCTAGTTCTGCACGCAGGGCGATCGCAAATTCTTCAGCTAGGGCGACAATATCGTATTGTTGACCGAAGTCTGTGAGCATGACAAGTTCTGCCAAACCTCGGAGGACGGCGATGTCTTGTTCGATGACAATCTCAATACCGGGACGCTGAACTTTGAGGGCGACTTCGCGGCCGTCTTTTAAAGTAGCTTTGTGGGTTTGGGCGATCGAACCTGCGGCGACGGCTTCGGTGTTAAATTTGGCGAAGGTATTTTCGAGAGATTGTGTGAGTTCCTGGCGGACGATTGCTTCTACTTGTGACCACGGTACGGGCGGTACTTCCGCTTGTAGCGTGGAGAGGATTTCGATGTAGCTGGCCGGTAAAAGGTCGGGACGGGTGCTCAGCAATTGTCCCAATTTGACAAATACTGGGCCTAATTCGACGAGGATGTTGCGGAGAACTGCTGGAGTTGGGAGACTGGGTGCGTCGGTTTTGCGGCCGGTTAGGAGGCTTTTCATGTAGTCCCAACCGTTGCGGAAGACGACCTCTAGAATTTCTCCTTTGCGAGAAGTGTTTTGAACTAGGCTAAACAAGGGGCCTCCGGGTCGATCGGGTTTAAGGGCTATATAACTACTAGGATAGCGCTGTTGACCGGGCTGACCAGTGTCTTGGGGAATAACTTGGGGGAAATAGTGGGAATGGGCGTGACAGCTTTCGGGTGTGGGGGCGATCGGTTTTTGGCTTCGGCCTTACTCCTCATAGTAATATACATTTAAAGCATACATAATATTTTTATAATTAAAAAATTATACGTCAATAAATTTAATTATATAAGTAAAGTAAATATTCAGATTTAGGAAGGGTCAAGAAGATGAGTGCAGTTGATGTAATATTTACAATTTTTGAGTCGAGTAATGAAGGTTTAGAATAGTGGGAAGTATCTACGAGTTGGCGGTGTGATGCGGGATGCACAGAAGCAGCCGCCTGAAGTAGTTGCTATGTTGCGTGAAGTAAACTCTAATCTTTCTCAAGTATCAACTCTACTATCTCAGTGTGGTTCAGTGGTCAGTATCCTCACTTTTACTGTCTCATGTATAGCATTTATTGTCGTACTACAGCGGTTAGAAGAAATTGAACAACGCTTGAAGCGAATTGAGCCTAAAATAGACCTGAGTTTTTATGCTCCAATCAAGTGGGAACAATTGTGATATCCCATTTAGGCAGGATTTCGGAGCGATGCCAGAACCGGAGGTACTCTTCTAGTTCCTGAGATGAAACCTTAATCCCCTTTTCATAGGTCGTTTCTAGCAAATGTACAATTGGTTTGAGTTTCTTCCACGTCATATTTGCAGCCGAGTTGACCGAGTAAGGCAAACGAGAATTGTCTGCCACTGAGTATCACAGTCATCTGCTGGGATTGGTTCTAAACTTCTAGCTTTGCCGCCTCTGGATAAATTACCAATCTTGACTTTGGCTTTACTATTTCCCAACCAGTCTATAAATTGAAGTGATTGATTTGATAAAAAAGAACATTTGCTCTTATGAGTGGAGCTTGACTAAAGTAAAGGCATCAAAGAAAAACGCCAGCGAACATTAAGCAGTCAGCTTCAACTAGACATTCACCCGTGAGGTTTGCCATGAAATCCACTTTATCCAACAGCGTTAACGCAAAAATGAAAACCCCCAGCCATCAAAGACCTTTACAGCTTACGCCTCAAAAACCAGAGGAAAAAACCTTAACTCGCGGACAGCAGTTAGCAGATACCCTAGCAGCGAAAGTGGGTTCGTGGCCCTTTTTGATTGGACAGACAGTAATCCTCGCCGGGTGGGTGGGCGCGAACCTGACACCGGGCCTTCCTCACTGGGATCAGCAGCCCTTCATCCTGCTCAACTTAGTATTCTCCTTTGCCTCTGCTTACACTGCACCGATTGTGTTAATGAGTCAAAACCGCCAGTCGGATGCCGAACGCGAACAAAACCTCTACAATCATCAAGTTAATCTCAAAGCTGCTCACGATGTGGTACTGCTGCACGAAAAGCTCGATCGATTAAGCCACCACATTCCTGACTTAATGGAAAAGCTCAATCAGCAACAGCAATCTGTCAGTCCCATCAAAGAGATGGTGATGCCAGCCCCCGTTAAGGCAATTACCGAAGTTAATGAAGCAGCTAAGCCGTCTGTTTCTGAGCAGAAGCAGAAGGCTGAGGTTCCCATACTACTTCCCCAAGTATTTAAATCGAACTTTTACTCATCAAAATATGCAGAAGTGATGCCAATTTCACTTCCAACTCAAAAGCCATCAACACATTCGGTATCCGCGTTAAGCTATTTCAAGCTGTGACAAGCGACGTTACTAACCAGTGAATGAGAGCATCAGTCTCGCCAATCTGTTAAGTAACAGTTTTAACCTAAGAAACCTATAAATCAATTAATCTCAGGCATTCTTCCAGCCATACTAGCATCACAATCTAGGCAGTTAGATATGAACCCCTTCATTACCGCTATTTCCACAGGTATTACAGCTTTCGCCGCCACAAATTTAGATGATATTGTCATCTTGCTGCTGTTTTTCTCCCAAGTCAATGCTGTTTTTAGACGGC
Organism: Microcoleus sp. B3-D7; assembly: GCF_036705305.1. Classification (NCBI taxonomy): domain Bacteria; kingdom Bacillati; phylum Cyanobacteriota; class Cyanophyceae; order Oscillatoriales; family Microcoleaceae; genus Microcoleus; species Microcoleus sp. B3-D7. The sequence goes on along the minus strand of NZ_JAUBUE010000009.1, from coordinate 95,376 downwards.
AACACATTGTTACAGGACAATATCTTGGGTTCGCAGCACTGGTGCTGCTTAGTCTTCCTAGCTTCTTTGGCTGTATGATGGTGCCGCGCCCTTGGGTGGGGATGTTGGGGTTAGTACCAATTGCCATTGGAGTCAGCCGCCTGCTAAATAGAGATACAGAGGCTGATGATGAAAATACTGCTACAGATTCGCCTCAATCCACTATCTTTGCTAGTCTTTTATCGCCACAAACTTATAGCGTAGCTGCGGTGACATTTGCTAATGGAGGTGATAATGTGGGGATTTATGTCCCGTTGTTTGCCAACTGCACTTGGGATAGCCTGCTAGTGATTCTGAGCGTCTTTTTCTTGCTAGTGGGTGTCTGGTGTTATGTGGCGTATCAACTAACTCGCATGAGCGCGATCGCGACCCTACTTGTCCGCTACGGTAATTCCCTTGTTCCCTTCGTTTTAATGGGTCTGGGTACGCTGATCCTGCTCGATAGCCATACTCTAGAGAATCGCGGTTTAACGGTAGTTACTTTAGCTATCAGTTGCTTGTGGCTGCTGATATTGCTTAAAGACAGTTATCAATCGTTAGAGACTGCACCTAAAGTCGAAAAAATTTAGGCAAGCTAGAGTTCAAGTTTCCGCCACTTTGCTGAAGTTAAAAAATAATTTATAACTTCAGCAAAGTGGAGGGGTTTTCTAAGAACAAACTCTGATTTCTTACACAAAGGACAACAAAAATGAGCAAGTTTTTCAAACTAATTCTGGTGGCTTTAGTGCTTTTCGTAAACTTAGCTGTAGCTCAGCCTTCTTGGGCAGGCAAAGATTTCACAAAGGGGGCTGACTATGCGGAAGTAACACAGGAATTGAATCAACTTTTGTCAGCTCAGAGCGATCCTTCGACTGCGGGTTATACGCCTGAACAGTACCAACAGCGGTTGGCCGAATTGCAAATGCAGAAGTACGTGATCGAAACTGCTAAAAAGCGGGCTCAGTGCCGCAATCAAACCGGGCAAACGCTGGCAGTTTATGCGAATAAGCCGAAAAAATCGCCGACGCAACTTTATTTCCTGGCAGCGGGTGAGATTACAGATGATGATTGGGATTGCGATGGTATTTACTTGCCAGCAGGGACTCAAGCTACTTTCGGCCCGGCGGCTCAGCCACTTTCTTTGGCTGAACCGGTTGCTATTAAGGTTGTAGATGGTACGCAGCTAATTGCTACAACGAGTGCAGCAACGGGTGGTATTCAATTGAATGTTGCCCCTGCTAAAGTTTTTAAAGCGGGTGAGACAACTTGGACCCTGCCCTCGTTTTCTCAGGCCGAGATTAATGCACAAGTTCCTACGCCGCAACTGATTGATTAATCCTTCTTGAGGAACGGTTAATAGTTGGGGACTTGGGAACAAATAAAGTCCCAGGCAGAATAGAGGAGAGGCAATGCCACGATTGGCGATTGTCTCTCCTTTTTAGATCGCAAAAAAGCCAGAAGATGCTGAGTGATGCAATGATTTGCGACATTCCTCGATGCAGCCCAAAACTTAACGGGAAGCCGCAAACGAGACTTCTTGGCGAAAGTGGCGCCAGACTACTTGGGAGGGTGAGCCCGTCAAACCGAAACGATGTTTGGCTGGAATCGTCATAGTGTGCAACTCGGATTGCAAAAGTCGGCGAAGGGGGATTCTGTATAGTCAGGACTTCCTCCGGCACACTACATATAGTGTGCCGAAAAAGGGTGATGGCGTTGGGTTCTCGCCCGCGATCACGTTTTTTCTGCGACAAGCACAGGTTTCATGTAGCCCCAACCGTTGCGGAAGACGACCTCTAGAATTTCTCCTTTGCCAGAAGTGTTTTGAACTAGGCTAAACAAGGGGCTTCCGGGTCGATCGGGTTTAAGGGCTATATAACTACTAGGATAGGGCTGTTAACCAAGCTGACCAGTGTCTTGAAGAATAACTTGGGGGTGGTGGGAATGGGGCGCGATCGAATTTTGGGATATGGGAGGGAGGGGCGATCAGGCTCTTGCTATTACTCCTGATGGTACTATAGACTCTATTATTCTGAGTTTTATAAATGATATGTTACGCAAAAGTAGCGATCGGGCTTTCGTCTTGTTGACGTTGAAATTATTTTATTCTCTTACTAATTAGGTGAACCTATGAGCATTCAACTTGTATCAGCAAATATCAAAAACTTTAGGAGCTTAGGTGATGTCAAGTTGGATTTTAGAGATTTAACGATTCTCGTAGGCTGTAATTCTAGCGGGAAATCGAACTCTTTGGCAGCATTGGCTCTTATAAGTTATATGCTGAAAGCCGGTTCCCCTCCTCCGGCTGAATTTATGCAAAACTTGTTAAAGTTGGGGGTACAAGAAAACTTGGCTTTCTCTATTACCGTAAAAGAAAAACGAAAAACAGCAGAATATACTGTATCTGTGGATCTTGGAGCGGGAAAACCTTTTTATTCTCAAGAAACACTTTTTATAGGTAAAACTAAAGTAATAGACATCAAAAATGGCGAAGGTAAAGTCAAAGATGAAAATGGTAGAAATTCTCAAATCTATCAATCCAAAGCTGGTAATTTAGCGTTAAAGTCTGCTGGTGATTTTGGAGACAAACCATTTACTGCAAGACTAGCAGAATTTATTAAAAATTGGGACTTCTACAATCTAGATCCTGAATTGATGAGAAGAAGCGCCATGTTTGTGATTGGTGGCAATATTCCCATCGCACCAGAAAATACTCCTAGTCTTGGCAGCCGAGGTAGGAAAATTCAAGAGGTTTTACAATACTGGGCTGAAAACAAGCAAGAAAAGTTTGACTTAATCAGTCAAGAACTTGATAGCTGTATGGGTATCAGCTTAAAGTCAGGCGTCACAGAAGAAGGAGAGACTATTGTTAAAGTCTTGGAAAAAGATAGCTTAGAGGTTCCCTTATCTAATATGTCAGATGGCACTCTCAGAATTATAGCTTACTATACCCTACTTCATGAAGATAAGCTACCTACGCTGATTGGTATTGAAGAGCCAGAACGAAATCTTCATCCCGGAATTTTAAGAGATGTTGCATCTGTAGTAGAAAGACTGTCTAAAAAAACGCAAGTAATTATTACAACTCATAGTTCTCAGTTACTTGACTGTTTCAATTTGGAGGCAATAAATTCGGATGTTTCTGTAATTCTCCTCAGCAAAAGAGATGGCTTTGGAACACAAGCATTTCTTTTAGATGAGTTGAGTAAAAGTCGGGATGATTTATCTGAATGGATGAGAGACTTTGGAGTAGGCAGTGCAGTTTATCACAGTCATTTACTACAAGAAATTTTAGAAAAATAGCATGAGTAGTATTCGTATTTGGACTCCAGAGTCAGATTTTGATAGTAAAACTGTTTGCTGCATAGCTCAAAAAATTGTTGAATATTATGACTCTAATATAACGGTCTTGGACAGTTCTAAGGAAGCTTTCAATCAAGCTATAAAAAAAACCGACTCTGACGGATTAAAAAAAGCAGTTGATACGTACCTTAAAAGTAGTGAATTGGTCATATTTTTGCTGGATGCAGATGGCGTACAATCAGAAGCTAAACGTTTGCAAGAACCTAATTCTTTAATTAATAGAATTAATAGAGTTGTAGCACAATCTCAAGGTAAAGCTTTGTTGATTATGATACGTCAAGAACTGGAAGCTTGGTTATTAGTTGACTGTCTAGGCATTTGTTGCTACTTTAGGAAAAATCAGCAAACTAGAAGCGATCCGCAATGGGTAAAGTTGGCTAAAAAATTTCAAAAAGGTAGAACTGAGTTAATAATCGAAGCAGAATCAGGGGGGAAAAATGCTAAAGAGTATTTAGTAGATTTCTCTAAAGTCATTCTCAAAAAGATTAATCCTCAACTTCAACCAAGGGATTTAAAAAAGTCGCAATATGAGGAAAATTACTCACAGAAAATTGCAGAAAAATTAGAGATTAACAATCAAACGATCGCCCGAAATAACTCATTAAGTGAATTTGCTCAGCATTTCAAGAAGAAAGTAGATTCTAATCAATAAGTTGGCTGTGAATTGGGTTTAGTCCAAAAGTTCGTAGTAAGGATTTTTGTTCTTGTTTTCAAGTTGGGTAATAAAGGACTGAAGTCCTTACTACGAACCGGCTTTTTTAGTGTTGTGCTACCCTTACAGCAAGTCTTTCAATTTCTCATCTTCTCCCAACACTTTGATTACCTGTTTAATCTCCTGCGTCCTGTCCTTTTTCACAATCAAAGTTACATTGCCATCTCTGACAACTACCACATCTTCTAAACCAATGGTGACAATCACCTCATTCTCATCGGCTGCATAGAAAATGCCGCCTTTGGTGTCAATTCCGACGTGTTTTGCTAATTCCACATTCGGTTTGTCTCCTTGCAGCAAACGACCGATGGCATTCCAATCTCCCAAATCGTCCCAGCTAAAGCCTACGGGCAGAACACAGGCTTTTTGCGTCTTCTCCATCAGCGCGTAATCGATGCTTATTTTGGCTAATTCCGAGTAAGCCTGTGCGCCTTTTGCTTCCAAAGCAGCCATCATTTCCGGTACATGATTTCGCAATTCTGTCAAGACTGTTTCGACTCGAAATACAAAAATGCCGCCGTTCCAACTAAACTTGCCGCTGGCGACAAATTCTTCAGCAGTGGTGCGATCGGGCTTTTCCGTAAACCTGGCCACCCGATAAGCCGGAAAACCCCCAAAACTGCCAATTTCCTCGCCTTGTTCGATGTAGCCGTAACCAGTCGAAGCATAACTCGGTTTTACTCCCAAAGTGGCGATCGCATCCTGATTTTTCGCCAACTCTGCCGCCGCCTCCAAAGTCTTGATAAACTCCTGTGGTTCCCCAATCCAGTGATCCGCCGGGAAAAAACCAACAACCGCATCCTCACCGTAACGCTTCGCAGTTTCTATAGCAGTCCAGGCCACCGCTGGCGCAGTATCGCGGCCCTCCGGTTCCGCCAGCAAATTCTCCGGTGGTAACAGTGGCAACTGTTCGCGAACCCCCGCAGCCAACATTTCCGACGTTACCACCCACAAATCGTCCCAACCGTTACCTAATTCCAAAAGTCTTTCCGCAGTAGCCTGCAGCAAACTCTTGCCGCTACCGTCGAGACTCAAAAACTGCTTGGGCCGCTGCTTGCGGCTCAGCGGCCAAAAACGTTCGCCTTTACCACCGGCCAGAATCACAGGAATTAAGGTTCTACTCATTGTTTAAAGTTTAAATAGTTCACGTCCATTTTGCCCTGATACCCGAGATGGTGTTTGTAAAGAATTACTGAGGCAGAATGATGATTCACTGTTGACTGTTGACTGTATCACCCTAAATGTAGGGCGCGCATTGCGTACCTTACCCAATATAAAACAACAAAACTCTCGTTAAGGACTCCTTGAAAATTGCTATAGCGACTAGCAATTACCATTACCTATTACTTCGACAATTCGATATTGAGTTCGTTCACGACACGGCGTTTGAGCGGGATAGATTTTTCTCTGGGAAGCAAGTCAAATACTTTCCGAAAAGCATCATCTACCTGTTCAAATGGTATTTGTCCTTTCTCATTAAAAACTACTTTCCCCGATTGGTCTAGGATGATAGTTTGAGGTACGAAACCTTCGTAATAATGGCTCGGTTCGGTGATTTCTGGTGACGGTTGCGGAGGCAAAGAGTCAATTGTTATGGGCATAAAATCGGCTTCGCGGCCGTAAAATTCCTGGAGTTGAGAGACGACGATCGCGTATTGCTTGGAGTCGCTGCTGTCATCAGTGTAAAAAACTAACAGTACGGGTTTATGGCGTTTGAAAGAATCTGCAATCTTGACTTTAGGAGGAACTAGGGAACCGTTGCCGGCGTAGAGTGCAAAGATTGTACCGTCAAAGCGATCGTCCGTAAGAGTTGCTAAAGCTGGCGCCGTGCCGCTTAGCAGTATGAAGCTAAGTGTGATCGCTACTGTTACAAGACTGGCTGACAAGATTCGCCTCAGCCAGCGGATGCCAGAAGCAGCAGTAACAATTGAATTTTTGTTCTCAGGAAATATCATAGGTTGTGGGCAGTTGCTGTAACGAAAGCGAAATCAGATGCAAAAACTTTCCTAAGTCTATCAGCAAAATGTAGGCAAAGGTTGTTGAATAGGTTAAAGTAGTTTCGGCTCGATGATCATAAATTGCTGATACTTGCGATCGACAAGGCGATTCTACAGGCCGAAGATCACTATTTGCGATCATCGACTTTTCAGGGGCGGACAGTTCCAGTCCGCGCCACAATAAAATTTATTTGTGGTGGGGTGGGCTTCTAGCTTCCCAGAAGGCTGCATGATCTTAAATTAAACTGATTACTAGAAACTGACAACTGGGAATTCACAACTAATGATAGCTTTGCTTGACGCACTCCTCGCCCAAACGCCCGCTGCTGAGGTTTCCGGGCCTGCTAACATCAATCTGGTGCAGGCGATTGTTTTAGGAATTATACAAGGATTAACAGAGTTTTTGCCCATCAGCAGCAGCGCTCATTTGAAGGTAGTGCCGATCGCCCTGGGATGGGGCGATCCGGGGGTTGCTTATACTGCTGTAATTCAGTTGGGCAGTATTGTCGCAGTGCTTTGGTATTTCTGGAAAGACTTGACAACTATAACTTTGGGTGCTGTAGATGCTGTGGTGCGGCGCGACTACAAATCGCAAGAGTTTCAACTGGCGCTGGGATTTGTTTTGGGAACAATACCTCTAGCCTTTTTTGGGCTGCTAATCAAGGCATTGGTTCCAGGTTTTGACAAGTCGCCGCTCAGGAGTTTGGCCAGCATCGCCATTGCTTCGATAGTCATGTCGCTACTTTTAGCAACAGCAGAAAAAATTGGCAAGCGCAATCGCACTTTTGAAAAGTTAACTGTTCAAGACGGTATTTTGATGGGATTAGCTCAAGCAATCGCATTGATTCCGGGGTGTTCGCGATCGGGTTCCACTCTAACAGCAGGATTGTTCATGGGATTGGAAAGACCTGCTGCCGCGCGGTTTTCTTTTTTATTGGGAATTCCCGCGATTACTCTGGCTGGATTAGTGGAATTAAAGGGTGATTTGGCACAAGGAATCGGCGATGCTGGAGTTGCAGCTTTGATAGTGGGAACGATTTCGGCATTTGTGTTTTCTTATTTGTCGATCGCCTGGCTAATGAAGTTCCTGCAAACTCAAAAGACGTGGATATTTGTATTGTATCGGCTAGCTTTTGGCGTAGCCATTTTAACGGCGCTCGCAGGTGGGGCAGTGCGAAATATATAAAATAGGACTGACTTGAACCTAATTATAGCCCTTCTCAAGGGCGGTGAGTTATGTCCGGTAATGGGTAAGAAAGCAATCGCTCGCCCTCGCACCTTACTCACACTTTTTTGCCCTATATATGCCGTAAGAGCTGCAACTTGACAAGCATGAGAGTTTAAGGCTTTGACAAAGGGATATTCAGCTCTCAACGCTGTATTGTGACGATACATATCTTTTTGTTCCACACCTCGGTTGCCCATCCAAAAACGGACACATTTGTTGCGGACAAACTGAGCGGTTTTAATCGCTTCGTCTGCAGCAGCGTATTGAGTTGTTTTTGCCTTAGCCTTAAACTCTAAAAGTATCATTGACGTGGAAAAACTTTACGTAATTATTGTAGTATAGAAAAGCCGTCAAGCTAAGGATGGGGCTTGTATCCTATTAATTTCGGTAACGCTAAAAGGAGAGTGGCTGTGAAAAAAGTAGCAGTATTTGGCAACCCTGGAGGCGGTAAATCAACTCTCAGCAAGAGATTATCCGACATCACTGGGTTGCCGCTTTACGTCTTGGACAAGATTAAATATTGATCGGGCGGCGTTGAGGTGTCACAGGAACACTAGAAGCGCGCCCATCAGGAAATTTGGCAGACTGACAGATGGATTATTGACGGGTTTGGTTGCATGGAAACCGTCTGGCTGCGACTTGATGAGGCGGATACTCTGGTTTATGTCGATCTACCGCTATACGTGCATTTCTGGTGGGTGACTAAACGAATGATCTCGGCTTACTTTAATCCGCCCGAAGGCTGGCCAGAAAATAGTCCAATATTCAAGGGTTCGATGATCGGTTACCGCGTGCTTTGGTTGTCTCACAAATATTTAACTCCAATGATATCGCCAATATATCGATCGGGCGCGAAGTAGCAAAAGTGTTTATCACATCATATCTACTGAACAGATTTCGCAATTTTTTGAGTCTATTGAAAATGAGACCAAGATTAAAGATGGTGAACTGATATAATCAACTTAATGACTCAGTTACGGTTCACATTAATACGATTAATTTATGGAACCCACACTGGAAGCTAAGTTGTGATGCCGATCGAGAGATGGCTGCAACTACCCGCCAAGCTGTACAGGAAAAAATTGCAGGCGATCGCACGTTAATGTTGGCCTATCATTTTCTGTATCCGGGTATCGGACATTTGCGATCGGGGCGGATTTGAGTGGCAACCTGTCAACTGGAAATTTGAAAGTTTATCCTGCTTGTGGAAGTCATGCAAAGGTTATCTGCCGCTACTAACCTTGGTCGTTATACAGTTTCATTGTAATCTATAATCGAGCAGTAAATTCTTGCTAAGAAATGCTGTAGATCGACGATAAAAAATTATGCAGCAACAGAATTGGCAACCACCAGAATATATCCAACTCAAGGGTCAATTTGTCACGCTGAAGCCCCTCGTTCCAACAAGAGATGTAGGTGAACTCTATTCGATCTCGCATGGCACTCGTGAAAAGCAAGCGGTGTGGCACTATCTGTTCTATGGTCCGTTTGAAAGTCCCTCTGCCATGCAATACTGGATGGAAAGAGAAATGATTGGTAAGTCAGATCCTTTGACTTGGACAGTCTTTGAAAACTCCAGTAATACTCAAGTGGGGATTGTCGCATTACTAGCGATCGTTCCCAATCACCGTCGAGCAGAAATCGGTCATGTGTGGTTTAGCCCTGCTGTACATAAAAGTAAAGTTAATACAGAGTCACAGTTTTTATTACTTCAGCATCTTTTTGACGGCCATTCATACCGTAGAGTTGAGTGGAAATGCGATGCACTTAATCATGCTAGCCGAACTACGGCCGCCAGAATGGGATTTCTCTATGAAGGGCGTTTCCGACAACATATGATTGTTCGTGGCAGAAATAGGGATACTGATTGGTTTGCAATGACAGACAAGGAGTGGGGACGCTGTAAAGTGAATTTTGAAAAGTGGCTTTACTCAAACGAAAAACTCTCGTTGATGGAACTCAACAATGGCTGAGGTTAACTTGGAATTATGATGAGGATTTTTGGCACTATAATATATAGCAGTTTTCAGCTATTGGTACAAAGAAACCGGGTTTCTGGGGTGTGCTTCATAAACTTGGAATCTGTTATATGCTACACCAACTATCACGATTCGGCTTTCGCCGACGCTAAGCGATGTCTACCGAAACATTAGTTAACTGGCTCGAAGAGAGTACCGAATTAGGCATATTATCCCGCGAGATTTTACAGGCGATCGCGGGTGAAATGGAAATGGCAACTTTTCCCGCCGGATTTCGAGTGGTAATTGAGGATACGCCTATCACTAATCTCTATATTTTAGAACGGGGACAAGCCGATCGCTACCGCAGCAAACAACCGGGATTAATGTGGGCGAGTAGTTTGTTGCCGGGGGCGATCGTGAATTTATCTGCCCTCCAGCGATCACAACCTGCAGATAGCCGAATTATAACTCGGACAGAATGTCAATTTTGGGTAATTAGTGCCGATCGCTGGCGTGCTTTGCTAGAAAGATATCCACGGATCGCCGAAGCCTACGCTCAACGTTTGGCGGCGAAATTAGAGCAGCTAGAAGCAGAAATTGCCTACGAACGAGAGCGTCAAAATGCCCTCCGCAGCTATCTAGTACCTAGGGCGAGACGGGGAGTCATTGGCAATAGTCGTTATGCAGTGAAATTGCGCCAACAAATTCGCACGGCATCGAGTGACAGCCGATCGGTATTAATCTCTGGCGAACCTGGTTTAGAAAAGGATAATTTAGCTGCTTTAATTCATTTCGGTTCCCATCGCCGCAACGAGCCAATTATTCAGATTAAAAGTGCTTTACTTCAAAGCAATGGAGCGGAATTATTCGGGCGGTTGGGCGGCAAACCGGGGTTATTGGAATGGTTGGGAGAAGGGACGTTAATTTTAAATGACGTGCAAGAATTACCCGCTCAATTATGCCCCCAAATTCAGCAATTATTAACCGAGGGAACCTATACGCCAGTTGTTAAGGAAGGACAAATACCGCGACCACCGCGTCCTAGTAAGGCCCGGATAATTTTAATCTCAGAAATTGTGCAGCCCAAGCTAGATAAGCTGACACAACACAAGATTAAAGTCCCATCCTTGCGGGTGCGAAAAACAGATTTAGAAGCACAGGTTAACTATTATCTCAATATCATTGGTCGCAAAAAGAAATTAGTCAAGCCCCAAGTTACACCGGAAGCAATTCGCCGCTTACAAGCCTACGATTTTCCAGGGAATTTGCAGGAATTGCAGGGAATGGTCGAGCGCGCCTTAGTTCAAGCACAGGGGAGTCAGGTATTAACGGAAGAAGTGTTTTGGGCCCAAGCAGCAAAGAAACAAAAGTTTCGGCTGAATTTATTAAATATTTATCCAAAATTTAGGCAATTTTTACGGAGCGATTGGTATCCCGATCGCGTGAATTATTGGTTTACCACCTGGGTGTTTGCATTGGTGGTAATTATCCTGTTTGTTGCTCCCCAAGATAGACAACATAATTTTGCCCTAAATATCTTTTGGGCGTGGTGGTGGCCGTTAATTTTATTATTATTCCCCATCATCGGACGATTGTGGTGTGCTTTTTGCCCTTTTATGATTTATGGGGAAATCGTCCAAAAACTATCGCTGAAAATTTTCCCTCGAACTCTCAATAAATGGCCGCGCCAACAAGCCGAGAAATGGGGTGGCTGGCTTCTATTTGGGCTATTTACTCTGATATTTCTGTGGGAAGAGTTGTGGAATTTAGAAAATACCGCCTATTTATCCAGTTGTTTGTTGTTGCTCATCACCGCCGGGGCGGTAATTTTTTCCCTAATCTTCGAGCGACGATTTTGGTGTCGTTATTTATGCCCGATCGGGGGAATGAATGGATTATTTGCTAAACTCTCAATTATCGAACTTCGCGCCCAACAAGGAACCTGCGCGGCGGAATGCAGCACCTACCAATGTTACAAAGGCGGCCCCGGCTTGGGGGAAGGATTAACTACTAATGGCTGTCCGATTTATTCCCATCCCGCCCAATTAACCGATAATAAAGATTGCGTGTTGTGTATGACTTGCTTGAAAGCTTGTCCGCATCGATCGGTAGAATTAAATCTGCGCCCTCCCGGCATCGAATTATGGACTACCCACGTTCCTCACAGTTATGAAGTTGCCCTGTTATTTCTATTATTAGGCGGTATTTATCTGCATCGCTTGCAGGAGATAAATAGTTGGTTGGGACTGGGCATCAATTTAGAGCAATTTTTACCTCATTTAGGACTGTCGATAGCAGTGTTAATTATCCCGCCGATGATTCCCCTAATTGCCTACGCAATCATGCAGGCAATTTATCGATTGGGACAAGCAGAAACCATGCCATTTACAACCTACAAACCCCTCTCATTTGTCTCTCTCGCCTACGGTTATTTACCCTTAGTCTGGGGCGGTAGTTTGGCTCACTATTGGCGATTGGGTTTGCAGGAAGGCGGTCGAGTAATTCCCGTAACTTTTGCCACTTTCGGACAAATTAGAGATGATTTACCGAGTTTTGTTGGCGATCCAGCAGTGATTAGTTTTTTGCAAGGTTTCACTTTGATTGTATCATTATTAGTTACAATATTTGTAACTCAAAAAATTGCCAAGCGCTCAATTAAATCTTTGATTCCACAACATTTAGCGAGTTTGTGCCTGATGCTGAGTTTGTGGTATGCGATCGTGGGAAACTAAAATAACCATCATCAAGTTCGTAGTGCGGACTAAAGTCCGCAAAATCCTGCGGACTTTAGTCCGCACTACAAACCGTCTCGATCGCTGGTAATACACCGGACATGATATGATATGCCCATGCAAAGCAGTAGGAAATTGAGCAGCAAGCTTTCACCAATCTTGGCAGCAAGCAATGACCGAAGAAACATTACCGCTTTTTCATCTGACGGAGAAGATTTAGAAAGCACAGTTTAATATCATGATTGAGGTTGCTTGAAACTGAGATTTTGCGCCTGTCACATAAACCCGGTTAGGAGCAAAAACTCTGCAACAAAACCTATGTTTTTAGTCAAAAATTCGGTGGATAAATGCTTATTGAAAATGCTGAAATATTTAAGCTGAAACAAACTATGTCAATACCGACAAAAGGAACAAGAAAAATCCTAGTTGATGGGAAGCCTTTCATCTGGCTCATCCGCAGACAACCTACTTATACACAAGAGTGCTTTCAGGGCGGAAATCTTCATGTTGCTGTCGAACACGCTGAAGAACCGGGCGGGCGTGTTAGTTATCCTCACCGATCGACCTCATCCTCAAAACGGGAGTATAAATCACTCTGAAATACCAGTAAGACCCTCTGATGTAGCACAATGGATACGGCAAGCGGTGCAACTCGGATGGTAGCTTCAGCTACCCGAAATAACTTTTAAGGTGCCGATTGCAGGACTGTTTATGGAAAAAATATAATGCTGTTTATTAAGTAACCACACAAGTCAATTCTGTTAAAGACGATTCACTCGCCTCGGCGGAATTTAGCGATCGCCCGATCGCCAAATTCAGCCTAGACAAGTTAAACTGTAAACATTCTCCGCTAGCCACATCCTAAACTATGACCGCACATCAGGAATCCATCATCGACCAGTTCACTCGTCAGGCAATTCCATTCTCTAAATTGTACGCTCACACAAATCAAGAGTCTCTGTACCTGCTCAGAGAAATGGCGAGTGTATCTGACAAAGACACTGTTCTAGATGTTGCTTGCGGTTCAGGTATTGTTAGTTGTGCTTTTGCGGAAGTTGCCAGTCACGTTACTGGCATTGATATCACACCAGCGATGCTCGAACAAGCCCAGATTCTGGCGCAACAGAAAAACTTGATTAATCTGTCCTGGCAACAAGGAGATATTGAAACACTACCATTTCCCGATGCTACTTTTTCTATTGTTCTGAGTCGTTACGCTTTCCATCATTTTTTGCAGCCAGATGTTGTTCTATCAGAGATGGTTCGCGTATGTCGTCCAGGTGGTCGAATCCTGATTGCTGATGTTGCTTTGCCAGCGGATAAAGTGAATGCTTATGACCGGATTGAGAAGTTGCGCGATCCCTCTCATACTCGCGCCTTGACTCTGGAAGAGTTTCCAAAATTAGTCGCAGATGCCAATCTTCAAAATGTTAAATTGGCTTTTTACAAGGTAGAACTTGGGCTAGAACAACAGTTAGCTGCTTCTTTTCCCAACCCCGGCGATGACCAGAAAATCAGAGAAATTTTTAGAGAGGATATTGGTGTTGATAGTCTCGGAATTGGCGCGCATTTCAAAGGCGAGGAGATTTATTATGCGGTTCCAATCGCTGTCATCGTTGGCGATAAAATAGCCTAAGTTGTATCAACTAAAAACAAGTGTAACAGAGTCCCACTAATAACAAATAACCAATAAAAAACAACCACTAACTAATAAATATGAGCGATTTATCAACCCGACCAGCCCTAATCAGCAAAGTCATCCCCGATAGCATCGCCGCCGAAATTGGATTTGATGCTGGCGACGCCATCATTGCTGTCAACGGTCAAAAACCCCGCGACTTGATCGACTATCAATTCCTGTGCGCCGATGAATTTCTCGAACTAGAAGTTTTAGATGCCAAAGGCAAAACTCACAAGTTAGAAATAGAAAAAGAGTATGACGAAGACTTGGGAGTAGAATTTGAAACCGCCCTCTTCGATGGACTAATTCAGTGCAACAACCGCTGCCCTTTTTGCTTTATCGACCAGCAGCCTCCGGGCAAGCGGGAAACTCTGTATCTTAAGGATGATGACTACCGCCTCAGCTTTCTTTACGGCAGCTATCTCACTCTCACAAATTTGACTCAAAAAGAGTGGGACAGAATCGAACAAATGCGGCTTTCTCCTCTCTATGTTTCGGTACACGCTACGGAACCGGAAGTGCGAATTAGGCTGTTAAAAAATCTTCGCGCTGGGAAGATTCTCGAACAAATCAAATGGTTTCAAGAACGCCGCTTGCAAATTCACGCTCAAGTAGTTGTTTGTCCCGGTATTAATGATGGGGAACATTTAGAACGCACTTTGTTAGATTTGGCAAAGTTTCATACCGGAAATATTCCGGCTGTAGCATCGGTGGCTGTCGTGCCGGTGGGTTTAACTCGCTTTCGCCCTCCAGAAGATGAACTAATCGCAGTAACTGCGGAAAAGGCGCGAGAAGTAATCGAACAAGTGCAGAAAATTCAAGTGCTTTTGAGTCAAGGAAAAGGCGGCGCAAAAGCTAAAAAGCAGAATTCTAAATCGCGGTGCATTTGGCTGGCTGACGAGTGGTTTTTAATAGCTGGTTTAGATTTGCCGTCGGCTGCCGATTACGAAGATTATCCGCAAATCGGTAACGGTGTCGGTTCTATCCGCCAGTTTATCCAGCAGTTTGAAACGGCTTTTGAGAAGCTGCAACCGATGCAAGTCGATCCAGAGCGCAAGTTCGTTTGGGTGGTGGGGAATGCTGTAGAAAAAGCTTTTGAGCCGATCGTACAACAACTAAACCAAATTCCCGGCTTGTCCGTCAACATGGCAGCACTGTGCAGCCACTACTGGGGACAAACTATCACTGTTACGGGTTTGCTCACCGGGCAAGATTTGCTCGAAGCTTTGCAGGGGCGAGACTTGGGAGATGGTATCCTGCTGCCGTCGGTGATGCTAAAACAGGGGGAACCGCGTTTTCTAGACGACATGACCCTCGAACAGCTCGCCAGCTCGCTGAAAACCCGGATTTTGCCGGTGAGCGGAGTAGAGGAACTAATCTCGGCGGCGATCGGTCTGGCAAATGCTGAAGTTAAATTCTAAATTTTGAATCGAACATTCAAAAGTTAAGATGAGTAGGGTAATTGTGACTTGTAACCGTCGAGTTCAGGCTACAGACTAGAAACTTGAGACCTCAATCTTGCTCTAAAATTGTCTCTAGGATTGCAGAGTAATTAAAAAATTATGCGTGTTTTTCGTCAAATCATCGTAGTCGGAGTGGGTGCTGCAATTACTTTCAGCAACGCCGCACAGAGTGCTTCAGCACAGACTCCTGCTCAACCTCAGGACAGTTCCGCCCTTAGCAATCAGCTCGAATTAGGGCAGAATGTTCGATCGACCTCGAACACAGCGGCAGAATCAGCATCAGAGGCCGAACAGTCGATCGCCCTTAACCCGCCAACCTCCGAGTCTCAGCAGCAAGGGGGAGCAAAGATCGCATCAACTCGAACCCAGCCCGAGCAAGCATCAAAGCCTCAACAGGCTGCTCCGGCTTCCCCATCAACTCTGTCTCAGGGCGGTTCGACACCTCTAAGAGGGTTGGAACCGAAAGACGCTCAGCAGCCTTCCCCGAACCCTCCCAACAATATTCCTGTGCCCAGTTCCCCGGTACCCATTCTCCGGGGCACTCCGAACGAAAGTTTCCCCCCTCTCCCTCCGAGGGGTCTTTTAAACACCAATCCTCCGGCTTCCCTGGAACCCAACCCGAATCCGCTGCTGTTTCCGACAAACCCCGAGGATGTCAGGATCGAGCAAACTGAGTCAATTACCTTGCAGCAGGCGATCGACCTCGCCCGCCGCAACAGCCAAGTTTTGCAAATCGCCGGACAGCAAGTGGAACAAAGCAGAGCAGCTTTGCGCGAACAGCAAGCTGCTCTTTATCCAGACCTGAATTTTCAAATGGACGCCAGCCGTTCAATGACTGCTGGCGGAGAACTCGGAGTCCGGCGATTGCAGCGCCAGTTAAACTCTCGGGCTAATGGAACCGGGCAGCCCGCCCCCCAAGCCGGCACAAATTTCGGCAGCAACAGTCTCAACAGCACTTTGCAGTTGAGCTACGACATCGATTTGTTCGGAAGACGGCGCGCTAACATCCGCGCGGCAGAGGAACAGGTGCGCCTTCGGGAACTGGATGTGGAACGCCAAGCCGAGGAACTGCGCTTCGACACTGCTGAGGCTTACTACAACTTGCAAAACGCGGACGGACAAGTTGCCATCCGCCAAGCTTCGGTCAGAAATGCCCAGCAAAGTTTGCGGGATGCCGAAGCCTTGGAACGGGCAGGGGTGGGAACCCGGTTTGCTGTGTTGCAGGCTCAGGCAAATTTGGCTAACGAAGTGCAACAACTGTCAGTAGCCCGCCGCGATCAGCGAGTTGCCCAGCGGCGTCTGGCTGAGATTTTGAATATCAGCCAGTCAACGAACTTGACAGCGGCCGATCCGGTAGAGCAAGCCGGCTCTTGGAGGCTGTCTTTGGAAGAGAGTATCGTGCAGGCTTTTAGGAATCGCCCCGAGTTGGAACAGCAGTTGGTGCAGAGGGATATCAGCAAGCAGCAGAGGCGATCGATTCAGGCGGGGCGTTTGCCTCAACTGAGTGTTGGGGGTAGTTACAACGTGCTGGGGCAAGACCCTGACGACCCGGACCCGTTTGCTGCTCGCGGCTGGGCCGATGGTTATTCGATCCGGGCGAGTCTGACTTGGAGTATCTTCGATGGGGGCGCGGCGAACGCCAGGGTGAGACAGCGGGATGCTGATATTACGATCGCCGAAAGTCGATTTGACCAACTCCGCAATCAGGTGCGCCGGGAAGTGGAACAAGCTTATTTTGGCTTAGAGTCGAGTTTTGAGAATATCGAAACTTCTGAGGCGGGGGTTTTGCAGTCGAGGGAAGCTCTGCGTTTGGCGAGACTGCGGTTTCAAGCTGGTGTGGGTACTCAGACGGATGTGATTCAGGCGGAAACTGATTTGACTAGGGCTGAGAGAAACCGATTGTCGGCAATTGTCACCTACAACCTGGGGCTTTCGTCTCTCCAGCGGGCTGTGAGCAATCTTCCGACTAATAACCTCTCGGATGCTCCTTGAGATTGAGTTGGGGCGAGCTTTAATTACCAGATCAATTGGACATCCTGTATTAAACGTCCGACACATTAGTTAATATTTTGTAATAGAGTTCCATGTCAACTGCGTTAAGGGATCGGCAATGGCCAATATCAAGTTTGTGAAGGAAAATCAGGAAGTCATCGCAGCAGACGGAGCCAATTTGAGACTCAAAGCTCTAGAAAACCGCATCGATTTGTACACATTTTCGGGAAAGATGATGAACTGCGGGGGCTACGGTCAATGCGGCACCTGCATTGTGGAAATTGTCGAGGGCAGTGAAAATCTGTCGCCCCGCACTGACTTTGAGAACCGCAAGCTCAAGAAAAAGCCCGAAAACTATCGGTTGGCTTGTCAAGCTATGGTCAATGGCCAGGTGAGCGTGAAGACTAAACCGTGAGTTTCAGAAGGCAGAAGGCTAGAGATGCTAGAGATGCAGAAGGAAAGAAAAATGCAGAATGCAATAATTTTGTTTTTTTTCCTATTTCACTGTATAATCACGCATTTTGCCGATCTAGGAAAAGAAACTTGGTTTCTAGGACAAATAAGAGATTGGGCAGCAAGGCATCCAGCCAGAAAGAGGGTTTCGAGGCTTGTCGGTAAGCTCTTCTTCTGTCTTCGAGTTTGCCTTTTGCCTTTGAGTGATATCCTAGTTGTGTGTGTTTTTCTATTTTCCGATAGAGGCGAGCGTCTTCATGGAAGTTAACGATTTAGGGTTTGTGGCAACCATTCTGTTTGTATTGGTTCCCAGTGTTTTTCTAATCATTCTGTACATTCAAACAGCTAGCCGTCAAGGTAGAAAAGATTAGCAACTGCTGCTATTTCTGTCTGGCTTTGCTGCTTGCAAAAAAAAGCGCCAACAGCTTTTTGCTGAGGCGCTTTTTTTATTAACTGTTGAGTTTTAGCTGCTAACTCTTAACGATGAGATTCTAGCCGACTGTGCGGGCTAGCAAGACGGGACAGTTGGCATAAACTCGCACGTAGTCTGATAGCGAATTTCCCAGGAGTCGATCGATATCCACAAAGTTTTTGGCAACGCTGGGGCGCCGATCCGGGGAACCGATTACCAACAAGTCGGCATTCAAGTCGTCTGCAATCCGACAAATTTCTTCCCCTGGCTTGCCTGTAGCACTCACGCAGCGGTAGCTAACTCCCATTTGTTTGGTTAGCGCTACTGCCGGAGCTAATACGGGGTCTTTTTCAGCACTTGCTGTTAAATCTTCGCTGGCTTTTCCCGTCAAATCTTTGGTGACGTGTACTAAAATTATCTCTCCGCCACTGACTTCTTTGACCAAAGATAGCGCAAGCTGCAATGACTGTTTGGCAGCTTCTGATTTGTCTACCGCTACCATGACGCGCTTGATTTTTTTGACGTAAATGTCGTCTTTGACTAACAGCATCGGTCGAGATGTTAGCTGGAAAACGTACTGGCTTACTGAGTTTTCCAAAATCGATTGCAGCCGTCCGAGTCCCCGGGAACCCATAATTACTAAGTCGGATTGTTCTTCTTCTGCGACTTGGCAAACTGTGGTTTTCGGGTCTCCCTGTTTGAGCCGAGGATTGACTCTGCTGGGATCTATTTTCAAAGACTGGACTGCTTGTGCTAAAATCTTTCCTCCTTCTTCCAATTTCTCAGCCATGCCATCGGAGGTTACTTGGGGCGGCACGACGTGCAAGACGGTGACAGAGGTTTGTTGCAAGGAAGGGATGTCCATCAACATATTAAACATCTCTTCGCACAAGCCGCGACCGGCTACGGCTACTAAAATTTTTTCTATCATGGTTTTGGCGGTAAAAACAGTTGAGTTTTCTTGTGCGACGTTAAACTAGGGCGTTGGTACTCTAGTTTCTTACTGTCAAGCATAAGCCTGAAGTTTGTCTTATGATTTGTAGAAATGTAGCGTTTTGGAACGATTTGTAAAGTGTTAGAGAACGATCGAACTCAACCAGAACTCGCACCGGCTGGTGCTATTCAAAATCGGCGCGGGATGGACTCTGAGGGCTGGTTTGAATATTTGGTGCGAGTGTATCCTCACCATACTGACTACAGCGGTGTGGTTTGGCACGGTACTTATATTACTTGGATGGAGGAAGCTAGGGTGGAAAGTTTGCGCTCTCTCGGCATCGAGTATGCAGACTGGGTGGCGCAGGGTTTGGAATTGCCCGTGGTGGAACTTTCGCTGCGCTACCACCGGGCTGTACAAATGGGTCAATCTGTGGCAGTCAGAACGCGGATCGCTGCTACCGAGGGTGTGCGGCTGCTTTGGGATTACGAAATTCGATCGGCTGATACTCAGGAGTTATATGTGACAGCACAGGTAACTTTGGTTGGTGTCGATCGCGACAAGAACAAGATTATCCGGCAATTGCCACCGGCACTAAAGGAGGCTTTGACAAGGCTTTCTGTTAAACCTTCAACCTAAGCTGCTGTTAACTCTAAAAAATAGTTTTTGCAGCCCTAGTAAGTAGAGTGCGTGACTTTTGAGTTATTCCCTTCGCCACCAAAATATTCTTTGGTCACGCATCCTACACAACTGCCTTTTGCCTTCATTGGAACTCTTAAGAATGTCAAAAAAACTGGAATTGCCAGAGCCAAATATTGAACGTCAGCACAATATTTTGGAAAAAACCGAGCTAAACTCTGCCTTAACAACTGAAGACCAAACTATTGTTTTGGGAAAGCCGGACAGTTTAAAAAACGGTGAATTAGCTGAAAGTCAAGGCAAAATTTGGGCGATCGTTTCGCTGTCAGCGGCGCTGCTAGCGGTGTCGCTGGCGGCGATTTTTATTAGGTTGAGCGAACGGGAAATCAGCCCGAATGCTACTGTTTTTAACCGTTTGTGGATAGCAACTGTAGTATTTGGACTATGGAATGGTGCGGGTGTTGCGCGTCGCCGAATGTCTGGGGCTGAAGTTGAAGAGCGATCAAACTACACTCTGCAGGATGTGATGCTGTTAACAGCCGTAGGCGTGGTTTCTTCTGCTTCTGTGGTTTTCTGGGCCTGGTCACTAAGTCAGACTAATGTCGCTAATTCTACTGTACTGCGAAACTTAACTCCTTTATTTACTACTTTGGGGGGATGGCTCCTGTTGGGGCGGCGCTTTGACAACAGGTTTTTGGTGGGACTGGCGGTGGCTTTGTGTGGCGCAATTGCGATCGGAATCGACGATTTGCAAACTGCGGGAGACAATCTTGCCGGCGACTTTGCTGCTCTTTTATCGGCGATGTTTTATGCAGGAAATCTGCTCATTTCAGAACATTTGCGAACCAAGTTTCCGGCAAAAACTATATTGATATGGCGATGTTTCATTGGCAGTATATTGGTTTTGCCACTGGTTCTGCTTGCGGGCGATCGAGTTTTCCCTTATTCTTGGCAGGGATGGCTGACTGTAATTGCTTTGGCGGTGATTTGCCAAGCTTTCGGTCAGGGACTGCTTATCCACAGTCTGGGTCGTTTGTCCTCGGAATTTGTAGCTTTTTTCCTGCTGCTAGAACCCGTAATTACGGCTATTATGGCTTGGGTGCTATTTTCAGAAAGTTTGAGCTTGTTTAATTGGTTTTCTTTTTCTGTGGTTTTGGCGGGAATATATTTGGGGAAATCTAGCGGTTCGGTGGCTAAAAAATGAAATACAAAGGAAAAAATACTTAAATGATTCCCACATCAATGGGCATGAAGAGCTGGCATTATGACTTTTGTTTGCTTCCTCAATATTTGGAGGTGCTGTTTGCTAAATTGCGGATTGCGGTAGTGTTCGGCGGCGACTGCGCTCGCCCCGGAGCAGTGATTTACAAAACTCACAATCCCCGCTCTTGGAAGAGCTACGAAGTTGTCGCCCGCGAAATTGCTAAAGCCTTAGTAGAAATTGGCTTTCAGCAAGTCTTTGTCATACCTGACGACATGAAGTTGCCGGAACAACTCAAACAGAAAAATATCCATTTAGTGTGGCTGAATACTGGCGGAGTCCAGGGATACAATCCTGTTTGTCACACTCCCGCCTTGTTGGAAATGTTGGGAATGCCTTATGTCGGTCACAATCCTTTAAATAGTTCAACTTTAGATAACAAACACGCTTTTAAGCGGGAACTGCAATCAGTCGAAATTAAAACTGCTCCGTTTATGACTTGGCATCCTTCTCAAGGAATGTTGCATCCTAATTTGCATCAGCGTTTTGCCATTGCTTTTGGTGACTATCAAGGGCCGTTTGTTGTCAAACCAGTATCCGGTCGCGCTTCACTGCACGTTCATTTTGTAGACAATATTGAGGGTTTGTCTCAGGCGGTTTCGGAAGTTCACCGAGACACTCACAATACTGCTTTAATTGAAAAGTATTTGCCGGGACGAGAATTTTGTGTAGCGGTCTGCGGCTATGTTACTTATGCTAAAGGCAGATTTTATAAAAATACCCAACCCTTTGCTTTTTCGACTGTAGAGCGGGTGCTGGAGCCGGAAGAACGCATCTTTACTTCTATGGATCAAAAGGCGATTACGGCCGACCGAGGACGGTTGATGGGCGGTGACGAACCTGAACTAAAACAAGAGTTAATTGAGTTAGCTCGAAAAATTTATTGGGAGTTTAGTTTGAACAGTTTGGTGCGGATCGATGTCCGAAGTGATTCTGATGGCTCGCTTTATGTTTTGGAAGCAAATCCCAAACCGGATCTGAAACATCCACGGGAAAATGTGACGAGTTTGGTAGCTTTAGGTTTGGCGGAATACGGGATGAGCTATAACGATTTAATTTTTAGTTTACTGGCGGATAGGTTGGATTATTTGTTGACTCAGCATATCGGAATTATTCCTCATATTGTGGATTTGCTTCATTAATTGGACTTGCAGGGTGCGCTGGGCGCACCTTACCTGTAAACAAAAGGAATTTGTAAAGAAATATAAATTGTTTTGCCAAGTGAACACAGGCTGGCAAGTTGTGATAGCTTTGAGTAATATCAATTCCGGTGGCACTCCTCATGATTGTTGACTGTTGACTGTTGACTGTTGAGTCGGAGTCGCAAAACTGAATGGTTGAGTGTTAACTGTTGGCTCAATTTTATTATTCCGATGGAACTGGAAACGATATAAGATAGCGATTTGTGGATGCCCGTTTTTGGGTCAGCATCAAAATAACTCAATTTATTTTAATTAGATAAAACAAATGGAAGCATTACTTTTATTAATAGGATTTGGAGGCGGGGCATTAGTGTGCTGGCTAATTTTGAATAAGCGAAATTCACGCAATTTGGTGCGGATGCAGGGTTCGCAGGAAGCTATATCGAATTTGGCTGCTCAGTTGGATGCCAGAACTTCGGAATTGCGGCAAAAGGTGCAGAATGAAAATCAGCTAAATTCTGAATTGTCTCAGTTGCAAAGTCGGTTGGGAACTGTGACTCGCGAGCAAGAATTGTTAAAAAATCAAGTGTCGGAAATGGAAGAATTTTTGGCAGGAATTGCCCGCGATAGATCGCAAATTGATGCTCTGATTGCTGATTTGCAGTTTCAGCTAGAAAATGCTCAACAATCTGAGTCCCAGTTAGCAGAAGTGGCAGAACTGAAAGAGCAGTTAGAAGTTGCGGAGCAGGAGCGATCGCAACTTAACGCTCAATTGCTGGAAATGCAAGCAGAGTTAGAGACGGTGGATGCAGAACGTTCTCAATTTCACGCTCTGCTATCTGAATTTGAGAGTCAGTTGGAAACGGCTAGCCAAAGCAGATTGCAGGTACAGTACCAATTGTCGGAAATTCAAATTAAGTTCGATCGCTCCATTGAAGAGCGGCAGCAACTTCAGTCTCAACTGTCGGGTTTGCAAGCTCAACTGGAATTAGTGGAAGCAGAGCGATCGCAATTTACTTGGGAATTGTCAGAGCTACAAGCTCTACTGGAGAGTGCAGAGCAAGAACGCGAAATACTAAACTCTCAATTGCAAACTGCTCGCGAACAAGCACAGCAACCTCCATTTGAAGTATTAGAACTGCAAAGACAGTTAGAAGCTGCTAATCTGGATAAAATGCAGTTAAACTCTCAAGTTCATGAACTACAACTTCAATCGGAAATGGTGGTTTTAGAGCGAGAAAGACTGCTGTCTGAGTTGTCAGAATTGGAGTCTCAGATACATCGCAAGGAGGGAGATAACTCGCAACTCCAGTCTCAGTTATCAGAACTGCAAGCTCAATTAGAAACTGCTAACACAGAACGATCGCACCTTTATTCTCAACTGTCGGAATTGCAAGGTCAAATCGAGACAGCAAACCAGAGTGAAACTCAACTTCAATCTCAAGTATCCGACTTAGAATCTCAGCTAGATAGTGTGCGTCAAACTAGCTCTCACTTAGAAGTTCAGCTAGAAAGTGCTAACACAGAACGCTCGCAACTTTATGCTCAACTCTCGGAACTTCAAAGTCAAGCCGAGACAGCCCACCAGAATCAAAATCAACTTCAATCTCAAATTTTGGAGTTAGAACACCAATTAGAAAGTGTGCGTCAGAATCGCTCTGAATTGGAATCTCAACTCACTTCTAAAATTTCGGAATTCCAAAGTCAAACCGAGACAGCAAACCAGAATCAAACTCAACTTCAATCTCAAGTATCGGACTTAGAACAACAGTTAGAAAGTGTGCGTCAGAGTCGCTTTGAATTGGAATCTCAGCTCACTTCTCAAATCTCGCAATTCCCAAGTCAAATCGAGACGGCTAATCAGAATCAAACTCAACTTCAATCTCAAGTATCGGACTTAGAAAATCAGCTAAATAGCCTGCGTCAAACTCGCTCTGAATTAGAAGTTCAGCTAGAAACAGCTAACACGGAACGCTCCCAACTTTATTCTCAACTCTCGGAAATTCAAAATCAAGCCGAGACAGCCAATCAGAATCAAACTCAACTTCAATCTCAAGTATCGGACTTAGAACATCAGTTAGAGAGCGTGCGTCAAACTCGCTCTGAATTGGAATCTCAGCACACTTCTCAAATCTCGGAATTCCAAAGTCAAATCGACACAGCCAATCAGAATCAAGCTCAACTTCAATCTCAAGTATCTGATTTAGAAGCTCAGCTAGAGAGGGTGCGTCAAACTCGCTCTGAATTGGAATCTCAGCTCACTTCTCAACTCTCGGAATTGCAAAGTCAAATCGAAACAGCTAATCAAAATCAAACTCAACTTCTATCTCAAGTATCCGACTTAGAAAGTCAGTTAGAAAGTGTGCGTCAAAGTCGCGATGAATTGACATCTCAGCTAGAAACTGCTAACAGAGAACGATCGCACCTTTATTCTCAACTGTCGGAATTCCAAAGTCAAATCGAGACAGCAAACCAGAATCAAGCTCAACTTCAATCTCAAGTATCCGAGTTAGAACACCAACTAGAGACAGTTTATCAAGAACGCTTGCAGCTAACATCGCAACTTTCAGAAGCGGGGGATCTACAATCTGAGCATTTTGACTCGGAATCAGAGCAAATTGAAGCATCTACTTCAGATACCAAAGTTGGGAAGAGTCAAGGATTTGTTGTTTCTCAGCAGGGTCAAGGCGATTATACTACTATTAGCGAAGCGCTGAAAAATGCAGCAGCCGGCACGCGCATTGACGTGCATCCAGGCGTTTATCGTGAAAGTTTAATTCTCGACCAATCGGTAGAAATTATCGGCAGCGGAGAGGTCGATAGCATTGTGGTTGAAAGTATCAACTCAAACTGCATAAAAATGGCAACTGATACTGCTTTAGTGCGGGGTTTAACGCTGAGGGCCACTGGGAAATATTACGCTGTAGATATTCGCAAAGGCGAGTTAATCATAGAAGACAGCGATATCACTTCTGCAGACTATTCTGTGGTGGGAATTTGCGGCCCTGATACAAATTCTATCCTCCGCCGCAGTCAAATTCATAATGGGGTATGGAACGGAATTTTTATATCGGATAATGGGAAAGCAACGGTGGAAGATTGCAGTATTTTTGACAACGGCAGTTTGGGAATAGGTGTCGGATTGGGAGGAAAATTGCTCGTGCGCCGGTGTCGGATTAATGGTAATGAAGGTGAGGCGATCGCCGTTTACAGAGATGGCATTGCTACCGTGGAAGATTGCGATTTAACGGGCAATGCTGGGGGTGCTTGGCGCATTGCAGATAACGGATACTTGAAGGGCAAAGGCAATCAAGAATAGAAGAAGGAAGAAAGAAGAAGGAAGAGGGAAGAAGGAAGAGGGAAGAAGGAAAAGAATTCCCAATTAGCGGTTCCCAATCCCCGATTGCCAATACCCAATTACCAATTCTAAATGCCTAACAATCGAGCTGGATTGTGTTTCGTCATTAAATCAATTTCGTGCGGAGAAAGGCCTTCATTTATCAATTTTTCCACAAATAATTTGTAACCTTCCGCCGGCAAAGGATCTGGTTCTCTTCCCAAATCCGTACTCATAACAAAATGCTCTGCTCCGATTAGTTTAATCGCTGCTGCCATCTTAGTAATAGAAACTTGATGCCAGTTTTTGTGTGCCTCATCAGCGGCATTTTCTCCCATCAAATCGTTCACAAATGCGAGTTCTAAGAAAGCTCCGGCTGCGGCGGCTGTTTGCATATTTTCTAGGGATAAACCGGGTACATCCGCCATTGCGTGGGTAATCAGGATGTTTTTAATGTTGAGCAGGTTGGCTTCAGCGACAACTGCCATCACTTCTTCTGAGGAAATATGACCGGTTTCCAATATTAAATTTTCTTTGGCTACCATCTTCAACACCGCTGCTGTTTCCGGTAAAACCTTGCCATTTTCCGCAACTTTAATCCCAATTCCCGACTTGTGAAAAACCTGCAAGTGATGCTCAGCATCAACCGTTGGCAACCACACTATTTTACCGTATTTGCCACCGATGCGGTGCATTGCATCTACAGCCTCGGGATTAATTCCCCCTACCGACTTATTGAGAACAACTCCCCCGAAAACTTTGATTTCTGGTACTATTTTATTCACCAAAACTGCCCGCGCTGCTGTACTCGCAAAGTGATTTTTCAATACAACAGCTTTCATCTTCGCACTAGCAGCTAATTTCGCTACCTCAAAATCATCCAACCTGCGAGGAATCACATCAGGAGAAGAATGAATGTGAAAGTCGATCGCACCTTCGATCGTACTCTTTGGCAAATTGACCATCGGCGAATCTCCGACAGCATAAACTGGCAGACAAAACCAATAGCAAACCATCCAAACTAACGTAAAAAAAACAGCTTGCATTCATCCCCTCTTCCCTTCTCCCCTCTGTGTTCTCTACGCCCTCTGCGGTTCATTCTCTCTTAATTCTCTCAAATAAAAGATTTAACCGCATTTGCTAACGCTTCTGCATTCTCTTCGTGCATACCCAAAGAACCAGGAATAACTCGCGATTCAACACCCGGTAATTCTGTTAATGCTTCCATTTCAGCCTTTGATTTTGGTGGCGCATTTTCAGCAATTACAACCATCACCGGCACGGCTAATTGTTGAAATTTATCTGTAAATTCCGATCGCACTTTTGCCGTATCTAAACCACCAGTCACAAAGGCAGCGGGACCGTAGCGAGCACCGGGTTTTTGCGTAATTTTCCACTTATTTTGAATGAAATCCGGCGTGACTTTAGCTGCATCAACATACACGTGGCGGCGGTACATCAAACTGAGGAATGACGGTGCAGTGTTGAGTTTGTATAGAAATTGTCCCAGTAAGGGCGATCGTACTAATTCTCTCACCATTCCGTGCCATCCGCTTTGCTGTTTGCTCATCGTCGGCAAAGGCCCGCGCCAAGTCGGTGCAGCTAACACAATCTTTGACCAAACATTCGGCTGTGATTGCGCTAACTGCATCGCATAACCCGCAGCGTGACCAGCAGCAACTACAGCAACCGGACTATTAAAAATTGCCTCAACAAAATCCTTGACAAATTGATGGTATAATTGCGGTTGATAGTCGGTTCGCGGGCGATCCGAGTCGCCAAAACCCGGCCAATCTAAGCTCACGACTTGAAATTTATGAGCTAACAATTCTGCTAAAGGACGCATTTCTTCTCGCGTGGAAACCGTACTGAAAGCAGGCAGCAGCAATACAGGATTTCCCTGTCCTATGGTTTCGTAAATAACTTTGATTTGCGTTTTTTCCCAATTCCAGATATATTCTTGAACTGCGGCGGGATAGTTGCCAGAACCTGATTTTGTTAAATTTGTAGTTTGAGTCATGGCTGTTTATTCTTTTAATTTGCTTCGGCTTGCTTGGTCAATTCACAAGCAAGTGCCTTATTTTTCATCATTTGAAAGATGTTGTAAAATCCGTTAGCGCGGGAAGGTGTCAGACTCACATTCAATCCCGTGTCTTGAATAAAATCTGGGGTAATGGTGACAATTTCAGCAGGCGTTAATCCGCTCAAACCTTCCACCAGCAAGCCAACTAATCCTTTGACTAACTGAGCGTCTGAATCGCCTTGATACAAAACTTTTCCGTCTGCCAAATTTGCAGTAACATAAACTTGCGACGCGCAGCCAGAAACTTTGTTTTCCGGCAGTTTGTCGCTTTCAGGAAATGCTGGGAGTCTTTTGGCATACCACAGCAGTTGTTCGTAGCGCTGTTTTGGATCGGAATGTCGCTGAAAGCGCTGAACGATTTTAGCTAGGGCTGGGGGTAGCGCGGTGTTTGCGGACATGATTCACTGGTAGCGGTTTACTTCGTTAATATTATACATTTAATTTTGGCGGCGGGTGCGATCGCCTGCTCATCTGCTCCTACTGAAGCCGTCTTCAGGTGAATCGGTTATTGTTATTGTAGTTAACGAGTTCGAGCATTCTCAACCGAGGAAATATGGTATTTAGTGCTGTTAATCAAGATTGTGGTGTAATGTAGTGAAGCTGCAAAAAATCTGGCTAAAATATCGAGTTTTTCAGGCCGTTGTCTTCTTAGGATTGGGTTTGCTATTAACCATCGCCCTTTCGCTTTCTTTTGGTGCGGTGCCGATGAGTGCCGATCAATTGTGGCAAGCATTTCTGCACCGAGGTGATGCTGTCAATCAAACTATTTTCTGGGAATTGCGTTTGCCCAGAGTGGCGGCAGCGCTGACGGTTGGTGCGGCTTTAGGAATGTCGGGGGCTTTGCTGCAAGGTTTGCTCCGCAACGGTTTAGCCGATCCTTTTGTATTAGGAATTTCGGCGGGTGCGGGGTTGGTTGCGATTACCATGCTGACTTTGGGAATATTTCAAACTTGGGTGCCTTTGGCGGCTTGGATAGGTGCTATTTTAACTTCAATGCTGGTCTACTTTTTGGGAAAAACTAAAACGGGGATTTCTGTGGAACGTTTGGTTTTAGCTGGTGTGGCTG
The DNA here is from genome assembly GCF_036705305.1 of Microcoleus sp. B3-D7. Classification (NCBI taxonomy): domain Bacteria; kingdom Bacillati; phylum Cyanobacteriota; class Cyanophyceae; order Oscillatoriales; family Microcoleaceae; genus Microcoleus; species Microcoleus sp. B3-D7. Next base: position 66,905 of record NZ_JAUBUE010000009.1, on the reverse strand, counting down.
TGAGTTCTCTGTTTGGGGCAATACAAACTACACTGTTGCTGTTAGCTGAAGACAGCCGTTTGCAAGCTGCTTTGAATTGGTTGATCGGTAGTTTGAACGGTCGCGGTTGGTCGGATTTGCAGGTGGCTGCGCCTTATATTTTGGGTGCTTTGCTGTTAGGATGTTTTTTAGGGCGATCGATAAATTTGCTGGCTTTGGGTGACGATTTAGCTGTTGGTTTGGGGGTTTCGCTGGTGCAATCGCGCTTGTTGATTGGGGGTGTTGCTACTTTGCTAGCTGCGAGTGCTGTCAGCATCGGCGGATTGATTGGTTTTGTGGGATTGGTTGTGCCTCACGGGGTGCGTTTGTTGGTTGGTAATGATTATCGGTTTGTGTTGCCGTTGAGTGCGATCGCCGGTGCTTGGGTGTTGACTTTTGCTGATTTTTTGGCTCGTTTGGGTGCCGTAGAATTGCCTGTGGGTACGGTGACGGCTTTGTTGGGTTCTCCCCTGTTTGTCTGGCTGCTTTATCGGCGTTCTAGTTATTAGTCATTAGTCATTAGTCATTAGTCATTAGTTATTAGTTATTAGTCATCAGTTATTAGTTATTAGTAACCAATGCCCGATGCCCGATGCCCGATGCCCCATGCCCCATGCCCCATGCCCCATGCCCAATTACCCATTACCAAAATCTAATGTCTTTAGAAATTCAAAATTTAACTGGTGGTTACGGCGAAGTTGCGATCGCCCACAACATCACTTTATCTTTACAACCTGGTGAGTGGTTGAGTCTCATCGGTGCCAACGGTTCTGGTAAGTCTACTTTTTTGAAGTTAGTTAGCCGCATCCTAACTCCACAGCAAGGAAGTGTGTTGCTTGATGGCAAAGCAATTCATACTCAACCTGCTGCTGTTGTCGCTCAAAAATTAGCGATTTTGCCGCAGCACCAAACAATACCCGAAGGTTTGACGGTACGGCAATTAGTTAGTTTGGGGCGTTCTCCTCATCAGGGTTGGTGGCAGTGGGAATTGAGCAAGGAAGATGCAGAAAATGTGGAAGTTGCTATCAGTCAAACAGGGATTGAGGAATTTCGCGATCGCCCCGTCGAACAACTCTCAGGAGGCGAACGCCAGCGCGCTTTCCTCGCCTTAGCTTTGGCTCAAAATCCGCAAGTTTTGCTATTAGATGAACCTACTACTTATTTAGATATCTGCTATCAGTTGCAATTGTTAGATTTGCTTAACCAACTAAATCTAAAACACAAATTGAGGATTATTACGGTGCTGCATGAAATTAATTTAGCTGCTAGGTACAGTTCGCGAATTGCTATGTTAAATAAAGGGGAACTTTTTTGTGTAGGAACTCCCGCACAAGTTTTAACTACTGATAATTTAGCTCAGACTTTTGGCGTAGAAGCTATCATTTTAGAAACTTCTGTAGGCTTGCAGATTTGTGCGATCGCTCCTACTCTTCAGAGTTAATAAATTTATGCTAAATATAAACTTTTGCTCGCACTAATTTCTCAATTTATTCATAATTATTTCTATTAACTTATTGCCACCATCCGCTGTTCTATCTGAGTGGCAAAGGCTTTAAGCTATTGCCTAGTCTTGATTGCAAAGGGTCGAATAAAACTTAAGAGATACTTAAAAAATCCGCATTCAGGCAAGAAAGGCGGTTTTTTATACAAAATCTACCGTAAACTATTGATATTTAAATCATTAAGCGCTAAAGTGCGATCGAACTTCCCGTCTGATCGTTTCCGGTTGCATCGGTATTGTTCAAATATCCAAACAGTCAACCGTCAACAGTCAACCCTCAACAATCATTTCTGAGTGCGATCGCACTTCCCGTCAATTCTGTCTCAACCTGGTCTAAACTCGCTGTAACTCTACCCAAAACTATGTACAAAACTTTTTTTTATCGTACCGCTATCCTGTTGCTGAGTTTAGCATTTACCGCTTGCTCCGCCGCCACTTCACCCCAAATTCAGCAATCAACTCCTGCTGGTTCACCAGCAAATCAACCACAAACAACTAACAGCGAATCAGCACAAAAAGTTGTAGCTTTAACACCTTTAACCGCCGATATTATCCATCAACTCGACCCAACCAAACTTGTAGGAATTCCCGGCAGCGCATTAGTCAGCAGCAACCCCAAATTTACAGGGATTACCGCAGTCACTGCCGAACGCACCCCTCCCAATCTGGAAAAAATCATCGCATTGAAACCGGATTTGGTGGTAGGTGCGTCGGGATTTCACGACCAAACAATGCAAAAATTGCAGCAGCTTGGAATTAAAACTTTACTAACTCAAGTTGATAGCTGGAAATCGCTAGAAGAGTTAACAACCACTTTAGCTAAATCCCTCAATACGAATCCCCAACCTCTGTTAAAACGCTACCAAACATTTTTATCAGACATCCCAAATCAAAACCCCGCCACTTTAGTTTTGGTAAGCAGACAACCGATTTTATCGCCGAATCAAAGCAGTTGGGCTGGAGATTTGCTGGGTAAGTTTAACGTGAAAAATGTCGCAGCCCAATTGCAAGGAGATAGCCCCGTGCGAGGCTACGTGACGCTTTCAGCGGAAAAGGTTTTAGAGGCTAATCCCGAAGTTATCATTGTAGTCGATCGGGGAGAAGGAATTTTAGACCAATTTAAATCTGATTCATTTTGGAATCAACTAACAGCCACAAAAAATAATCGAGTTTACGTTTTTGACTACTACGGATTGGTCAACCCAGGTAGTATCGAAAAAATTGAGCAAGCAACTTATCAACTTAAACAAGTTCTAGCTAAAAAGTAGAGACCCGATTTTGAGAGATAAAAAAACTCTAGAAATCCTGCAACAAATTGACTACAATTTCTCTAAATGTGAAAAAGCTAAAAGCACTCAAAAGCGCGCAGCGATCGGAAACCTGGTTTTTAACCCTGACTTCCTATGCTGTCGGATAACCCTCAAGAAGCTAGATCCAGAGGTGGCAAACCGCGCAACTGCCGCAGCGAGTTAATACACGCCTGGCAGTCGCAGCCAAACAGCGCCGCCGCCGCATCACTTTCTTCTTCCGTAAAATCCAGCATTGCTACCTGTTCGTCACCCGGCCGCTGCCAACTGATTCTTACTTTAGAATTAGCAGCAGTAGCTTTGGCTGGGAGGCGCACGCAAGTCATGCGCTGAGTGTGGGGCGATCGCACGCATTGAGGCGAATCAGCCGATTGGCTTGGTGTTTCGCCAATTTGAGCGGGATTTGCGATCGCGCTCAAAGACATCACAGATCCAAACAGCGTCGGACTTACCAATAAAGTGAGGAGCAATCGATTCATTTGTCGTCCTTGAGAACTTCAACGTATACAGTAGCCGATTATCTGTTGCAATTCAACAAGGTTGTCGTCCGATATCAGTATGATTTGCCGTTATTAAGGCTTAAAAGCCGAATATTTGCCGCCTAAACCTTCAACAATTATCAGGGTATTAGCAACCAGCATTTTTTGATAACTATTGCCTTCGCTCCCCAGTTTAAGATTTGTTGCAATTTGAGTAAGTTTAGCTCGCCAGTGATAATAAATTCATCCAATGCGGGTAAACTGATGTCAGCAAGGGTGACTCGAAGCAGCGAACAAGTTTACCTCAAAAACCAGGTGGGGAGTGATGAGTACAGTTTTAGTGGTGGAAGATTCCCGCAGCCAGCGGGAGTGCATTTCACATCAGTTGAGATGCAGCGGATTGAATGTAATTCAGGCATCAGACGGTGTGGAAGCGCTGGCTAAAGTTGAGAAAAATTGCCCTGATTTAGTATTATTAGATGTCATAATGCCCCGTCTGGACGGCTACGGGGTTTGTCGTTTAATTAAAGCTAATCCCGAAACTCGGAACATACCGGTGGTATTTTTAACAGGCAAGGGACAGCAGTTAGCTTTATTTTCGAGGTTCCAGGGCGATCGCGCCGAGGCTTATGTTAGCAAACCTTGGCAGCCGAGGGAACTTTTGGCAACGATCAAAAAAGTTTTGCTCAATGCCAATATTAAGTTCGATCGAGCTTCAGCCGACGCTTGGACAGAATACGGAATTTTAAACTTAAGTACAGTCGAACTGTATCAAAGCCATGCCCATGCTTGGACAAAATACAGCGCCCAAATTATTAAATTGTACGATTCCAGCTTAGCCGCTTTCGAGCAAGCTTTGACAATTGAACCGAGTCACTCGAATGCAAATAAGTATCGCAACCGAGTCCAGAAAATCCGGGCAATTTTGATGAAAAAATTAGAGCAAACTAAACCTTGCAAAGTGTGCGATTATTATTACGGTAAGGATGGCATCAATTGTGCAGTGCATCCTGCTGGCCGCCCTCAAGAACTGTGTCGAGATTGGGAATTTAATTAAACAAAAATGAAAACAAATAACCGCGCTAACTTAGAAAAGCTGCTGCAAGAAAGAAACGAATATCCCGAAAGAATGGCTGAGATTGACGAAAAAATCAATACTACTTTTCGCAAAAATTACGCAATTTTAGTAATGGATATGTCGGGATTTTCGCGCACGACAGTCCGCCACGGAATTATTCATTTTTTGGCAATGATTCACCGGATGCACGGAATTGTCAAACCGATAATTTCCGAATACGGTGGCACTGTAGTTAAGGAGGAAGCAGACAATATTTTTGCAGTTTTTCCCGATGTAAAATCGGCGGTGGAAGCTGCGAGCGACTCTTTGAAACACACAGCGGCTGTCAACACGACACTGCCGCCGGAGATGGATATTTACCTCTGTATTGGTATTGGCTGTGGCGATGTTTTGATGCTGGAAGGAGAGGATATGTACGGATCGGAATTTAATCTCGCATCCAAGCTGGGAGAGGATTTGGCGGAACGGGGAGAGATTTTGCTAACCTCAGCAGCCTTTGAAAAGTTGGAAGGTGACAAGCAAGATTGGCAAAAAGTGGAACTTTCGGTTTCAGGTTTGGAATTGGTAGCCTACAAGCGGCTGTAATCGGCTTAATTTCTCTGGTCTTCTAGTTCCCCTGCCCTGCTGAAAAATGAGAACATGACTTGCGCCAGCCTTGACTAGAAACCCGGTTTCTTCGCAGATACCGGGCAACTCAGCCATTTTGGTAGAAACCGCCTGGATGAGGCTATATTCTTAGAGAATATCGCATTTAAATAAAATTTAAAATCAGATGATTGAGGAACACAAAACTTGGCAATCTATTAATTTATCCGCTATTGGACAGCGGCTGGCTTGGCTGCAGCAACAGCCAGACAAAGTTATTTTTTGCAAAGAGTCTGGTGTTCACTATGTTGCAGTCACAAAAGAGCGATCGCACATTAAGCTATCTTTAGTAGAAAAAGTAAATCAGCAAACAGATTTACTGCAATCTGTTTTCGATTTCAACAATCCTTTACATCTAGTATCTGAATATACTCAGGCGATGATGTTGGGTTTAGTGTGGCAAAGCCAACCTCAAAGAATCTATATGGCTGGATTTGGCGGTGGCAGAATTCCCTTAGTTTTGCACCACTATTTGCCGGAAACTGTTATAGAATGTACGGATGTCGATCCGATCGCGATCGAAGCAGCTAAAAAGTGTTTTGGGGTGAAATTGGACGACCGGCTGACGGTAACAATTCAAGACGGCAGAGAGTATTTAGAGCAGCAAAAATCCGCTAGTCAGTACGATATCATCATGATCGACGTAGCTTTTGGCAACGGCTACTTTCCGCACCGCCTATCCACCAAAGAATTTTATCACCTCTGCGAAAAACACTTGTCAAGCGAGGGAGTTGTACTAGCAAATCTGCTGCAAAGAGATGAGTTTTATGCCGAAAAAATCACGACTTTTCAAAGTGTGTTTTCTCAGGTGTGCCTGTGTGTTTGCCAGGAAAGTAATAGCATTTTGATTGGTAGCAACAGCCAGATTTTGGAGAAAGATGAGATTGTGGCTAAGGCAAAATATTTGCAAGATAGTCATCAATTTTCCTTTCCATTAACATACAGGGCGCTTGAGGTAAAAGTAGGTAGAGAGTTGGCAGAGGCTGTACCTACTTTAGACAAAGCTCAAATTTTTCAGGACGATTCGCCCCCCGCTGGTTATTTTGATTGCTGGTTATTCTGATATTGATAATAAGTCCGGGTTTACTCTTTGTGGAACAGGCATCTTGCCTATTGCTGATACGCAGTTGAGCTAACCGAGGGATTGAAAGAGGCTGTGGGATGAAATTGCCCTCTGAGTGCGATCGGATATAGCCATCGACAATACGGCAACTGAGGACACGGCAATGCCGTTTGCCTACCCCAAAATAGTCAATTTTCCTCCATAACAGATGTAACAATCGCGCGATTAATTGTAGGGAAACCGCACGGCGTCGTCTCCTGATTGTAGGTAATATCAATTCCGATGCCACCGGATTTGATATAAGTCCTATTTCATATATTCAACCATCTGCTGTTCCAGCTTAGCCAACAATGTATCCACATCTGTAGCAGCTTCCTCAAAACACACAGGAGGTTCAGGCTTAGGTTCAAAAAAAATTAACTTAATTTGACCTTCCCCGATCGCCAAAATCGCCACTTCTGTCTCAGGCTTGTGAGCGTTCAACACACCTACAACTTCCTGAATATGACTTCTCACTTGACGGTTCAACTCCTCAACCGCCTCTTTCTTACAATACACAAAACGCGCAGTTTCTGCAACATCAATTGCCAAAATCTCCTCGCTTTCCTCTCCCCTTTCCAGAAATAGCCCCCAAGCCAAAGCAGCCAATTCATTTTGATTAGCTTTCACGAATTTATCTAATTTCCGGCTCCAGCTATTTTCGTTGGGTTTGGATTCAGGGCTATCAAATAGAAACATTTTCTCTTCTTGTTTGTATAAACTAATATTTTACCGTCAGCAGTCAGTAGTCAGTTGGCAGTTGGCAGTTGGCAGTTGTCATTAGTTACCCATGCCCAATGCCCCATCCCCAATTCCCAATTCCCAATTAGCAATTACCCAAAACCGCTGCGTTTCTATCTTATACCAGATTGCACGCGCCAGAGCGCCGCATAAATTCCGTCCTGTTCGATCAGTTGTTCGTGCTGCCCCGATTCTACCACCAGCCCCTCTTCCATGACACAAATGCAATCGGCATTGCGGACAGTAGAAAGACGGTGGGCGATCGCAATTGTAGTGCGATTTTTGGTAATTCGTTCGAGCGATCGCTGAATTGCCGCCTCCGTCTCGTTATCCACCGCTGAAGTAGCCTCATCCAGAATCAAAATCGGCGGATTCTTCAAAACAGCCCGCGCAATTGCAATTCGCTGCCGCTGACCCCCCGACAATTTTTGACCGCGTTCCCCTACAATAGTGTTGTAACCGTCCGGCAATTGGGCGATAAACTCGTGCGCTTCTGCAATTTTAGCAGCATTTACTATCTCTAGATTAGTTGCCTCAAAACTGCCGTAAGCAATATTTTCTGCCACCGTACCGTGAAACAAAAACACATCTTGACTCACCAATCCTATCGCTCTCCGCAAATCTTTTAAATTTAGGTTGTTTAATTCTATACCGTCGAGATAAATATTCCCGTACTGTACCTCGTACAGCCTCAATATGAGTTTCACCAAGGTACTTTTTCCCGAACCAGTAGCGCCAACAATCGCAGTAGTTTTTCCCGCCGGCAGAGTCAAGGAAAAATACTGCAAAATCGGCTTTCTTTGATTGTAAGAAAATGTCACATTTTTAAATTCCAACTCACCCTTAATCGAACTAACCGGCCGCCGAATATCACCCGTGCGAATTGCGATCGGAGTATCCAACAAATTCATCACCCGATTAGTAGAAGCCATTGCGCGCTGGTATTGATCCAGAGTATTTCCCAGGCGAGTCAGCGGCCACAGCAACCGCTGCGTCAAAAACACCAAAACGCTGTAAGTTCCCACAGACAATTTGCCCGCCACCACCTCCAAACCGCCCAGAAATAGCGTTGCAATAAACCCCAAGAAAATCACAACCCGAATCAGCGGAATAAAAGCTGCCGAAAGTACGATCGCCCGTCGGTTGCTTTGGCGGTAAGCTTGGCTTTGTGTTTCGATGCGCTGAATTTCATAATCTTCGGAAGTAAAGCTTTTAATAGTAGTAATTCCCATCAAATTATTCGACAGTTGCCCGTTCAGAAAACTCACCTTTTCCCGCACATCAGCATAGAGAGGAGCGAGGCGATTTTGAAAGGCGATCGAACCCCAAATAATAAAAGGTATCGGCAGCATGGACAGCCCAGCAACACCAGGAGAAGCAGCAAAAAAAGCCGCGCCAATCACAACAACCGTTGTAATTACCTGAATCACCTCATTAGCACCGTCGTCCAAAAAACGTTCTAGCTGATTGATATCATCATTGAGAATAGAAATCAAACCGCCCGTGCTGCGTTCTTCAAAATAAGCTAATTCTAATTCCTGTAAATGGCTGTAAGCTTCCAGACGCAAATCGTGTTCAATATCCTGAGCCAAATTGCGCCACAAATAATCATAGGCATATTCAAAAAGAGATTCCAACGTCCAAACAACCGCGCTCAAAAGAGTGATAATTGCCAGTTGCCAAAAGACATCTTTTATGCCCCACTGAGCGAGGATAGAATCTTGCTGTTTCACCACCACATCAACGGCAATACCGATTAATGCTGGCGGCGCTAAATCGAAGAATTTATTCAGCAGCGAACAGATACTTGCCAGCCAAGCTTTCAGGCGGTAGCGGCGCCCGTACTTCAGCAGCCGCTTTAGGGGATGGACAGGTTTTGATTGATTTGGTGATGCTTGAGAATCAGTCATAGGGCATTGGGCATCGGAAATAGGGTCGAGAATTAAAAATTAGTAGGGCGATCCGCGCGCACCTTACCCTTGTTTAATTTTTAATTCTCAAATGCCCCGTTCCTAGGCTTTAAACGTTAACACTGGCTTCATTTTAGCGACTGCACCAACTATTTGCGCCTCAACCTGAATGTCAATTACTGGTTGAATTGGCTTGTAAGCCGTCGGTGCTTCTTCGATTCTGCGTTCTTCGCGCCAGGTAATGCAATCTACGCCCGTTAATCCCAAAGCGGAGTCAGTTTTGTCAGCACCTGCGCGACTCATATCGAAGCGCGATCGCGCCCTACCTGCACCGTGAGAAGCCGATCGCAAAAATCGATCGTTCCCCTTCCCAACCAGCAAATAAGAGGGCGCGCCCATCGAACCCGGTACAATTACAGGCTGGCCGGAATGTGCGGGACAAGCGCCTTTGCGCGTTACCCAGCCACCACCTTCAGCTAAAGTGATATTGTGAGGCACATCGTATACTAAAGGAGCTTCCACATCCCCGAAAACTTGCCGCAAACGCCAGCGCAGAAGTTCTGCTAGCAGCAAACGGTTGATAAAACCGTAGTTAGCGGCGGTTGCTTCCGCTTGCAGGTAGCTGTTCACAAGTTCGGGATTTGCTGCCACAGACAGCGGGAAAAGCCGGGATTCAGGATGTTTCAGAGTTTTCGGCCAGGCGTCGCAAGCTCGATCGCGCCACATTCCGCCGATGTATTTGCCGACATTCCGCGAACCCGAATGAATCATGAAAGCGATTTGTCCCGATCGAACTCCCCAAGTATAAGCCGTAGCTCGATCGATAACTTCCTCAACCACTTGAATTTCGACAAAGTGATTGCCGCCGCCGATAGTACCTAAGCCGCCATCCCTGACTAAGCCGTCATTTGGGACTAATTCTTCCGGAGCCCATTTGACATCGCCATTCATGGAACCGCCGAGGAAAGTGCGATCGCACTCTGCGGCCAACTGCTGGAAATCCGAATTAGCCGCGCTGCCGGTGGGATCGTCGGGCATAGCATCCAGCCATCCGGGAATCCCGTGTTGGAACATGGCGCGAGCAGTTTTTGCAGTCATGCTGACATCGCGAGTACCGAAGAAATAATCCCCTTTGAGCAATTCTACAAATCGATCGCGCTGACTGAGGAATTGTTCGATCGACAAATCCGCAACGTGTAACCGCATCCCGCAGTTAATATCGGAACCGGTAGCCGCCGGAATCACCATTCCTGCTGTTTGGACGATCGAGCCGATCGCCACCCCCGCATCCCCCGGATGGAAGTCAGGAGTAGCGCAGGCGCGACAAACGCAGCCGCCTTGAGGGTGTCGAACATTCGCCAAATTTGCTAACTGTTTGAGCGCTTTTGCTTCCACAGGAAAATCCTCTGGGAGCAAAACTTCTGCTGTTGTAGCAGTGGCATCTTGCCAGTGTTCTTTCAGAGAACTATTGAGACAAATCGAGTAGACTTTATTGTCGTAACTAACATCAAGACCTTGCCGAGACAAAGCTCGCAAAAGCCTGTTCAAGTTTTTTGGCTGCTGCATAAATAGTCTGATGCGGGTTGCATAGCAACCCCCAAAAGTTGAAGAGATTTTTTAGGGAACAAAAGACTTGGGTTCAGCAGCCGCAATCTTTTTAAAGATAAGTTGAAAGGCAACTTTTCTAATGACTAAATTTATGACATATCATTTTTGATATGTCAACCCTTTGATTAATTTTTAATAAATATATATGATTTACCAAGCGGTGTCAGGAACCCGGTTTCTGCCTAGAAAAATGGCATCCAAACCAAAGATTTTGCGAACAAACCGGGTTTCTTGGGCCAGCGCGTCCGACCGCATTTCAGTCTTCATTGCGAGGAAGTAGGGGCAATCCCCCGTGGTTGCCCATCCCTACTTAAAGAAAATACCTAACCGTTGTTACAACCCGACTTTTTTTAGCGCGCAAAGCCGCTTTCAAAAAGAAAGCAGTTTGATTGTGCAGCAGTCCCTCCCACCAATTTCGCGTCACAAAAGCCGGAATGATCAGCGTTAGATATACTCCCGGTCGCTGCTCTTCAAACAAAGTCAAAAAGTGCGTCAAAGCCTCACCAACAGAACGGTAAGGAGATTCCAGAATTTCCAAAGGAATGTCGGACTGCAAATCTTTCCAAGCTAATTGTAATTTTTCTCGATCGGTCAAACCAATATCCACGTGAACTGCCACAACTTCATCAGCAATTAAACGAGCGTAATCGAGGGCCTCGAAAGTTCCTCGGTGCAACTGCCCGACTAACACCACTGCCGGATGTGTTACCGTCTTAACTCTAGGTCTGCGGAGATAAGACCTCGGTTCTATTCCCTGAATGCTCAAGCGAGCCGCTACATACCGATAGTGTCGGTGAATAGCTAAAAATAGACTGACTACGATCGGAATAGTTACTACGACAACCCAAGCTCCCAAAAAGAATTTTGTAGCGAGAATTACACCCAAAACTCCCGTTGTTGCCAGTGCACCAATACCGTTCATCACAGCACTAACTTGCCAACCTTTACCTCGTTCCTTAAACCAGTGAATTACCATTCCCGATTGGGAGAGAGTAAAAGAAGTGAAAACTCCAACCGCATACAGGGGGAGCACCGCGCTCGTATTGCCTTGAAAGATGATAATTAAAAGAGCAGCGCAGAAGCTTAGCAGATTAATGCCATTAGAATAAACTAGGCGATCGCCCAACAGCGACAATTGCCTCGGCAAGAACCCGTCCCGCGCCAAAAAATAACAAAGTCGCGGAAAATCCGCATAACTCGTATTCGCCGCCAACAGCAAAATTAACAGAGTTGCGGCCTGCAAATAATAGTAAAATATGCCGACTCCAAAAATATCTTTCCCTAAGATAGAAAGGAGGGTTTCATGTTCGCTAGGAATCACGTGATAAATATTACCCAAGTAACTAATTCCCACAAACATCACTCCCAGAATTACCCCCATATAGGTCAAAGTCAGGCTCGCATTTTTCCATTCAGGAGGCTTAAAAGCTAACACCCCGTCTGATATGGCTTCAACTCCTGTCAGGGCAGTACAGCCCGCTGCAAACGCGCGCGCCAGCAGAAATAATCCCAAAGGCTCCTTAGCCGGAATATTTTCTAAGGTCTGGAAAACCTGACCTGTTGCCTGTTGATATAAACCCGTGCCAATCAAGATAAAAATTACCACGATAAACGCATAGGTAGGAACCATAAATATATTGCCAGATTCTCGCACGCCCCTGAGATTGGCAAACATGACTAAGACAATAAAAAATAAACACAGTTCCACTCTATACGGTTCCAATCCGGGAAATGCTGAAGTTAAGGCCGCCACCCCAGCCGAAATACTGACTGTTACAGTTAAAATGTAGTCAATCATCAGTGAAGCTGCTGCGACCAAACCGGGATAAATACCTAAATTTTCTCGCGCCACAATGTAAGCACCGCCGCCGTTGGGGTACGCTTTAATTGTCTGTCGGTAAGACAGCGCCACGATCGCCAACAGTAAAACAATAATTCCCGAAATAGGCAGGGATAAACTCAAACTACTACTCCCCGCTAGTAATAGCACCAGCAGAGTTTCTTGAGTAGCGTAGGCAACAGACGAAAGTGCATCTGAAGCCAGAACAGCTAGTCCTGCAGCGTTGCTCAGGCGTTCATGAACCGATGCGCTAGTGGGGAGAGATTCACCCAGTAAAAATCGCTTGAGTCGAGAATAAGTGTACATTAAAACTCAATATACAGGCATCCACAAATCATAATCGAGACGGGGCCAGTTTGAAGTATTTTTTGGGTCACAAGTGGTAATTCTCTCTCGCTTTTTGAGTCAGCTTCAGCTTGTGTTCGAGAGCTTGCCAATTTTCGGCTGCGATATCGCTGATGAACTCGTCGAGACTGTCGCGGTAAATAGAGAGCGATCGCAACAATTCCTCTCGATTGTACTTTGCCACCATCACTCCCAGCTCGGGATTGCCGCCCCCGACCCGGCTCGTATCCCGAAAACCCGAACTCGCCAAATGTTGGGCTAAGCTAACAATATCCCGATCGCCCTCTCGATCGCAGGCCGCAACCAGTGTCGCGCTCGCCATGAGCGGCAAATGAGAAATCCAAGCCACAGCTCGATCGTGTTCTTCCGGCTCACATCGGTAAACTTTAGCACCCAGTAACCGCGCAATTTCCTCAACCTTATCCACCGCAAGCGCCGGCGTCTGGGGAGTCGGCGTCACCACGTAAGGCCGCCCGACAAACAAATCCGGCACCGCCGCCTCAATCCCGCTTTCAGCAGTCCCCGCCATCGGGTGTCCCCCCACAAAGTTCGGCCACAGAGAAGACACAGCCTGCACTATGGGTGTTTTTACGGAACCGACATCCGTTATAATAGTATCCCGGGAAAGATAGGGCACCAACTCTCGGACGATCGGCTCGATCGACCCCAGCGGCGTGCAAATAAAAACTACATCGGCTGCTGCCATTAGAGACAGGTGTATGCTGGCTTCATTGACAACACCGCGAGCTTGCGCCCGAGAGCAAGTCTGCTGCCGACTCGAAACCCCAAAAACATCAAACCCGCGCGATCGCAAATCCAGCCCGATCGATCCGCCAATTAAACCCAGTCCTACAATACCGATATTCATAGCAATAAAATGGGGATATTTGATACGGTGCCGCCCCCATGACAGTCGAGGAACTCCTGAAAAAATATGCCGCCGGAGAAAGAAACTTTGCCGGAATCAACCTGACTGAGGCCAACCTCAGCGGCGTCAACTTGAGCGGAGCCAACCTCAAGGGTGCGAATCTGAGTGTAGCAAACCTGAGCGGAGCCAACCTCAGCAAAACCAACCTCATCGGTGCCAAACTCAACATTGCCAGACTCAGTGGCGCCCATCTAGGCGGCGCCGACCTCACCGACGCCGACCTCAACGTCGCTTACCTAGTGCGAGTTGACCTCAAAAAAGCCATACTCATAGGAGCAAAACTGATCAGAGCCGAGCTGATTCGAGCCGAACTCAGCGGCGCAAACCTCAGCGGCGCAAACCTCAGCGGCGCCACCCTTACCGAAGCCACCCTTCGAGGAGCCAACCTCGCTCAAGCCAACCTTCGAGGCGCTCACCTCAGCGGCGCGTGCTTGACAGAAGCCAACCTCGAACAAGCCAACCTGCAAGGAGCCGACCTCAGCCGCGCCGACCTCAGTGGCGCCGACTTGCGAGGCACAGAACTGAGACAAGCCAACCTTACTCAAGCCGTACTCAGCGGCGCCGACCTCAGCGGCGTCAATTTGCGTTGGGCCATTCTCAGCGGCTGCAATCTCCGCTGGGCCGACCTGAGCGAAGCCAAATTGAGCGGTGCCGACCTCAGCCGAGCCGACCTCTGCCACGCCAACTTGCTGAATGCCAGCTTAGTTCACGCCGACCTGACAAATGCCTATCTGATCCGCGCCGACTGGATTGGAGCCGACTTAACCGGAGCCACCTTAACTGGAGCCAAACTTCACGCAGTTTCGCGGCTCGGCATCAAAACCGAAGGCATGACCTGCAAGTGGGTCGATCTCAGCCCCAACGGCGACCACAGCCAAATTTACTGGTTGAACTCGGGAGGAACCCACGAATTTTTTCACGAAACCTTGCCCACAGTTCGGATTGTGATTGACTCGCCCTTAGATCAAGGCGCTCATTTTGCGCTAGCTGCAACTTATTACCAAATTGCCCAACAATACCCGAGTTTAAGTCAGCCTCCCACGATCGAAGTCAGCTCCAGGCGCACCGTACTCGCATTTAAAATGGACAGCGACGATAAATTATTTGCCACCGCTTACGTTGCCATCATTCCTTTTAACGACGCTGCCACAACTCAAAAAAACCTAATAGCTTTGATGAAAATGATTCAATCCCACGATGCAGGCAAACTTAACGTCAAAGAATCTAAACACGTGCAGTTATGCAGCAAAGCTCTCAACCAAGCTATTAGCAAAGTAGATCAAATCAAAATTTCCAGCTCTTTTCCCAAAATCGGCGAAAGCATCAATTTCTTTCAAATTCCAACACAGATGATCTTAATTAATTCCCGAGATCAAAGACTCAGCGTATATCACCACCCCGCCTTCGGCAAGCGCCTGATTAAAAAATACGAGCCAAGTAACTCAACATCGGGTAAGTTAGCCGAAAGCACAAAATTGGCTCAAGCTAATATCACTAGCATTTTGGATTTTATAAAAGGCTTCCACAATATCGATGTCTAAGCATATTGCATCAAGTTACAAAAAATGCTTATTCTAGTTTAAAGGTTGGCACAACAAAGCTTTGTTCTAGCTAACACATCAGGGAAATTGAAAAGCATGGATGCCGAAGAACTCATCACCAAATATGCAGCAGGAGAAAGAGACTTTACTGCTATCCTCCTTTGCGAGGCAAATCTCAGCAGGATCGATCTCAGTGGGGCTAATTTCAGTGAGGCAATATTGAGCCTCACCAACATGAGCGGCACCAATCTCTCAAACGCCAACATGAGAAAAGCCAAACTCAATGTTGCCAGACTCAGCGGTGCCAATCTCAACAAAGCCAACCTCAGCGGCGCTATCCTCAACGTGGCTAACTTGATTCGAGCCGACCTCCGCGAAGCCCAACTCGTCGAAGCTACAATGATCAGATCCGAACTGATCCGAGCCGACCTCAGCAATGCAAACTTGAGCGGTGCAAACCTCAGCGAAGCAGATTTGAGAGAAGCAACCCTCAGAGAAGCAAATCTAGAGCAAGCCGACCTCAGCGGGGCTCACCTGAGAGGCGCTTTTCTAACAGCGGCAAATTTGGAACGTGCTAATTTGCACAGAGCCGACCTCAGCAGGGCAGACTTGCGAGGAGTCAACCTCTGCAATGCCGAACTCAGACAAGCTAATCTATCTCAGGCAAACCTCAGTGGCGCTGACTTGCGAGGCGCTAATCTCCGGTGGGCTGACCTCAGCGGGGCGAACCTGACTGGCGCTGACCTTGATGAAGCGAGATTGAGCGGGGCCAACTTGTACGGGGCAAATTTGAGCAATGTCAATCTGTTAAACGCTACTTTGGTACACGCGGATTTGACTCAAGCGAATTTGATTCACGCTGATTGGGTGGGCGCAGATTTGACGGGGGCGGCCCTGACGGGGGCAAAAATTTACGCGGTTTCTAGGTTTGATGTGAAAGCAGATGACATTACCT
The DNA here is from genome assembly GCF_036705305.1 of Microcoleus sp. B3-D7. NCBI lineage: Bacteria > Bacillati > Cyanobacteriota > Cyanophyceae > Oscillatoriales > Microcoleaceae > Microcoleus > Microcoleus sp. B3-D7. Next base: position 50,907 of record NZ_JAUBUE010000009.1, on the reverse strand, counting down.
GCGATTGGGTTGACCTCAGTCCTAACGGCGATCGCAGCCACATTCAGCGCTTTACCCCAGAAGAATCTCAAAGGTTTTTCAATGCTACACCGCCGACAGTTCAAATTATTGTCGATCGACCCCTCGACCCGGATGCTAACTTTGTCCTTGCAGCTACCTACCGCCAAATTGCCCGTCAATACCCTGCTTTAAGCCATCCTCCCAGTATCGAAGTTAATTCCAGACGCACAATCATATCATTTAAAATAGAACAGGACGAGCAACTATTTCCCACAGCTTTCGTTGCGATTATTCCCTTTAGTGATGCAGCATTTACTCAGAAAAATTTGATTACTCTGATCAAGATGATTCAACCCCAAAGTGGTAATAACTTGGGCGTCAGAGTCTCAAATATGGTAGTGCAATTAAACGTAGCCCTGACCAAAACAATGAGAAAAATAGGGGAAATGAAAATTCAGCCGATTCGCCTCGATCGCGAACCGATGTCAAGTTTTTTCCAATCGCCTACCCAAACTGTACTGGCTAACTCCAGCGCCGAAACTTTGATGATTCACTATCACCCAGATTTTGGCAGAAACTTGACAAATTTGCCGGGAGTCAACAAAACCTCTATCAGTCCTGCAATTAAAGCCCAAAGATTTACCACCCCGCCACTAAATACGGTCATTGAGTTTGTCAAAAGTTTTTATCAGCTCGGTGAGTAAATACTATAAATTAATTTGATATTATTTCTATTTATGCCATATAAAGTTAGCCGATAGCCATTTTATTCAGGTAAACAAATGGAAGCTGAAGAACTACTCAAACGATTTGCAATCGTCAAAAGATACACTGAAGGCGACAGAGATTTCACAGGAATCAACCTGAATGAAGCTAATCTCAGCCGCATCAACCTCAGCCAATCAAATTTAAGGGGGGCTAGCTTATTTGTCACCAACATGAGCGGCGCTAACTTGAGCGAAGCTAACTTGAGCGAAGCTAACTTGAATGTGGCTAGACTCAGCAGTACCAACCTGTCGCGGGCAATCTTAAACGGGGCTACTCTCAACGTAGCAAACTTAGTGAGAGCCGATTTAAGTGCAGCTCAATTAATCCGAGCATCCCTGATTAGAAGCGAATTAGTCCGCTGCGAACTCAGCAAAACTAACTTCAGCGGCGCTAACCTGACTGAAGCAGATTTAAGAGAGGTAAAACTGACGGAAGCTAACCTGTCGGGTACTAATCTTTCCGGTGCAAATCTCAGAGGGGCTTCGGCTGCTTCAGCTAACTTTCAAGAAGCTAACTTACACGGCGCAGATTTGACGAAAGCAGAACTTAGCGGCGTCAATTTGAGCAATGCCGATATGAGACAAGCTTCGCTGCAACAGGTGAATCTCAGCAGTGCCAATTTGAGCGGAGCTAACCTCAAATGGGCGGATTTGACGGGAGCTAACCTCAACGGCGCCGATCTGAGCTGTGCTAAATTGAGCGGAGCTAACCTTAACGGAGCAGATTTAAGAAATACTAATTTAGGAAGTGCTAGTTTCGTTCACGCTGATTTGACAGAAACCAATTTGATTAATGCAGATTGGGTGGGCGCTGATTTGAGGGGAGCAACTTTAACAGGAGCAAAACTGTATTTGGTTCCTCGATGTGGCATCATTGCAGAGGATATTACTTGCGAGTGGGTTGACCTCAGCCCCGCAGGCGATCGCACTCAGATTGAACAATTTAATTCGCCGTCAGAATCGAGAAAATTTTTAAATCACACGCCTGGGTTAGTGCAAATTGTGGTTGACGCACTTTTAGACTACTCAGCAAACAGCACTTTAGCAACAGCTTACAGCGAAATAGCTCGGCATTACCGGGCAATGAATTTTCCTCCCAATATTGAAGTCGGCTACCGCCGCACTACTCTAACTTTTAGATTTGAGAGCGATGAGCATTTATTTCCAGCAGCATTTTTAGCGATTCTTCCTTTTAAGGATGCTGTACAAACTCAGAGAAATATTATGGTTATTGGCAAAAATATGGAAAGTCAAAATTTGGATGAGAGACGAATAGTGCAGTTGCGTAAGGCATTGAGTACAGCTACAAATAAATTAAATGAGTTGATGAATTTACTCTCTAATATATCACGGGTGAGTGAGCCAACAAAGTTTTTTGAGTCCCCTACCCAAACTATTTTAATTAGTTCGGGACAGGAGAGTTTGATGGTGAATTCTCACGGGAATTTTGGGAAGGGAGGTACAAATCATCAGCACAGTAAATTCAGTTTGCCTCTCGGTCAAAAAGTAGTTGATTTTCTGGCCAGTTTTGATTATGTTGAGTGAGAAATGTCAATTTTAAAACCGATTGATTGAGGTAGAAGTCCACAACTCATTGCTCCGCTTCCTGCGATCGCACTCCGAGCCGCACTGGCCGCACCATTTAACGATGGCGCGGCTCGTGGCGCGGGCTTTGCGCTTGGGGCGCAGCGCTCTGATCCAAACAGGGCTTCCGGCTGGAGCTTACCGACAGCGGTATCGAGTCAGTTATTTGATGCCGATTTTGATGTGGCCGGAGCCTGTGATTTTAGTGGCGCCGACACCGCTGATCGAGCATTTGAGAGCAGTGGAAATTCCGCGTTTGCAAGAGTGGCTGCAAACAGAGGGGTCGATCGAGACTTATTCGGATAATGCCACTGGGCGAGGATTGATGCTAGCAGATCCGCAGTCTTGGCTGGCGGCTCGCTTGGCGGGGAATTCGGAACTTCACAGGAATATTCCGACAATTATTGACGGTGTGGATGACTTGGAAGTTTGGACGCGCCAGCAATTGACGGCAGGTTTGCAACCGGGTGACTGGAACGATTTAATGCAATCTCAGCCTTTGGAAGCCGATGCAATCCTCCAAGGGCGGGTAATGCTAACGCGGGCTTTCTTTAAGCATCCGGCGAAACCTGAGGAGTGCTATTTGCTGGAAACTGCAGAGCAAAATATTTTGCAGGGGCTGTTTGAAAAAATCGAGCCAAACCCCCTAATTCCGGCTGCTTGGAGCAATTTTTGGCAGCGGTGGGAAACAAACGGAAAACTGCGGTGGGCGGAAATTCATCGGGAGGCTGGGTCATTTTCTCTGTACTGCGCGCCGGTTCAGGTGGCTGAGGTTTTGAGCAAAATTTGGGACGATCAGCCGGTGGTGTTGATTGGCGGGGCGGTGGATGTGGAACCCAAGGCTCCGATCTTCCGGGAAATGCTGGGGCTTCCAGAATTGACGAGCGTTAAGTTTTCGCCCGATCGACAAAATGAATTAATTCAACTGTACATTCCCAACTGGCTGCCACTGCCAAATACGCCGGAATTTCAGGGAGTTTTAATAGAAGAAATTCGGACTTTGCTGTTGATGAGCGCGTCGGTGGCGGGGTTAACGGTGCTGATTGTTGGTGATGTACCGCTGAGGGCTCGGCTGGCGGCGATTTTGGCTTCTGAGTTCGGTTCTCGGGTGCAGGTAGAAAAGACTGATGTGGGCGAGAATGCGATTTTGGTGACAGGGTGGGAGTTTTGGCGGGAACATCAGGGGGAATTGAGGGCGCCTCACTTGCTGGCGATCGCAACTTTGCCGCTACCTTCTTTGGAGAATCCTTTGGTGACGGCGCGTGTGGCTTATTATAAGGAACGGCGCAAGGATTGGTTTCGGTTGTATTTGCTGCCGGCGGCGCTGAATGAGTTGCAGCGGGCGATCGCGCCGGTGCGAGAACGTCAAGGGGTGGTGGCGATTTTCGACAGCAGGGTGATTCACCGCAGTTATGGACAGCAGGTTTTAGCGGCTTTGAGTCCTTTTGCGAGGATTGATTATTTGGATACGACTTGGCTGACGCAGGCTTGAGATGACCTGTTGACTTATAATTTGGTTAGGTATCCAGTTGAAATCTAATTTAGTAGACAAAGATTATGGGTGAAGCTAAGCGTCGCAAAGAGTCGATCGGCGACGAATACGGTAAAGAAGAACGCATCGTTCCCTGGCTGCCAATCACGAAAACCCAAAGCGAAGATTTTGTCAAGTGGACAAGTCGCGGAAGCTGGATGGGGATTAGTCTTTTGGTTGCTTGGTGGATTGTAGTGCGATTTGTCGGCCCGTCGGCGGGTTGGTGGCAGGTTAACTGATGCCAGACTCGACAAATGCCTGTATTCTTGGCATTGTGTCGAGTTTAACTGGGAAACCAGCGGCTGAATTTTTAGGAAAAATTTAGTTGCGAATTGGAACTTAGTGTGATATATTAATTATCTGCGGGCAATTAGCACAGTGGTAGCGCACTTCCTTCACACGGAAGGGGTCACTGGTTCAAATCCAGTATTGCCCATTCAAAATTTATGGGGACTCATTAGACATCTCCAAAAAATAAAATATCCTGTCGGAGTGCGATCGCGCGCTCCAGGTTGGAGGGTGAAGCATTTGGGGATAAAATTACAGGTTTTTAACAGCAATTGTCGCCCAAATGCTTCACCCCTACATATCTCAAACGGCTTGAGATTATTTAGAGAGGTAACTTTATGATCCAAATAATTCTGAACTCAGAACAAGAAAATTTACTGCAACAACAGTTAGAGACAGGGAAATATACAAGCCCCGATCAGGTAATTACTGATGCTTTAAAAGCTTTGTCAGAAAAACAGCATCTTAATCAACCTCGGCAAGTAGTAACGATTCTTTCAGGAAAACCTGCACAAGAGTTACTCGCAGAAAAAATTAAAATGAGCGGGGAACTTAAGAATAGTTATCAGCCCGATCCGCACCGACAAGCTTTAGCTGAAAATTTTAGCAACTTATGTGAAGAAACGCAGGCTTTACACGCCGATCATCCTTTAACTGATGAAGAAATTGCCGAAGAAATTGCAGCTTATCGGAGAGGAGAATGAGAGTTGTTATAGATACTAATATTTTAGTGTCTGCAGCGATCGCTGGAAGAAAACCAGCAACTATTATTACCTGGGTTATCAATCAACCTGATTATGAATGGGTAGTTTCAGAAGAAATTTTAGCAGAGTATCAGAACGTATTAAGCAGACGAAAACTAAAATTAACAGATGTTCAGAAAGAAAGATGGTTGAATTTGATTCAAGGTTCCACCAAACTCATTGACGTGTCTATAGAAATTGATTTTCCTAGAGACCAAAAAGATGCTAAGTTTATTGCTTGTGCGCTCTCTGCTAATGCTGATTTTTTAATTACAGGCGATCGCGATTTTACGGAAGTTCAGAGTTTAGGAAATACGTTAATTATTTCTGTTTCTCTTTTTGCAGAATCGATCGTGCATTAGACACTGTTCAACAAGGCAAAAACAGCCGATCGTCCAAAACCCCCATTTTTTATACTACACCTATGCTACACTAACATCGTAGCTCGTGCCCCGCAGGAGGTTTCCTCATGGCAAATGCCAATGTTCCTCAAAATTTCAACTTAATCCTACCCACAGGAACCCAAATTGTCACCCGAATCGAGGTCAAAAACCCCACCAGCGACCAATCTTGGAAACCGGGATTAGTAGGTGTCATCGTTCAATCGCCTACCGACAATTCCCACGCATATTTAGTCAAACTCCCAGACGGAACAGAAGTTAGTCTGCGGCGGCACGAACTCAGTATCCGTAAGCAGTTTCAGAGCGAAGGATTGCAGTCAGGAGGAGATTTTCTTGCAGAATACAACCTCTATGATTCTGTAATTTACCGCTGCATTCTTGGTTCGAGAGCTTACGGTCTTGATAACGAGCACTCCGATACAGACAGACGCGGGATTTACCTGCCGCCTGCAATACTTCATTGGTCGCTTTACGGCATTCCAGAACAATTGGAAAACAAGGAAAATCAGGAATGCTATTGGGAACTGCAAAAGTTTCTAGTTTTGGCACTAAAAGCTAACCCAAATGTGCTAGAATGTTTGTACACGCCTTTAGTAGAAACGTTTTCTCCTGTCGCACAAGAATTGCTCGAAATTCGGGAAATCTTTCTTTCTCAATTGGTTTATCAAACTTACAATAGCTACGTTTTGTCTCAATTTAAAAAAATGGAGCAAGACCTCCGCAATACCGGGGAAATTCGTTGGAAGCACGCGATGCACTTAATTCGCTTGCTGCTGTCAGGAATTACGGTGCTCAAGGAGGGGTTTGTGCCTGTTCGCGTGCAGGATTATCGATCGCAACTTTTATCTATCCGCAACCAAGAAATATCCTGGGATGAGGTGAATCGGTGGCGGTTGAGTTTGCACGGTGAGTTCGATCGCGCTTTTGCTGCAACTAAGTTGCCAGAACGTCCTAATTACGAGAAAGCGAATCTGTTTTTGATTAAATCTCGTAGAGGTGCGATCGAAATCGGATCTTGAAATCGCTTCTTGTGAAACAAAGCCCGCCTGCATGGACTGGAATAAATGACAGAATACATATCGAGTCTCGCCCAAATTATCTCCGTTCAACCTTATCCGCTGCTGTTTGCGACTGTCAGCGGTTCGCACTTATACGGCTTTCCTTCCGCAGATTCTGACTTCGACTTGCGGGGAGTACACATCTTACCGCTACCTAAAGTAATTGGACTGATTTCTGCAGAAGAAACAATCGAAGTTTCGGAAGTTCGGGATGGAATGCAACTCGATTTAGTAACTCACGATATCAAGAAATTTTTTGAGATGCTGTTGAAGCGCAACGGCTACGTGCTAGAACAACTGTATTCGCCGCTGATAGTTTACAGTACAAAGGAACACGAGGAATTAAAGGATCTCGCCTCGAACTGCATTACCAAGCACCACAGCCACCACTATCTAGGTTTTGCTAAAACTCAATGGAAATTGTTTGAGAAAGAACGCCCGCGTCGGGTTAAGCCGCTGCTGTACGTTTACCGGGTGTTGCTGGCGGGGATTCACTTGATGCAAACGGGGGAAGTGGAAGCGAATTTGGTGAAACTTAACGAGAATTTCCAGTTGTCGTATATTCCTGATTTAATTGCTCGCAAGCTGGCTGGGGAGGAAAAGTCTGTGCTGGAAGATACAGATATTGAATTTTATCAGCAAGAGCGCGATCGGCTAATCAATATATTAGAAGATGCAAGTTTTAGAAGTCATTTGCCCTCAAATCCTAATGCAAAGGTTGCTCTTAGCGATTTTCTGGTAAAGGTAAGGATGTCATCTGTGAACTAAGCTGTTCCACGTCGAATTAGTCTTTTGGTGCAGCAAGCAGCCTATATATTAGTCGTTTTGTGCGCCGAAGATCACAGAACATCCAGTCAAGGACGCATCAGTAAAAAAGAAACCGGGTTTTTTCTCTTAATCAAAACCCATAATGCAGTATTTGCGTCGTCCATCAACCCGGTTTTAAGTGATTCACTTTAATAGATTTGTGTTGGCTGGTTCTGGAAGAGCAGGTAGGTCGATATTTTGATCCTCGGTAACTTGTGGGTTTTTTCCGGGTATGTAAATATTCCAACTTACCCCGCCTACATATGTCTTGATATATGAAATCAATGCGTGGATAAATACAACGATGCCCAGCATTTCTAAAAACTCTTCAAGGGTCGTTACTATCACGTAAGCTACATTCTCCTGTCCCATTGTAGAAGCTATGTATCCCCCTGGCATTTCCATCCCCATTGCTCCTCCAATATAAAGAGCGCAGGCTGCAAAAAATAATTTTTTTGTGGAAACAGGAAGGTGGAACACAAACTTACTGTAGGATAAGAGAAATATCGCTACTAGAACAGCAAACGGCACAATCCAAGTAAAGTAAAGAAACCCTGTTGCATTTAGCACGCCTCGCAGGCCAATCAAATGTTCGTGCAATTGACCCAGTTCGTCTACAGATAGAGCTAAAAATATGAATGATAAAATTTTCCAGTGATTCTTGTAGCGATCGCTATCCAAATTTTTCACATGGGCGATCGCACCCAGCAACACAGAACTAAACAGCAATGCCAAAGATGAGTATATAGCTGGAACGTTCACCTCGCCATCAACGTTGAATGCCATTGCCAAGAAGTCTCTAGACGGGTAATCCGGCAAGAAGTACAGACTCATCCGAGTCAAGAAAGATAGTACAACGAGACAGCCCACCACTCGAAGCAAAAATTGGGTTACAGCCCCAGGAGCTAGAGGAATTTGGAATTTCATGTTTTTTTAACCGCTTCCTTAACCTTTTGTTAAAGCTATTTTATCATACAGCATCTTAATTCTGTATCTGTACAGACCTAAAAGACTCATTTTCGTGAAGCCAATTTTTTTTAGCGATAAGATTATCGTAAAATTAAATAATGTAACAGACCTCGATCGCCCTTAATTTTATTCTGCTATATAAAAAATTTTTATTTCCTGAGATGTAAATTAGATATCTCCAAAAATCAAGCTGAAACCCTTACTAGGGTTGAGTCTAGTTCTAAATTCGCTCAATGTCTGCCAGAAAAACTCGGCTTCCTGAAGCCGAGATCCCTCATTACCGAGGATTTCTGTAATCAAAGGTGATCGCATCTCAATCGAGTGTGACAACCATAAGATGAAATAACAGGTGGATCGCGATCGAGTGATTCGCCGCCATTTGTTAACCTAGACTTCCCCCAGCGAGATCAAAAAATCTCCTTGTCAAAGTCAATTAGCTTTCAGTCAATTGCTGATTTCCTAAGTTTTTGCTGCTTTACTTATTTTTCATACCTGCGCGGCGTGTAAACCCAAACATCTCCATATTTGCGGGGAATAATCCGAGTCTGACTCGAACCGACAATCACTAAAGTTCTCATGTCGGCATCTTCCGGCTGGAATTCGCCGAGGGTGCAAACCCGCACAGATTGACCGGGCCGGCCGAGGTTTCGCCCCAATATGACGGGGGTTTTAGCATCGCGACTTTGCAACAAAATCTCGATCGCCCTTGCGAGTTGCCAAATCCGCTGTTTCGAGATGGGATTGTAAAATGCCATAACTAAATCGGCACCAGCAGCCGCGGCAATTCGCTGTTCTATGACCTCCCAAGGCTTGAGAATATCCGAAAGCGAAATCACGCAAAAATCGTGTCCGAGGGGTGCTCCGATCGCAGCAGCGGCGGCCTGCATGGCTGAAATGCCCGGTGCTACCCGAATATCGATGCCTTGCCATTCGGGTTTGGCATCAAAGTCGATCGCCTCAAACACCGCTGCAGCCATCGCAAAAATACCCGGATCTCCCGACGAAACGACGGCGACAGATTTTCCTGATGCTGCTAAATCTAGGGCAAAACGGGCGCGATCGATCTCTTCGCGGTTGTCGGAATCGTGCCGCTTTTGTCCTTCCCGCAGGGTTCCGGCTAAGTCGAGATAGAACTTGTAACCCACCCAATCCGTGGCTTCGCGCAAAATTTCCTTAACTTCCGGGGACATCCAGGGCGCGCCTCCGGGGCCCGTACCGACGATCGCCAGTTTGCCGCGGCTAACTCCGATCGCCCTAGCATCAAAGGGTTGGGCGGCTAGGGCGATCGCGCAATTCAATGCGTTTGGGCGATCGTACTCGATTAAGTGACTGTTTGCACCGGCTGCTGTCAGGGCAATTTGTGCGGCCTTATTTTCGATGAATTCAATTGAGTCTAATTCGACAAGTTCGGAGAGATTGAAAAAGCGGAGGGGGACTTTAAAATATTGTGAAACTGCTTCAATTGCCGGATTTCCCATCTCATCTTTTAATGCAAAGAATCCAGCAACAGAAGCTGCTGCTAAACCTGCATTTTCCAAAACTTGCTGCACTAATGAAACCGCTATTTCCGGCTCAATATTCGATAGCTTTGTCAGTGCAACTGCTGTAATTTGCGGATGGTACACTAAACAATCGGGCGTTGGCGCAATTGCTTTTTCGGTGACGCGGATTGTCAATTTTGCGTCGGGGACGATCGGCAAATTGCTCTCGGAAAGCCAGCTTGCAGCCCCTTCTATGCGTACTTTTGCCCCGGCGAGCAAATTTGAAATAAAAGTCTTCGCGTCCTCTGGATTCGCTAAATAATAGCCTTGGGGAGGACTCAGCAGCGCGGTGCGAAACCGGATATCTCCGGTGGTGGTAATTGCAGGTTGTACGCCGAGGGCTGCTGCAATCTCTCTGGCCAAATCATTAACGCCGTGCAAACCGCCCAGCAGCGGTACGACGGCGCTTCCGTCTTCTGCGACGGCTAAAACTGGCGGTTCGGCGCGTTTGTCTGACAGCAGCGGGGCGAGGGTGCGGATGATAATTCCGGCGGCGCAGATGCTGATGATTGGGGTTTCTGTTGCAAATAATTCCCGCAATGTTTCGCCGAAGTTGCTAAAGTTGATGTCTGTGTCGTCCGTGCGATCTATTAAACCGTAAATCTGGGAACCTGGGAAATGTGCGGAGATTTTTTTGGCGATCGGCTGGCTGTTTTGACCTAAGATAACTATTGCGGGAGGAATTCGATTCACTGTTTTAATTATGCTTGTGTTTGGATTGGTCTGATTATTTTAATATTTTCTTAGATTTGACGAACCGCAAAGGCGCGAAGAAAGAGAAGGAAGAAGTTTATCTTTTGTGTTGTTCTGTCTGGAAGTGGCACAGGCATCTTGCCTGTGCTTTTCTGCAATTAGTCTATCATTAAAAGAAGCAAATATTTCGAGGTTGGGCTGTGAAACGCATTGTCTTAATTGCAGGGTTTGAATCTTTTAATGCTGATTTGTACCGCAAAGCTGTCGAGTCGGCTGTTTCTGGCTGCCAGGGATTGGAAGTACGGGTTTTTAGCGATCGCGCCCTCGCAGACGAACCTGACGCTGTGGCAGCCGCCCTCTCGAATGCTGATGTGTTTTTCGGGAGTTTGCTGTTTGATTACGATGCGGTAATGTGGCTGCGAGAAATGGTGCAACATATCCCGATTCGCCTGGTTTTTGAGTCGGCTTTGGAATTGATGAGTCTTACTCAAATCGGCGCTTTTAAAATTGGCGACAAACCGAAGGGAATGCCGAAGCCGGTTAAGTTTATTCTGGATAAGTTCAGCAATGGGCGAGAAGAAGATAAGCTGGCTGGTTACATCAGCTTTTTGAAGGTTGGGCCGAAGTTATTAAAGTATGTGCCGGTGCAAAAAGTGCAGGATTTGCGTAACTGGCTGATTATTTATGGTTACTGGAATGCGGGCGGGGCGGATAATGTTGTCTCGATGTTTTGGATTATTGCCGAAAAGTATTTGGGGCTGAAGGTTGCAGAAATTCCGCCGCCTGTGGAAACTCCCAATATGGGTTTATTGCATCCTGATTATAATGGTTATTTTGAATCGCCTCGGCAATATTTGGATTGGTATCTGAGTCATCAAAGTGCTAGGGGCGGGCAAGATGCCCGTTCCACAAAACAGGCTAGACATCTTGATAGAAAGGGTTATAACGGGCAAGATGCCCGTTCCACAAAATTTGAGACTAATTTGTCGGAAAATTATGACCAGGTTTATAACGGGCAAGATGCCCGTTCCACAAAAATTGACACCAATGGGTTCCCAAATTCATATCAAGTAAAATCCCCTGTTGTGGGCATCTTGCTTTACCGCAAGCACGTTATCACCAAGCAGCCTTATATTCCTCAATTAATCCGCTATTTTGAAGATGCGGGAATTGTGCCTTTGCCGATTTTTATCAATGGCGTTGAGGGCCATGTAGCGGTGCGGGATTGGATGACGACTGCTGATGAAACTGCGCGGCGAAAACAAGGCAATATTGAAACTCTTTCGCTTTCTAAAGATGCTGTGGAAGTTGATGCGATTGTTTCTACTATTGGCTTTCCTTTGGTTGGCGGGCCTGCTGGTTCGATGGAGGGTGGAAGGCAAGTGGAAGTTGCTAAGCGGATTTTAACTGCTAAAAATGTACCTTATTTTGTGTCCGCACCTCTGCTGATTCAGGATATCCATTCTTGGACTCGTCAGGGGATTGGAGGTTTGCAAAGTGTGGTATTGTATGCTTTGCCTGAGTTGGATGGCGCGATCGATCCTGTTCCCCTAGGCGGTTTGGTGGGTGAGGATATTTATCTGGTGCCCGATCGCGCCAAACGCCTGACAAGTAGAATTAATAATTGGGTGAAACTGCGCCACACTCCGCCATCGGAAAGGAAAATTGCGATTATTCTCTACGGGTTTCCTCCCGGTTACGGGGCGGCGGGTACGGCTGCTTTATTAAATGTACCGAAATCGCTGCTAAATTTCCTGCACAAACTTCAAGCAGCAGGTTATACAGTTGGAGAAATTCCGGCTGACGGTGAGGAGTTAATTCGCAGGGTGAAAGAGGCGGATGATGCAACCGCAGATGGGGGCGGATTAACGCGGATGAACGCAGATGGGAGGGGAGGGTTTGGCAATACTGTTAATGTCAAAACTCTGGAGAAGTGGCTGGGGTATTTGTCAGCAAGTCGTATTGAAAAACAGTGGGGATTTTTAACGGGTACGGGAATTAAGACAGACGGCGATGAGTTCCAAATCGGCGGCATTCAACTGGGGAATGTTTGGATAGGTTTGCAGCCGCCTCTGGGAATTTCGGGCGATCCGATGCGCTTAATGTTCGATCGCGATTTGACGCCTCACCCTCAATACGCTGCTTTTTACAAGTGGCTACAAAATGATTTGCAAGCTGATGCTGTGGTTCACTTCGGAATGCACGGCACTGTTGAATGGTTGCCGGGATCTCCTCTGGGAAATACTGGCTATTCTTGGTCGGATATTTTGTTGGGAAGTTTGCCGAATCTTTATATCTATGCTGCCAACAATCCATCGGAATCGATGTTAGCAAAACGGCGCGGTTACGGTGTTTTGATTTCTCACAACGTGCCGCCCTACGGTCGCGCGGGCTTGTACAAGGAATTGATGGCTTTGCGGGATGTGATTGCGGAATATCGGGAAGATACGGCCAAGAATTATGTGCTGAAGGAGGCTATTTGTAAGAAGATTTTAGATAGCGGTTTGGAGGCTGATTGTCCGTTTGATGAGGCTCGCAAGTTGGGTATTGCTTTTAGTTTTGAGACTGTGGGAATGTTCAGTCCTGATGCTTTTAACCGCTATTTGGTGAAGCTTTACGAGTATTTGCAGGTGGTGGAAGCTCGCTTGTTTTCTTCGGGTTTACACGTTCTCGGGGAACCGCCTAATTCTGAGGAAATGACCTCTTATCTTGAAGCTTATTTTGGGGAGAGGTTATCACAGGAACAGGTGCAAAAACTGGTTTTTGAAGAAAATGAACCGCAGAGGCGCAGAGGGCGCAGAGAGGAAGAGAAAGAGGGGTTGAATGGGGTTTTTGAGGAGGGTTTGTTGGTGCGGGATTTGTTGTTGCAAACGACGGATGAGTTGACTAATCTTTTGCGGGGTTTGAATGGGGAATATATTCTGCCTGCACCGGGTGGCGATTTGTTGCGGGATGGAGCTGGGGTGTTGCCAACTGGCAGGAATATTCACGCTTTAGACCCTTATCGGATGCCTTCTCCGGCTGCTTATGAAAGGGGGCGCGAAATTGCTCGGAAAATTATTGAGAAGCACGTTGAGGAACATGGGAATTATCCTGAGACTGTGGCGGTGATGTTGTGGGGTTTGGATGCGATTAAAACGCGGGGCGAATCTATTGGAATTCTGCTGGAATTGGTGGGGGCTGAACCTCTTAAAGAAGGTACTGGTCGCATTGTTCGCTATGAGTTAAAACCGTTAGCTGATGTCGGTCATCCCCGGATTGATGTGTTGGGAAATCTTTCGGGAATTTTCCGTGATAGCTTTGTGAATATTATTGAGTTGTTGGATGATTTGTTCGTGCGGGCGGCGGATGCTGATGAACCGGAATCGGAGAATTTTATTCGCAAACACGCTTTAATTTTGCAGGAACAAGGTGTGCAGAATTATTCGGCAAGGTTGTTTTCTAATCCGGCTGGGGATTTTGGTTCTTTGGTTAACGATAGGGTTGTTGATGGTAGTTGGGAATCGGGGGATGAGTTGGGGAAAACTTGGGAAAGTCGCAATGTTTTTAGTTACGGGAGGAAGGATAAGGGGGAAGCGAGACCGGAGGTTTTGACTCAGTTGTTGCAAGGGTGCGATCGCATAATTCAAGAAATTGATTCTGTTGAATACGGTTTGACTGATATTCAAGAGTATTATGCGAATACTGGCGGTTTGAAGAAAGCCGCAGAAAAGCAGCGCGGCAAAAAGGTTAACACGAGTTTTGTAGAAAGTTTTTCTCAGGATACCACGCCGCGCAATTTAGAAGATTTGCTGCGCTTGGAATATCGAACTAAGTTGCTCAATCCTAAGTGGGCTAACGCGATGGTCAATCAAGGTTCGGGCGGCGCTTATGAAATTTCGCAGCGGATGACGGCGTTAATTGGTTGGGGCGGAACGGCTGATTTTACTGATGGTTGGGTTTACGATCAGGCTGCTGATACTTATGCTTTGGATCAGGAGATGGCGCGGAAGTTGCGGGAGGCAAATCCTGAAGCTTTTCGCAATATTGTAGGGCGAATGTTGGAGGCTAACGGGCGGGGTTTTTGGCAGCCGGATGCGGATAAGTTGCAGCAGTTGCGCGAGTTGTACCAGTTAACTGATGAGAAGATTGAAGGGGTGGCAGTGTAGTTGTTTTAGTCTAAATATTTAGGGGCGGGCTAGAAGCCCACCCCACAACAGTTTCCAATTTTTTCAGGTGCAAGTTAGAGGCGCGGCTATTAAATACCCCGATCGCCCTGCGGTTTTGCTACAGGAACTGACGGTTTATTGTTTGGAGAATTAAAAGCTCGATCGACCATATCTCCAAAGGGAACAAACTGCGGTGCCGCCGATGGAGCTCCGGTTCTGAACGTTGTAACTGGTCCGCTGCCGTCTTGGGCAAAATTAATCAATCTCGTTAAAGCATCACCGGGATTTTTAGCATTTCGCTTGTCTAGGGTGAACAGCAGATTTTGAGAGTTGCACCGCCCCCGTCCGTTCACGTAACAAACTACGGGCAAGTTATTAACAATTCCTGTTGTTAACTGCAAGTTGCTCAATCTTCCACCATTCTGGGCAACAGCTTTGGTCAATCTATTGGAAACAATTTGGCAGCGCTGCCAAGGTGTATATTCGCGGCCGAACTCGGTAGATTTCCACAGAATCATCGGATCTGTCGTGACATTTCCCCGCCGCGCAATTGTGACAAAATTTCGGCCGGAAGTAACGCACTGAAATGTTGTTCTAGTGCTATTCCAAGAGTTGCTGGTAGCTGCTTGCACTTGGCTTGCCAAGGCGACAGTACCGGCGAACACTAAAGCGGATGCTAATAAGGGTGCAGTCAATTTCATAATAACTCCTGTTACTAAGGCAGCTAAATTTATGTAGGAAGTCATAGTTGTAGGGACAGGGCTGTGTCCCTACCTATTCAATTTCTGCTGGTGGGCTGTCGCACCCGGATATTTTTCAAATATTAAATTACGTTATTGCACCTCATATCTTTAGGTACAAGCCACTGCGGTGTCGTTGTTTGAAAACTTGGGAACGCGGCTGTAGAGACACGGCTCTGCGGTGTCCTTGTTTCAATACTTCGATAGCGCTGCGGCACAAACATCCTAGATAGTGTTTTTAGCTACATTCTCCAAAGCCTGGGCAGTCAACAATGGTAAGTAAAACTACAAGGACAGCTCCGAAATTGGCTGGCAAATAAATTTTTATGAAACCTCGAATCATTGTTTGCGGATTGGGCCACACGGGACACAAGATTTTTTGTTTGTTGAGACAGCAAGGAGCGATCGCGATCGGTATTAGCGATCGCCCAATTCGCGGCGAAACTTCTGATGTGGTTGTCGGCAATTTGCAAGCAGCTTCTACCTTGTTGGCGGCTGGCATTCAAAACGCTCACACTTTAGTAATTGCAGCAGACGATGATGCTGTGAATTTGGCAGTTTTGATGCAGGCGAGGATTCTCAATCCTCAGATCCGCATCATCAACAGATTGTTCAATACTAGCTTGGGCGATAGGATTGACCACACTTTGCCCGATCACACTTCCATGAGCGTTTCATCGTTGGCTGCTCCGGTTTTTGCCTTTGCGGCTCTCGGAAATCAGGCGATCGGACAGTTGCGTTTGTTCGATCGCACTTGGCCGATTCACGAAGAATATATCGATGAAACACATCCTTGGAAAAATCGAAAACTGAGCGATTTGTGGGACGATCGATCGCGAATGTTGATTTATTATCTGCCCGCTGCTAACAAAACTGATTTAGTATCGGCGGTGCTTGCCGATCGGCAGTGTCAGCAGGGCGATCGGCTAATTGTTGCCACTCAGCCGACTATCCGCAGCCCCCAAAAAACTTTAACTCAAAAACTGCTCAAGACATTAACTAGACTGCACAGATTTCAGCAGCACAGCCAAGCAGCAGTAATTGTTGTACTGACGCTGCTGTCAATGATTGCCGTTGCTACTGCTACCTATATTTGTGTTGACGATAATATCTCAATTGTCGATTCTCTCTATTTTTCAGTAGGGATGATTACCGGAGCCGGAGGCCATGAAAAAGTGGCCGAACAAGCTCCCGAAAGCATTAAACTATTTACAGTTGTGATGATGCTAGTTGGAGCCGGCATCATCGGCATCTGCTACGCACTGCTCAACGATTATGTATTGGGAACTCGCTTTACCGAATATTGGGATGTGGCGCGAGTTCCGCAGCGCCATCATTACATTATTTGCGGACTCGGAGGAATTGGCATCCAAATTGCAAAAGAACTGCACACTAACGGTTACGATATTGTGGCGATCGAGCAAGATCCGAACAGCCGATTTCTGAGCACGGCTCGCTCAATGAAAATTCCGGTCATTCAGGGAAGTGCTAGTTTGCCTGCAACTCTGGAAGCTGCTAATGTTAAGCAAGCGGCAGCACTTTTGGCGGTAACTAGCAGCGATATGTCTAATGTCGAAATTGCCTTGAGCGCTAAAGGATTGGCACCCAAACTATCGGTTATTGTCCGCAATCAAGACCCACATTTTGCTTTGATGGTGCAGCAAGTTTTTGAGTTTGAAGGAGTTTTGAACCCGACGGAATTGGCTGCTCCTGCTTTCGCAGCGGCGGCGATTGGAGGCAGAATTTTGGGCAACGGAATGACTGCTGACAGTCTATGGGTTTGCTTGGCCACATTGATTACGCCAAAACATCCTTTCTGCAGCCAGCGCATTCAAGATGCTGCTAAGTCTGCTGATTTTGTGCCTCTTTATGTAGAAACTAAGTGTCAAACTCTCCACGGCTGGGATTTACTGAATTGTTGTTTGACTACGGGGGATGTTTTGTATTTGACGATGCCGGCGAATCGGTTGGATCAACTGTGGAGAACGACCTCGGAATTAATTAAAACTTAATGGTTTGATGCGGTAATTTATTTTGCCGATCGCTCAATTGCAACTACAAACCTGATAAAATGAGCCCTGTATAGTAAATAGGACTTACGGCTAATCCTCAGAAATCCGGTTTCTTAGGGCAAGTTCTAGTATAAATAACCAACAGAGTCTCAATTAGTTGCGGTTTAGAATGAGAAAATTTTTAGCATTAGTTGTGTTTGGGATGATCGTGGCGATCGCCTCTGTAGCTGTGGCGGCTCAACCTTTGTTCGTCTCTTATCCTCCAGCCAACCACAAAACTACAGCCGATCGCATCTTTTTAATCGGCACAGCGCCCGCACCGGGACAAGTGTTAGTAAATGGCAACCAAATTTCGCGCACCGCCTCCGGGCATTTCGCCCCGACTTTTCCGCTGCAACTCGGCGAAAATCTCTTTACCTTGCGTTACGAAAATCAGGAAGTCAAAATTAAGGTGACGCGCGAGTCGAATCAGCCGGAAGTCCCTGTAGGATTGGCTTTTGCTAAAGATTCCCTGACGCCGAAAGTCGATGTGGCGAGTTTGCCGGGAGATTATATTTGCTTTGGGGCGATCGCACCTGCGAATGCTCAAGTTTCGGTAAAATTGGCGGGCGTTACTATTCCTTTAAAAGCGCGATCGCAAGTCGAATTACCCGACAACAAATCTGTACTGTTAGGTGAAAACTCCCCGATCAAAAAAGGCGGCAGCGAACAGTATCAAGGCTGCGGTAAAACCCCTGAGAACGCCCTCTCATCTAAGGGAGAAACAATTGATTTAGGCGTACCCTCGTTTGAGCTAACAATGAATAATCAAACTATCAGCCAGCAGGGTACTGGCAAGATTTCTATTCTTTCTCCGGCTGACTTAGAAATAGCCGAAGTAACAGCAGATCCCGGTGTTGCCAGAACCGGGGCGAGTACAGATTTTTCTCGGATGACACCGCTGCCGAAGGGAACGCGAGCAACAGTTATCGGGCGCGAGGGAGAATGGCTCAGACTCGATTACGGTGCTTGGATTAAAGCATCAGAAGTGCAAATTGTCAAGGATGCAGTGCCTGCGCGATCGATTATTCGCAGCGCCAGTTCGCGTCAAGTTTCCGGCTGGACAGAGGTCTTATTTCCCTTAGAAATACCCGTCCCAGTCACCGTGCAAGAAGGAGAACGCACTTTCACTTTAACCCTGTACAATACTACCGCTCAAACTGACATTATTCGCATCCAAGATGACCCCGTAATTTCGCGTTTGGAATGGCAACAAATATCGCCGCTGCAAGTACAATACACTTTTAATCTCAAATCCGCCCAACAGTGGGGTTACAAGTTGAGATACGAGGGCACAACTTTAGTGTTGTCTTTAAAACACCCGCCTGCGAATACAAGCGCGGTGCCCAATTCGCAAGCAAAGCCGCTGTCGGGAATTAAGATTCTCATCGATGCAGGACACGGCGGGCCGGAGGATGGAGGTGCTGTGAGTCCAGTGGGAATTAGAGAAAAGACAGTAGCTTTAACGGTGTCGAAATTGGTGCAAGAGGGATTGGTAAATCGGGGCGCGAATGTGGTAATGACGCGGGTAGAAGATGTGGATTTGGATTTGCCACCGAGGGTGGAAATGATTCAAAAAGAAGAACCTGCGATCGCACTTTCAATTCACTACAATGCTTTGCCGGATAACGGGGATGCCATTAAGACTAAAGGCGTCGGCGCTTTCTGGTTTCACCCGCAAGCGCACAGTTTGGCAATATTTTTGCACAATTATTTAGTTGCCAAGTTGAACCGTCCGAGCTATGGTGTATTCTGGAACAACTTAGCCATGACTCGTCCTGCCGTAGCTCCATCTGTTTTAATGGAATTGGGATTTCTGATCAATCCCGAAGAGTTTGAATGGATTGTAAATCCGACAGAACAAAAGAAATTAGCTGAGGCGATAGCCCAAGGTGTTACCGAATGGTTTGCCTCTGTCAAATAACAGTTAGTCGTCAGGACTGAAGTCTTTCTCCAAAAAATCCTAGTCAGGACTTCAGTTCAGCCAATCCAAGGAAATGAAATAATGCTAATTTTTACTCAATCAAAAGCCTTTTTTATTGCAGCCGTAGTTGCAAGTTTTAGCTTCTCACTTTACAGCTTTCCTGTTTTTGGCAAGCAGCAAAGTCTTGCTCCCGCGAAAGCAGAAGCTTTAAAAAAGCAAACTCATTGCTCGTTTATTACAGGTGAAGGTGGCGCTGTTAACATTCGCAAAGGCCCAGGCAATAAGTACGCGGTTGTAGCTAAACTCAAAAGAGGAGACGGAGTTAGGGCTGTCAGCAGACAAGGTAATTGGGTGAAAATTGCGGCCAGATTTTCGGGTAATCCTCCTAATGAAACTTTTACAATCCTTGACGGTTGGGTGAACAATCAATTTATTAATGGCTGTTCCGAAGACCAATTTGACAGGTGGCGGCAATAGGAGATTGGGTTTGTAGTAAGGATTTCAGTCTTTAGTTGAGATGAAAGTTAAAGTTTTCACTAGCAACCAAACAGGGAAAGTTTTAAAAGTAGTACAAAAAAGACGATCGCCCTGATTCATTGTTGCATTCTCAACCAGCTAAACACCTGTTCGGCGGTGATATTCAGGGGAATCATTTCGGGTACAGGAAGGACATCGCTACCTTCGCAGAATTGCGGTTGTTGGTTGGGCAAAAACGCTAAAATCGATCATCTGGATCGATTAGCCACCCCAACTGACAATTATGTTGAAGACAGTGAATAATTTTTCTAGTTACGCGATTTGAGCTTTGCTGTGGCGACAAGATTTCGATCGCCCAATACGGTGCAATTAGCACATCATCCAATGGTTCACCGCTGTCATCAAATTGAATCTGTTCCCATAATAGCACCGCAATATCTGGAACAATCGATCGACCGCCAAACGTACACCGCAACTCTGGAAACGCATAAGCTATCTTTGGATTTTCCGTCACCTGATTAATTTCGTTACAGGCTTTGGATCGCAATCGGCTGTGCTTTATTTTGGGCAGTGGTTTTTGGATGATTTCCCGCTCAATGTATTCGCTAGCAGGTTTACTTTCTGGCAGTTTTAGAAATTCTTCCAGGGTGAAGCGTCTAGTTGCGACTGTCATAAATAAATTCCTCAATTCTACCTATCTTCTGTGTAATCCAAAAATTATTTATATTGCCTAAAAAGGGTGTTATATAGCCTAATTTTCTGGAACAATCTGCTGTTTAAACTCAAACAAGTTAGGATTTGTAGGATCATAAAAAGCCCGCAACCAATGCACGTTTGGAGAACCAAAAGTTTCAACTCTAGTAAAATTTTTCATTCTCGGTAATTGAGTCTCATCGGTAAAATGGGGTAAAGGTTTATCGATGCGGAAATAGTGAGTATCGCCGTGGACGAATACAACCTGCCCTGGGAAATTGCCTGTTTCTGTTTCCAGAGTAGCGATAAAATCGTTGTAGCCACTTCTTCTTTTGTCCGTAGGATCGAATTCAAATCCCGGATTTGCCTGTGCAACTAACACAATTCCTTTGCTGTTGCTGCGTTTGGCTAAAGCAAAACATTCTTCGATCCAGGCTAAGTTAGCCCAATTGCGATCGGCATATTCAGCATCTGCTTCGGGAGTGCGGCCAAAATTGTTGTTGCTTCCCGGCATATTAATCGCGAAAAACACAACTCCATGATAAATCCAGCGAACATTTTCGCGGAATTTAGCAAACTGCGGGTTTTCGCTTTGACGGGTGAGAGTTAAGGTGCGCTTTCCCAAACTTTGATTCCCTTGGTTAAAAATTTCCCGCAGTTTAGCGAGTCTTTCTACTGGATCGTAACTGCCGTTATTTGAACGGTGGCAATCCGTCCATTCATTGTCACCATAAACTAGAATAAATGGAATTTCAAAATTATCAAATAACTGCTTGCGACTGACAAAAGTTGCATCATCGCAGACACTAGAACCGTTTTTAATGTCGCCGTCGTGGACGACAAACGCTGCGGGCGATCGATTGATATCTGCAATCAAACTCGGAAATTTTGCTTCTTGTTCGGCACTGTAGGGCAAATCGCCAATTAATGCAAATTCAAAAGGTCTATCGCCCGAAGTTTGAGCGTAAGTTAAAACCCCAAAACCCATAATTGCTACAAAAACAATTAAGGCAAGAATTAGATAGTTTTTTTTCATTTGTTGAGCCGTAAGTAAATTATTTATGATACCATATTAGCCGACAAATCACTCTCAAAAATCATGAATTTTCGTCGGTTGCTCTCGATAATTGCCATGCTTTCGATCGCAGGCTGCAATATCCAAACGCCACAAACCAACACACAGCCTACAGAAAGTCGATCGCCAATAGCAACCCCTGTTCCCGTCAAACCCAAGTCTGAAATCAAAGAAGCAACACTAATTGCTGTCGGCGACATCATGATGCACAGTACCCAAACGCGATCGGGCTACGACGCAAAAAAGAAAACATACAATTTTGACAATTTCTTCGCACCCGTTAAAAGTATCCTATCAACAGGCGATTGGGTCATCGGAAATCTCGAAACACCTTTAGCGGGCGAAGATGCGGGCGGATATACGGGATATCCGCTATTTAACGCACCTGCTCAATTAGCGGATGCTGCTAAAAAAGCCGGATTTAATATATTGACAACGGCGAACAATCATGCTTTAGACCGTGGAGAAAAAGGGGTAATTAGGACGATCGCGAATCTGAGCGATCGCAAAATTGCCTCAACAGGAACAGCCACATCAGCCGCCGAAGCTTCACGCACTTTAATCAGCACCAAAAACAACATTTCACTAGCCATGCTAGCCTACACCTACGGCACAAACGGCATTCCCATACCCAAAGGCAAAGATTACTTAGTTTCCCTAATCGACCAAAAAAAGATAATCAAAGACATTGCCAAAGCCCGAAAACAAGGAGCAGATATTATCGCAATTTCCCTGCATTTTGGCGATGAATATCAGCGACAGCCAAACACCCAACAAAAACAATTAGTGGAAAACCTATTAAAAGCTGGTGCAGACATCATTCTCGGCAGCCATCCCCACGTCGTCCAACCTTACAAAATTTTTAAATTCCCCGGAGAAAATGGCCAAACTCGCAAAGCTGTAGCAATTTATTCAATGGGAAACTTCATTTCGGGTCAGAATAAAAAATATACAGACTTAGGCGTAATTTTGCAAGTAAATATTTGCAAAAAATTTCCCGAAAACACCACAGAAATTACCGATGTAAAAACACATCCTACTTGGGTACACCGCTATACTTTGAACAATAAAACGAACTATCGCGTTTTGCCCTTAGAAACAACGGTCAGCCAGAAAAAAGATGCACTACTAGCAACTTCACAGTATCCTATTTTATCAAAATATTTGCAGGATATGAACAATCATCTTAACTCTTTGAATAGTCCGAAAAAATCCAAATAATTTGGCATGGAAAATTGGGAATTGGGCATTAGTTATGGGAATTGGAGGCCTAGCCGACCGATTGGTATTCGCAGGCCCTTCCCATTGCTAAGGTAACAGATTAAGCTAGGGAAGCATTTGTCAATCAGCAATTATGCTCAGAATTAACTCAAGTGTTGGGTATAAAACTTAGATTTAGGCGATCGAACAATCATGCCGCATCTTCAGCAAATAAATTTACCCAAGCTTGGATATCCTTTCCAATCAGGGCGAAATGGGCAGCAGAATAGCGCGTCATATCAACTCCGTTAGCATCGAATTGTAAAATCGAATCAACAGTCAATACTCAGCTATCATTTAGTTTTTCGACTGACAGTTAACAGTCAACAATAATTTCCGTTGCACCGGAATTGATATCAATTGACTCCTGATAAGCTTTGGAAGCAATCATGTATCCAACGGAAGAGGGTGTAGTGGAGTAGAGCGACTTTTCTTTTTGTGATTATATTCTTCCGATACGCCAAGATAATCAGATGGTTGATATCTACCGAATATCTCAGCGAAAAGGTTAGGCAATTTTCGATAAGGAGAAACACCCATATCTTTAAGCATGATGTCAATATATTGTTGAAAGCGAGTATTAATCGCACAGGATCGCGAAGGTTCAAATTGAATATTTGCGCGTTTCCACTCGCGGATATATTCAATACTTTTTTCCATATTTTCGCAGGAAGGTAACTCAAGTTCACCACGCAAGTAAGCACATAGCCATTGTGTGGCAATTTCGACTGCTGGCACGTGCATATATCCATGATTGAACCCGGCAAAGGCAATGCCAGGAATGCGAGGATGAAGCAAGTGGCGATATAACTGCACGCCATCGGATTCGGTTTCCAACATTTTTCGATATTTATCAGGCAAAAATGGAAAAATCGGCGTTTGCGAACCCAAAGATAGAACGACTACATCGCATGGAATCTCGCAACCATTTTTCAACTTTACTGCTTCTGGCGAAAAACCAGATAATTCTGCACGGTGGGGCGAGATTTTTCCTTCTGCAATAAACGGATAGTAATTTTCAGGCGCAACCGCTGTGGCTGAACGCAAATCAGGCAATAGTTTGTGGTCTGGTTGTACAGCTTTGATTCGACCCTGGGCGGCTTCGCTTTTTCCAGAAACATTTCGCTGAACTTGAAAGCGGAAGATGGATGCAATCAAATCCCAAAAAGCTGAAACAATGAAGCCAAGGCGATTGTGCAGGAAACGTTCAATGGCGGTTGGATGCGCCCAACTTGTCATCATCACTGTCCCAAAGCGGCTGAATAATGCGTAGGTAAAATGTACGCCCAAAATCCATTCGGGGATAAGCCAGCGCGGTGTACGAAATACATGATTTACTTGCGCGCCTTGTTTTGCTGCGAAAGTGGCCATGTCCAAGGCGCTCTTTCCGAAGCCAACGATTACAACTCGTTGATTATCAAATATATCAAGCGTGTGAACATCCCGTTCAGTGATGATTTTCCCGCCGAAATCTTCGATACCTGGAAATTCAGGTTTATACTTTCCTTCTGTATATTGCCCAACTGAGATAACGACGTATCCAAATAATTTTTCGTGAACGCCGTCCTGGTTTTTATATCTTAATAGCCAGCCATCTTCTGTTTCTTTTAGTTCGATAACTTGGTGATTTAACCGCACATCAAGCTGTAGATGGTTGACCGCTTGCCCCAAATAATTCAGGATTTGTTCTCCGGTGGGATGTAAATCAGGTGTGAATGGCCAGGGAAAATCTGATAAATGATACTGTTCCCTGATATTTTGCAGGTGTACGTTTGGGTATGCAACTGCCCATACTCCGCCCATCTTTTCGGATTTCTCAAAAACAACTGCTTGGAAGCCATTTTTCTTGAGAATATTGGCTGTCGTAATGCCTGATATTCCCGCGCCAATAATGGCAATTGGCATACCGTTTTTGTATTGCATATATTTGACTCTCCTGATTAGGTAGGGTTATTAGAGTAATTGTCCTGACGGAGTGACAAAAAACCGGAAATCCTTGCACTAAGAATGGTTTAAATTGATCGCTCTCAAAAATACAGAGGCGTTGTCACCCCGTCAGATCCGCGACCTTAACCCCAACTGCTGATAGTAGCTTAGTTGGTTATAGACGCTTGGGGGAGAGGAATCCTTGCAGTCTGGCTGCTACAACCTCAGTTGAGGCGAGCTGGCACTTTCCGATCGCCCCAAGGATGTAACTAATAACTAATAACTAATAACTGCTTAATTAACCAAGCGATCGCCCCTTAAACATCAGCAACCTGCTCAACATCGGGAATCTGCGGTCGCTGCACCATCACAACCGGAATTTTCAGTTTCCTAGCCGCAGCAATTTTAGCATAAGTAGCGCCGCCGCCGCTGTTTTTGCTAACAATTGTATCCCTTTGATATTCTAATATCAATTGCCGCTCGTCTTCCAATGAAAAAGGCTCCCTTGCTAATAACAATTTACCGTTAGGTACAGGAGTATTTAGTGCAGGATGATCGATCGCCCGCATCAAAAACCAAATAGTCACTGATGTAGGATGCGTCAGGGAAAACGATATTACCCGAAATCAGGGCACGGCACTGGCGTTTCCCTACAAATCCGGCGATCGTTACATCCGATCCGCTTGATTTTACCCTTTACCCGAAATTAGGAAACCGCAGTGCAGTTTCCTTAAAATTAACCGGGCAATCGTTATATCCGATCGCGCGAGCGCCCAGAACTCCGCAAGATTCTGATGGAGTTCTTCTCTATAATTTTCACAGTGAGGACAAACTATTCTTGACTCTACAACACGAGCGTCGAAAGTAAATTTCTCCTTCAAGTTGAGGACAAGTTTCCACCTTGACTCCAGGCAAGTCTCATCGAGAGTCTAAATGAAAATTCATCACTCTAACTGTATTGATTGCTAGATTTTACGCCATAAACTCAGGAGAGCCTTTCCTTCTGCCTCCTGCCTCCTGCCTCAAAACTCCAATTTCTAGCTTGGCTGCAAAAGTGAGATGCTCCCTACATACCTTCGCGCTCTGGCGCGATCGGGCGATCGACAAGATTGCTGTAAGGAAACCGCACTACCCTTTCCTGACTGCCGTTTCCTTACTCACAGTTTTTTTAAAGTCGCATAAATTTTCAGTAAATACCGATCTACACACTCCCCAAACCCAAAGTTAAAATATAGCCAATAAAAAAAAATAGCTCCTCCTAGCTGTTTTTTTTGCCCGCTAAATATTAGGGAGTGCATCTACGTGTCAATAAATAAAACGCTCAAAGGCAGAGCCACTACACCTGCCGCAGGTTTTACAATGATTGAGCTATTGATAATTATTTTAATCATAGGAATATTTTGTGCGATCGTCGCCCCCTCTTGGCTAATGTTTATCAACAATCACCGTTTAAAGGTATCGCTCGATCGAGCTTATTGGGCAATGGAACTTGCCCACAGCAACGCAAAACGCGACAAAATTTCATGGCAAGCCAGCTTCAAACAAGTAGGAGAAAATGTACAAATAGCCGTTCACCCAGCCGACATCTCCCCCGGCCAAGTAGCAGCCAGTCAATGGGAAAACCTAGAACCGCAAATTCAAATAGATACAGATGAAACAACAGTGCTCCAAGTAAATGAAAGCAACGAGCAAAAAGCAAACGGCCCAATCCGGCGCGTCATGTTCAACCACAGAGGTTGCCCCGTATCTCGAAGCGACCACGACTGCACGCTAACGAGTATAAGAGCCAAAGGAACCCTAACACTATATCATCCCAACTTAAGAAACAGCCAACGCTGCATCATTATCTCCACTCTTTTAGGACATAAACGCACCTCCAAAAGACAGCCCACAGCTCAAGACAAAAGATATTGTTACTAACTTATTTGGGAGTAGGGAAACGGCATTACCGCGGCCTCAATAGCCTTGTTGTTGATCGTTAGATCCGATCGCGCGCTCAATTATTTTGGGGTAGGGAAACGGCATTGCCGTGCCCTCAATAGCCTTGTTGTCGATGCTTATTTTCGAGGTCAATCCCTGACGCAACATCTCAGATATAATCAACTACTTCTTACTCGGCGCAATCTTCTCAATAGAAATCAGCGCCTCCATCACCGACTCCACAATCGGCGCCGCCACCGTACCCCCCGAACCATCCTTCGGCTCATCAATCACCGCCAAAACCACATACCGAGGAGCCTCCACAGGCATTATCCCCACAAAGCTAGTAATAATCGCCTTGTCAGAATAACCCCCACCAGCATTAGCTTTTTGAGCCGTACCCGTTTTTCCAGCAATCCGATACCCAGGAATTTGTGCAGCTTTCCCCGTACCACCATCAACCACAGTTTCCATCATTTCTAACACCTGCTTAGTAGTTTCCGGCGAAAAAACCTGCTTAGGAACCGGCCTCGGAAGCTTCCAATAAGCTTCACCGTCCCTATCAAAAAGTCCCCGCACAACGTGAGGAGTCACCAACTTGCCACCGTTAGCCAAAGCGCCGTTAAGCTGCACCAACTGCATCGGGGTAATCGAAAAACCTTGCCCAAAGGCGGTAGTAGCAACTTCCACCGGAGAGTTAATAAATTGCTCTCGATTTTTAAGCTGACTGGTTACTTCAAAAGGCAAATCAGTTCCCGCAGTTTGTCCGAGGCCGAGTTTTTCTAAAGCTTGATAGTAAAGAGAAGCTTTCATACTTCTCATAACGTGCACCATTCCCACATTGCTAGAATGTTTCAAAATCTCAGTAACAGTGGAAGGGCCGCGCGCGCCTACGAATTTGTAATCGGAATTTTGGATAGTCCAGCCATCCATGTAAATTCGACCTTCGTCCTTAAAGACAGTATTAGGTTTCACCGCACCCGCTTCCAGAGCGATCGCCACATTAATCGCTTTAAAAGTCGAACCAGGCTCATAAACATCAGTTACAGCCCAATTTTTATAGCGCGACAAATCGAAATTAAAATATTGATTCGGGTCATAAGAAGGTTCCGCTACAACTGACAGCAATTCTCCGTTACGGGCATCCATCACAATCACTGTGCCCCGCTTCGCATCGTGTTGCTTCATTTTTTCCTTGAGAGCAACTCGGGCAGCCCGCTGCAAGCGAGTGTCGATCGTCAATTGCAATTTCAAGTCATCAAGCTGCACAAATCCGGCCGTCAGCCGATCGGGAACCCAATTCCCATTGCTCGACCTGCTAAACTGAATCGACGGCATCGATCGTTCCAACAAATTCTGCTGGCTGTATTCCACCCCCGCTTGTCCCTTCCGTTCCCCGTCCACATAACCGAGGATATCCGCCGCCAACTCCTGCTGCGGGTAAAAACGCTGCTGCTGCCGCAGCAACTCCAAGCCATCGACCAGACTCTCTTTAATTTGGATCTGAGCGACGCGATCGGCAACCTCTTGAGGCAGAGACTCCGCAATTGTAATACCGCTTTCAGCAAGATTAAACCTGCGTATCAATTCAGTTTCCGACGTAGTTCCCGGACTCAGATCGATCGCCAGCATCGGAGCCAATTTAGCAGCAATTTCCGCCTTCGAGTGGTTAAACAACTTCGGGTGAGCGTAGAGCGTGTACACCTGTCTGTCGATCGCCAAAACATTTCCTGCGCGATCAATTATCGGGCGTCTCGGTACAAACGGCTTCGTTTTGAGAGTTTGCTGCTGCTCCGCCTGTTTACGCAGCGCCGGAGCTCGCGTCACCTGCAAATAAAACAAATTCACAGCCAGCCCCAGCCCCCCCAGCATCAACACCGCCCACACGGCCCACACACGGAACTTGCTGCGCTTTAAACGCTCCACCGGTCGCCCCCAAGATGCAGCCGTCTGTTGTGGCGATCGGCCGAAACTGCCCGAAGATCTAGGTTTGGCTGGTTTTTCCCGCCCAGTACGCGCGGCGAAGCTATCCCGTAAGGAATCGCCCGCCTGTTTTGTGCGTTTGAAATTCGGCGATCTGTAGCGGTCAAAACGGGGGTCGTAGCTCATGGCATTAAAAATTCAATAGCAAGTTAGAGCGTTTTAGAATTTATAATTTATAACTTAAATCTTAAAAGATAAAATTTACAACTTGGGAATGAGCAGTCCCTATCAGGGTTGGCATCACACCTAGAGTTGGATTCTGTTTTTTGAAGTGGTCTTAATTATTTTTAATCTGTAACTTCCGGTTGGAAGCAGAAAATCGATCGCGACTTGCAAAAAAGTCAAAAAGGAAATTAGAGCCTCCAATTCTCAGGCCCTCGGACACTCAGGCCCTCGGGCGCTCTCCGCTTTGACACAGGTTTAATAGCCCAGCGGTGTTTCCACACCGGCTCCCTTCTTGAGAGCGGGTTCAGAATTTGGTGCCGCAACGGGCGATCGAGTTTCAGGGGCCGGCTGCAAGAAAATCGTGTCCCCAGGATTCTGCGGAGCCAAACCGGTTTCGGGATTTTGGGCTTCTTTAGCCAGTTGGTGTTTCAAGACTTCGCTAGAAGCACTCAATTGCTGTTCCCGGAGGCGCAGAGTTTCCAGTTTTTGATACTCCTGACTCCAGCGCTGCTCGCCGTAAACAGTCAAGCCGTAGAGACTCAGAGCACCGCCCAAAAGCATAACTGCTACCACTGAGGAGGCGCGCTGTGCCTGCAGGAGCGATCGCAACCACACTGGCTGCTGCTGGCGATTGGGCAGGACTTTGATCACCGATGAGGACGATCGAGCCTGAGCCTGTTCGTCGGCTGGCGAGTAGTTGGGCAATACCGGTCCTGTCTTCGCCCGCCTAGCTCGGGCAATAGAAGTAACTTTGCTTTTGGCTGCGCCAGCAGCGGGCTTGCGGGTCGATCGGGAGCGGGGAGAATCGGGGGATCTGATAGCAGCGGTCATAGAGTTCACCAATACGTAAAGTGGGGTAGCTTCAGCTTGATTGAGGTTAAGAGTTTTTGTCTCCCAGATCGCCAGTGGTGGCCATCTGCGTTCGATCGGTTATCCTTACCAAAGATACCTCACAAGCCAACCAACCCATCCTACCACTGGTCTCTTTGACTTCAGGATTTGCCAAAAAAAAGAAATCTTTGCTGGTTAGCGAGAATCTATGTGAAATTTATGAATAAATGCAGTATTGTAATCAACGAGCGAATCGTTGAGCTATTCGTGCCAGCATTGTTTCTCAAGTACACTATTCCCTTCCTTGCGATGGGTTTTCAATGTTAAGGAGTTTTTATGAACAAGGGATTAATTCGTTTGACTTTGGTAGTGGGCTTGGCAGTAGCCCTCGGCGCCTGCGGAGGTCCAGATTCCACCAGCCCCAGCTCCCCTAGCCCCTCTCCGGGCGGTCCTGGCAGCACTGGCACTACTACTACTCCCCCTGCTTCTTCTGCATCTCCAAAGGCCACTCCAACTACTAGCCCTGCTCCTACTCCTAAAAAGCCCTAATTAGGGCTCTGCCGGAGTCGGTGCCCAACGAGCCTAGTCTCGGGGTGAAAAATGGTTCGCTCCTCGCATTTTTTCATCTCATCGGTCTAGGTCTCAAGTTGGGTGGTAGTGATTGTCTGATGCTTGTACTACTAAAGTTCAGTACGTCCCGTTACCGCAGCAAAGTCCGCTGATTCGCTGCGTTACAAGAGCATTCCCTTTCAACTATAAAATTTGACTCCCAGCCTGCACGTTTTGAAACTCAAGCCTGTGACAGGATGTTTGAGGACATTGCCAGTGCTGCTGCCTCAACTGAAAATTAACTGGAGGATCTCGCAGACTCGACGAAAATTTTGCACTCGATCGAGTCTCGCTTTCCTTCCCCGCCGCTGTTCCCACAGACGAGAAAAAAGCAAGCTGAGGCTTGGATGCTCGAAGACTGGCTCGATGAAAGCATCGGCATTGCTACTCGATTTGTTGACTACGAGTTGCGCGCCGGTGCGGGCAAGCAAATCGACCCGTCTGTTTTGAGCCAGTTAAGTGATTCTATTGGCGCCGCGCCAGTTCGGTATTAACCCTGCCTCGGCAGAACTCGCTCCAGTGGCGCCTGAGTGCTGCTTTAAACCTATTGCACCGTCGCTGGTAGGATGGTGCTAGTTTGGTAGGCGATGCCTTGAACAGGGCAGATATTGCTTGCTGCTGTCGCCATGCTGAGTCCTTTAGCTTGGATTCCTCAATACCGAGTTGAGAATCCTTCGCTGTTTGAGCGTATTGCCCAAATTCACCGACTTTGTGGGGAAACCCAGCCTCCGGGAGGTGAAATTCTACCGTTCGGGCGATTGTCCCTGCCTGAAAATTCCAGGTAAACTATTAACTCCTCCCCAAGACTTACTCTGCTGGACCCTGCGGCAGCGGCAAATCGACAATAATTTAAAAAAGTGGTATATCACATTTTAATAAAAAGTCAAGGATATTTTGGAAAAAATATAAATTTTTCAATTTGTTTTAATATTTCTATACTTAGATGTTAGCAGTAAAACCCCAGCTAGGCCACCGGCAAGGCAACCGCCTGCTGTGTGTGCAAGGGAACGGCTGGATCTGCTGCAGGCAAAATTATGCTAATCAGTGGTAGGATCAGCGATCAAAAATGTATCGAAATGTAAAGTGCAGCGCCGCTCTAGGTTTTGAAAGCCATTTAGTTAAAAGATTGAGGTAAGTAGTTTTATGCCCGCGACCGTCCCCTTTGAACAGATTGACCGCATTGTTTGGAATCAGCACCACGATCCATTTGAAGTGCTAGGCCCTCACGCGATCGAAGAAAATGGCAAAAAAGTATGGGTCGTCCGAGCTTATCTGCCGAATGCGGATGCGGTATCCGTAGTTTTGCCGGAGGCCAGGGCCGAATACCCGATGAAATCAGAGCATCACCCTCACTTTTTTGAATGTACGATCGACACCCCAGAACTAGCAAACTATCAATTGCGGGTCAAAGAAGGGGAACACGAGCGCTTCATCTACGATCCGTACGCCTTTCGATCGCCCAAACTCACAGAATTCGACCAGCACCTATTCTCAGAAGGCAATCACCACCGCATTTATGAAAAACTCGGGGCGCACCTCACCGAGGTAGGGGGGATCACAGGAGTATATTTTGCCGTTTGGGCCCCGAATGCCCGAAATGTATCAGTTTTAGGAGATTTCAACTATTGGGACGGCCGCAAACATCAAATGCGGAAATCGCAAAACGGCATCTGGGAATTATTTATTCCGGGACTATCCGTGGGAACTTCCTACAAATACGAAGTGAAAAACCAAGACGGACATCCCTACGAAAAGTCCGATCCTTATGGTTTCCAGCAAGAAGTGCGGCCGAAAACAGCATCAATTGTCACGGACTTAGACACCTACACTTGGAACGACAGCGCTTGGATGGAAAAGCGGCGGCACACGGACCAACTGACGCAGCCGGTTTCGGTTTACGAATGCCACATCGGTTCTTGGCTGCACGCCGCTACTGACGAACCCGCCGTGCTACCAAATGGGGAAATAGAACCCCCCGTGCAGGTTTCGGAACTCAATCCCGGGGCGCGCTTTCTGACTTACCGGGAATTAGCCGATCGGCTGATACCCTACGTCAAAGATTTGGGATTCACTCACATCGAAATGCTGCCCATCGCGGAACATCCTTTCGACGGTTCTTGGGGCTATCAAGTCACCGGGTATTTCGCCCCAACTTCCCGCTACGGCAAACCTGAAGATTTCATGTATTTTGTTGACCAGTGCCACGCCAACGGCATTGGCGTACTCGTGGACTGGGTACCGGGACATTTCCCCAAAGACGGCCACGGCTTGGCTTTCTTTGATGGAACTCACTTGTACGAACACGCCGACTCCCGCAAGGGCGAACACAAAGAGTGGGGAACCCTAGTCTTTAACTACGGCCGCAACGAAGTGCGGAATTTCCTAGTATCAAACGCTCTGTTCTGGTTTGACAAGTACCACATCGACGGGATTCGCGTAGATGCCGTAGCCTCGATGCTTTATTTGGATTACTGCCGCGAACCTGGAGAATGGCTGACCAACCAGTACGGGGGTCGGGAAAATATCGAGGCGGCCGATTTTCTGCGACAGGCGAATCACGTCATTTTTAGCTATTTCCCAGGGGTGCTGTCGATCGCCGAAGAATCTACCTCTTGGCCGATGGTATCTTGGCCGACGTATGTGGGGGGTTTGGGCTTCAACCTGAAGTGGAACATGGGTTGGATGCACGATATGCTCGACTATTACCACATGGACCCGTGGTTCCGCCAGTTCCACCAAAACAACATAACTTTCAGTATGTGGTACAACCACAGCGAGAATTTCATGCTGGCTTTGTCCCACGATGAAGTAGTGCACGGCAAGGCTCACATCATCGGGAAAATGCCAGGGGACGAATGGCAAAAGTTTGCAAACGTGCGGTGTTTGTTTACTTTTATGTTTACTCATCCCGGAAAGAAAACGATCTTTATGGGCATGGAGTTCGGCCAGTGGCACGAGTGGAACGTTTGGGGAGATTTGCAGTGGCAGTTGCTGCAATTCGAGCCGCACCAAAAGTTGAAGCTGTTTTTTAAAGATTTGAACAATTTGTACCGCAGCGAAAGGGCACTTTACAGTCAAGATTTTGCTGAGGATGGGTTTGAGTGGATTGATTGCAGCGACAATCGACACAGTGTCGTGGCATTTGTGCGCCGAGAGAAGGATGGGGACGAGTTTGTGGTGACGGTGTGCAATTTTACGCCCCAGCCGCACTCTCACTATCGCGTAGGAGTGCCGGAACCAGGTTTCTATACGGAGTTGTTTAACAGCGACGCGCGGGAATACGGCGGCAGCAATATGGGGAATTTGGGGGGCAAATGGACTGAGGAGTGGTGGTTCCACAACAGTGCTTATTCGATCGACTTGTGTTTGCCACCTTTGGGTGTGTTGATTTTAAAGCTCGATCGGGCAAAAACAACAGCAAAATCTCAAGAGTTTTAAATTGTGAGTCGTGAGAGTTTTGAGTTAAGAAGAATCAAAACTTGATTAAACCTAAAAATTTGAGGGTATTCAGAAACCCGGTTTCTCCAAGAAATCGGGTTTTTTTGTTTTGTTGTTGTGGTGAATATCTGGACGGGGTTATCAACCCGTCAAAAGACCTACTGATGGCGGAGCGTTGCATAATAGGGGGACGATTTTGATTTTTTTTGTAGGTTTGCCCATGCTCCCGAAGGCGTGTATTTTCACAGCAGGCGGGACGCTTAACCCATACTCCCCACAAGAATCATCCTCCAATTGTGCCAAGCCGAATCAATGATAATTAGGCGCAATAAACTACCATTTTTTCTGATGTGTATCAGGGCTATGTTCTTGATTATATCTATGTTCTGAGGGGGTTGTCATCCAGGGAAGTGCGTAAATCATGTTCTTTTTTAAGTGGTATTAATTACCAATGCCAATTTTTGATTCCCAATTTTTAATGCCCAATTTTTAATTTCGAGTATCGGAAGCCCCAAGATTATAAGAAACTTTAGACGGTTCAACTGTTACTACTTCCGAAATAGATTGTTCGGCTGCTACCTCTAAAGTTGGCAGTGGTAGATGCTTCATTTCCCAAACTTTCAGCAAAATTAGATATTCATAAAAAGCTTGCAGCGTGCACCAAGCCAATCCCGCTTGGCCGTCAAGAAATCCGCCCAGTAAAATATACATATAGAAAAAGCGCACCACAGGCCGCAAAGGCAAGCGCAAAGAAAAATCTTTCAAAGCGCGGCGCCTTTCCACCTCCGACGCGCCAAACAATAAATCCCACCAATTTACTTGACCCGCTTCTAATTGACGGAGAGTTTCAGCCGCCTCGTCAGTCGAGTAGCGGTTGTGCTTTTCAATCCAGCGGGAAAGACCTTTGCTGCAAGTATAGTGAGGGTAAGTTTCCTTCAAAAAGTGAGTAGGCCCGTTGCAGACTTCCCGTTCAGTGTGACCGTAGTCAGTAAACCACACTCGGTCTTTGCGAAAGAGACGCATTTGATAGCGGGGATATTGAGTGCTGCGGCGAATCCAGCGCTCCATAAATATTACTTTTTCAGCTACGTAATAGCCGATATATTCTTGACTTTCGATCGCCTTTAAGCATTCAGCAAACAGTGCAGGCGTCATCCGCTCGTCAGCTTCGAGGATATAAACCCATTCGTACTTGCACGGGACTTCTTGGAGCATCCAAGTCCGCTGGCGTCCGTGAGTTTCAAAGCGGTGCTGCACTGTTTGCACGGCATAGTTCTGAACAATCTCAAGGGTGCGATCGGTGCTGAAAGAATCAACTACAATGATATCGTCACAAAGCAGTGCCGATTCAATGCAAGCGGCGATATCAATCTCTTCGTTGTAAGTCAGAATATAAATTGAGAACATTCCCAGCTTTCAGTAAGGGCAAACTATTGGGTAAACAAACTATTTCTCAGGGATGTCTCGACCAGCGCTATCCCTGCCAGCGCTGGTCAATTTTTCCGGCGGCCGAACCGCAGAATTCCCATGCTTCTCAATCCCGTCCAACCAACAGTAATGTAGCCGATCGCTAAAAGCAAACTGGTGATTCCCGTCTGCAAACTCGAATTTCTCGATCGAGTTCTTAACTCTTTTTCTTTTTGTTGCTTGCGGGTGCGAATCTCATTACGAGCTTGAGTGGGAAGTGATTGAGCTTGCTGTTCCAGGAACTTGTCGAGGGCTTTCGGGTCATTTTTCGACTCCTGAAGCACAGCTTTCAATTCCTTGGGAACCTCTGGACTCTTGAGTGCTTGTTGCAGCTTCCCGTCGTCTTCCAGCAGCGCCCCTATCTGGCTGCGACGCTGGCTTTTGAGCTGTTCTACCTGCGCTTTAAATTGAGGGCTTTTAAGTTGTGCCTCAAGTTGACCTTCCGCTTGTCCCGCTTCTTGATCGACTTGAGCCAGAGCATCCTTGAGTTCCAAACGAGTATTGTTGAGGTGAACGGGAACCAGAGATAGGTAAACTAGACCTAACAAGCTGGAAATCAACAGCGCCCAGAATCGCAAGTC
This sequence comes from Microcoleus sp. B3-D7, assembly GCF_036705305.1. Classification (NCBI taxonomy): domain Bacteria; kingdom Bacillati; phylum Cyanobacteriota; class Cyanophyceae; order Oscillatoriales; family Microcoleaceae; genus Microcoleus; species Microcoleus sp. B3-D7. The sequence goes on along the minus strand of NZ_JAUBUE010000009.1, from coordinate 15,237 downwards.
CAGCCAAACGTTGCGTCGCTCAATAGAGACTCCACTGCTGCTGTCAACCCAAAAACCAGTCATCAGGAGGGCGATACCGATCAAAGGAATAATGCCCTTGTCAACTATCTGAGTTGCAGCAGTCAACTGCCAGCCTCGATTGAGAAGGTCTGAAGTTTCTCCCGGCAGCGACAGAACAATGCAGTCAAGCAAAGCAGAGAGAATCAAGATAATCCCAACTACTTTTAGAGTTCGAGCAGCTACTGAAGAAAATTGACGGCTATTACTTGCTTTCATAATTTGTGTTAGATAATTCTACACCGTTAGATTCAATGGGGTAGTTGAGTGGATTTTGTTCAAGGAGTTAAGCTATTTTCCACCAAAATAGCTGCTTCGGGTACCGACCTCGACTTTCCTCTGGGTTTTCACAAGCTGCGGTTGCGACCCAAAAGGTCGAGTTTCTGCACAGCTATATAGAGTTGGACACAGGAGGCTGCGCGCTTCTGGGATGGCTGTAAGGCTTGGTCAAGATAGCGCCCAGAAACTGCTGCAAGCAACTGCTGGCTTCTTCTATAGTCTGGCGAATCCAGCGTAAAGATGAGCTCTGCACGCTTAGGTTCCAGCTTTTAACTAGCTTTCGCTCGCGCGGCGGTGTCAGAAATAATAGACACAGGAGGAGCGCGTTTCGCTGGGTTTCACCCCCTAGGGTTCTCACTACCCGATCGCCTGCCCGAGGCGGTGGAACTAAATCCCTTGTCTTATAGTAATTGATATAAGAGAGGGCGGGAATAAATAATTGTTTACCAACCTTTTTAACCTCCACTTACCAACAGCAAGATACGGCAGTCACCGATAGACGAGTACCTGTTTGTGACGGAGGAATTATGTTTTGCATATCTGCTTCGCCCTCGGTAGTTTTTCCTGATCCATTCTGGGTTAAAAGTTACCATTTAGTCATTAATATTTAGTCATAAATAAATATTAATGAGTAGGATATTGAATGATTGATTTTTTAATATCGAAAGTGCAAACATCACATTTTTTGGTAGGATAATTTTGATCGCTGTTTAAATTGGGTGGTAATGACTGCAATGATTTCTGATGTTTACACTTTGAGAGAACTTGAAAGATCGATCGCATCCGATCCGGACAAGTGGCGTCCGATCGTGTTTACTAACGGCTGCTTCGATATCCTGCACTGCGGTCACGTCCGCTATTTGCAGGCGGCAAAAAAATTGGGGCGATCGCTCGTGGTGGGATTGAATAGCGACGCCAGCGTGCAAGCTATCAAACCGCAGCAGCCGGGATTGCCACCCCGCCCGATCGTACCGGAAAATCAGCGAGCCGAAGTGTTAGCCGCTCTCAAACCAGTAGACGCCGTAGTAATTTTTTCCGAGATTACAGCAACTAAACTGATAAATATCCTGAAGCCTGATATATACGTTAAAGGAGGCGACTATCAAGTCGAAACTCTGCCGGAAGCACCGGCCGTTATCGCCGGAGGTGGCAAGATTTCCTTGATCGAAATAGAAGTTCCGAGTTCTACCAGTGCGATCGTCAAACGCATTTTACAATTAGGTACTTAACCCTTGATCGCAAACAGCAAACAGTGAGCTAAACTCAGAAGTTGCCCCATCAAAAAACACGCTTGGTACGCGCGGCGAAGCTATCCCGTAGGGAATCGCTCGTACAACTTCATCCCAATTGCTAAGCAGGAGATAATTTTAATGGAACTCACAAGCAATAACACGATCGCGGAAATCCTACAAAGACACAAAGCAGAGTTACTAGCAGACTGGCTCAAAGAACTGCAAAATACCGGGCTGCGGCGGGACGACTTGATGAGAGCCAAAGAATTGCGCTCCGAGTGTCAAGAGTTCCTGCAATTGCTCCATATTGCAGTCGGGAACGGTAACTTTAGCGACATCCAGACACCCGAATGGGAAAATATGCGGGTGCTGCTAGCAGAAGTTTCGCGATCGCGCGTTCAGAGAGGCTTTACTCCCTCAGAGATAGCGAGTTTCATTTTATGCTTCAAAAAGCCATTGTTTGATCGGCTTTGTCACGAACTGACAGAAAACCGCGACGCACTTGTCGAACAACTTTGGCTTTCCACCAGTTTATTAGACCAGCTTGGCCTTTGGGTGACAGAAATTTTTCTCAAAGCTCGCGAAGAAGTCATTGAACGCCAGCAGCAAGAAATGCTCGAATTGTCAACACCCGTAGTCAAACTTTGGCAAGGCATTCTCGCTTTACCCATGATCGGGACTCTCGACAGTGCCCGCACTCAAATAGTCATGGAAACTCTCTTGCAGGAAATCATGGAAACAGGCTCAGAATTTGCAATTTTAGACATTACAGGTGTGCCGACTGTTGACACTTTAGTTGCTCAACATTTATTAAAAACTGTCGCCGCCGCCCGTTTAATGGGTACTGAGTGCATCATCAGCGGCATTCGCCCGCAAATAGCTCAAACCATAGTTCATTTGGGAGTTGACTTGCAGGATATTCTCACAAAAGCTACTTTAGCGGATGCTTTTAAAGTTGCGTTACAGCGCCAAGGTTTAACCATAAAAAATCTTAAAGAGGAAAGATAAAGATATTACATATTTGACCGAAAAAAACTCAAGTAAAAATTAACGAGTAGGTGAATTGGTGGAACGAATACCGATACTTCAAATGGGAGAATTTCTGCTAGTAACAATTCAAGTAGATATGCACGATCGCTTAGCAATGACCCTGCAAGATGACCTGACAAACCGCATCGTCAAAACAGGCGTTAAAGGTGTGTTAATTGAAATTTCTTCCCTAGAAATAGTAGATTCCTTTATCGGTCGCATTATCAACAATATCGCTAGTATGTCGCGAATTTTAGATGCGGAAACAGTTGTGGTCGGGATGCAGCCAGCGGTTGCTATTACCCTCGTTGAATTAGGGCTTTCCCTGACAGGCGTTCGCACAGCTTTAAGCGTTGAAAAAGGCATGATTTTGTTAAGAAAATCCTTGGGTTTCTCTCCTGACGAGCAAGAAGCGTAAGCAGTCGATTAATTGTCCCCTGAATGAGGCACAGGCAGTCAAGCAACCTAGTTTGTTTGTAGATACCTTGTTGACAAACTAAAGATTTCTGAGGACAGGGCTTACGCACTCAAGGGGGTTAAATCAAGGGTTTGAGATGGCTTCACTATGTTCTCTATTGAGAGAAAATCGTAGTAAGTGCGTAAGTCCTATTAGGAGAAACTAAGTTGACGAGCGTAAGTCCTATATTTTGTGGAGAAGTTCTATTTTGGTACAGTAGCCGCCATGTCAAAACGTGAGACACTAGAAATCCGATCGTCATCCGATATAGTCCACGTCCGGCAGCAAGTGCGAGCTTGGGCTGTAGCAATGGGATTCGGTTTATTAGACCAAACGAAAATCGTTACCGCAGCCAGCGAACTCGCCCGCAATACTGTAGACTACGGCAAAGGGGGAACTGTAACTCTCGAAACGCTGCAATTAGGAACCCGCAAAGGGCTGAGGCTGATATTTGAAGACAAGGGCCCGGGAATTCCAGACATCGAATTAGCACTGACCGACGGTTATACTTCTAATCACGGTTTGGGTTTGGGGCTGAGTGGTTCCAAGCGGTTGATGCACGAATTTGAGATTGTTTCCAAAGTGGGTAAGGGGACTAAAATTGCGATCGTCCGCTGGCGCTGAAGAAGTAATACGATTTGAGAGTTGAGATTTTAGATTAAAGCATTGGGAATGAGTGAGGACGATCAGGGTTTGGAGCTTGCGTATAGTTGTATTATTTTTTAAATTGGTATAAAGAGTAACCAGCAAAGCCAAGAAGTGATTCTTGGAATCCCACACCATACCCGGAGAGGGTTGGCGTATGGAGGATTTCATTATGAGAACTGATAAAAAATGATAGATGCCGTAGCCTTGCCCGTAACAGAAGAAAGTCAAGTCGGAGAAGCGCGGCGAATCGCAGTCGCCCTGGCGGCCGAAGTCGAATTTAATGATACCGATCGCGGTAAAGTGGCAATTGTTACCACCGAAGCAGCAAAAAACGTGGTCAAGCACGCCCGCGAAGGAGAAGTTTTGCTGCGAACATTAAAAACAACGGCAGGATATAGCATTGAAATAGTAGCGCTAGACCGGGGGCAGGGCATGGCAAATGTCGCGCTGTGTCTGCGGGACGGTTTTTCTACAGCGGGAAGCCCTGGAACAGGGCTGGGGGCAATTAAACGCCTCTCTACTTTTTTTGATATTCATTCTGTACCAAAACTCGGGACAGCCTTATTAGCGCGGCTGGAACCGACCCAAAATAGCCGGGAAGCCGTCCAAAACAGCAATTACTTGGAATTTGGGGCCATCCACTTGCCGAAAGTAGGAGAGCAAATTTGCGGGGATTCGTGGGCGACAGAAAATCACCTTGACAAAAACCTGATTTTAGTTGCTGACGGGCTCGGCTACGGGGATTTGGCGGAGGAAGCGTCTCGCGAAGCAGTGCGGGTATTTCAAGAAAACGCCAAACTCGGGCCGAAAGCAATTTTAGAGAAGGCGCACACTGCTTTAAAAAATACCAGAGGAGCGGCTGCGGCGATCGCCCAAATAGATCCTACCCAACAAACAATTTGTTTTGCCGGAATTGGCAACATCAGCGGTGTAGTTGTCACAGATAACCAAAACCGCAGCATGGTTTCCTACAACGGCACAGTTGGACATATGATGCGAAAAGTAGCAGAATTTGTCTATCCTTGGTCGCAGCAGTCCCTACTCATCATGCACTCCGACGGTTTGGCGGCGCAGTGGAATTTAAACCGCTACCCGGGTTTAGCCTCCAGGCATCCTGCTTTAATCGCAGCCGTGCTCTACCGGGACTTCAAACGCACTCGCGATGACATGACAGTTATAGTAGCCAAGATGAGAGAAGCAGCGTGAGTTACCCAATCCTGACGACGGAAGTCCGCTTTGAACAAGACATCGTACAAGTACGCCAAAGAGCTCGCCAAATTGCTAAAGGGCTGGGATTCGATTCCCAAGTACAAACCCGCATCGCCACAGCAGTTTCCGAAATTGCCCGCAATGCTTTCAAATATGCAGGCGGTGGCAAAGTAGAATTCATTGTGGAAGGGGAATCGCCCCAAATTTTTCGGACTCGGATTTCAGACACGGGGCCGGGAATTGCTGATTTACCGGCTGTGTTAAGCCCCAATTTTCGATCGCAAACCGGCGCGGGACTTGGTTTAGCAGCAGCGAAACGGTTGATGGACGAAGTGAAAATCGATTCGGCGCCCGATCGCGGAACGGCTGTACAATTAGTTAAGCAGTTTTCCAAAAATATGCCTGCGCTGAGTGCGATCGAACTAAATCAATTAGTTGACAAACTAGCGCGCCAAATTCCCGAAGATCCCTATGCCGAAATTCAGCAGCAAAATCAAGAATTACTACGCACTTTAGACGAACTCCGCCAGCGTCAAGAAGAGCTCGTACAATTAAATCAACAACTAGAAGATACCAATCGCGGAGTCCTGGCACTTTACGCTGAATTGAACGACAAAGCCGAATCTCTCCGGCGCGCCAGCGAACTCAAAACCAGCTTTCTCTCCAATATGAGCCACGAGTTTCGCACTCCGCTAACGGCAATTATGAGCCTTTCCGAAATATTGTTAAATCGCCTCGACGGAGAACTTTCAGACGAACAGGACAAGCAAGTAAATTACATTTACAAATCTGCTGAGTCTCTCGCAGAACTTGTCAACGACTCGTTAGATTTAGCCAAAGTCGAAGCCGGAAAACTAACTGTTCGCTTGGCGGATTTTGAAGTCGAAGATTTGTTCAGCGCCCTGCGAGGAATGATGCGCCCCCTGCTTCCCCAAAACTCTGCCGTTTCTCTAATTTTTGAAGAACCTCTCGAACTTCCAATCCTCACCACCGACGAGGGAAAAGTTTCTCAGATTTTGCGAAATCTGATTTCTAATGCCCTCAAATTTACTGAAGCAGGTGAAGTTCGAGTTGCTGCGGAAATAGGAGAGGAGGGAACAGTTACTTTTTCAGTGGCAGATACGGGCATTGGCATTTCTCCACGCGACCAAAGGCGGATTTTTGAAGAATTTGTCCAAATAGAAAATCCCTTGCAGAATGGCGTCAGAGGGACCGGATTGGGATTGTCTCTATGCAAAAAACTGGCGGAATTTCTAGGGGGAAGCATTGAAATCACAAGTTCACCCGGAGTTGGTTCGACTTTTTTGGTCACACTGCCGATTCTGTATCCTGGAGAGGAAGAAAACCCTTTGGAAATGTCGGCTGCTAAGGGAGATGAAATATCGCTGGCAAGCGCAAATTCTCGTAGCTTGCGGGGTTCCGGGCGCTCGCCAGCGGCAGATTCAGCAGCAAAAGTTTTGATTGGGGAGGATGAAGGTAGTTTTTCGGTATTTGCTGAAAAACTTGCTGGCAGAAATTCATTGTACTGCGATATAAACACCCACGGTGCTGCAAATTTGCGATCGGCGGCTCTTTGAGCAACCGCCAGCAATTTTTATCGACATTATGATACTGACTCTGACCGAATTTGAGGTTTGAGAAGGGTTGAAATGCGATCGAACTACTTGTCAAATACCTGCTATCGTGATGAATTCAAAACATTTTGGGTTACATCACTTTTTTGCTGTGCGGGATGCTAGACCTGCACGGTGCAAAATATTATTCCGATGCGAAGGGAAACGATATCAGGAATTGTAGCTTTTGAGAACTGAAGTCGGATGCTGCGAACGTAATTATATTTTTTAACCAAAATTTATATTGTTCATAAGAGAGGTAATTTATAGCAGGCAAGATTTATTTAATTTGCAACAGAATTTAATCTTTGTGCTGTAAAATGTAGCAGTTCTCAGTTGCCGACTATATAGTAGGGACTTACCGAGGGCCTGTTTTCGTGTCGGCGATCGGCTAAAATCCATGATAAATCTTGTTCTTAGCAAAGTCTCGATTAATAAAAAGAATGCAACTGTAGGCGCGTAATTCAAACCCATACAAAATAAGCCATTCTCAATTCTAAAATCTCAAATCTAAAATGGTATGACTTTCATCTCCCTTCAATATGCCCTGTTTTTGTTAGTTTTGTTCGCGGCTTACTGGTTGGTTCCGCTGCGGTGGTGGCGGCTGTTCATCATGTTGGCAGGTAGTTTGATTTTTTACGCTTCGCTGCAAATTTGGTACATTCCTCTGCTGTTAGTTGGTGCTTTGTTTAATTACTGCTTGGCAATGGCGATTGGGGAACCTCTGGATTGGCGGATTGCTAATGAATCTTGGAACCGCCGCCGTTTGTTGCTGCTGTGGATAGGCATCTGCCTGAATGTTTTGCTGCTTCTGGGCTTTAAGTATGTGCCTTTTTTATTGAGTTCGATCGGCATTTTGTTCAATTGGTCTTTAGCTATCGACGGGGCTGACTGGGTGAAAAGTCACGTCATCGCACCCCTGGGATTGAGTTTCTTTTGCTTTGAGTGCATTGCTTATTTGATTGATGTGTACCGAGGCGCGCCTGCTGCTACTTCGCTGCTGCACTTTGCTGCTTACAAGTTGTTTTTTCCCAAACTGATTTCCGGCCCGATTACTCGGTATCACAACTTGATATATCAACTGAAAACCCAGCAATTTCCGACGCCCGATCGCATTTCTGAGGGACTTTGGACGATCGCCTTTGGTGCAGTAAAAAAAGGTCTTTTCGCAGATAACTTAGGAATTTATGTCGATTTAAGCTTTACCAACTTGCAGCGGGCGGGTAGCGAGGATTTGTGGCTGGCTATTTTTGCTTACGGGCTGCAACTTTATCTCGATTTTAGTGGCTATGTTGACATGGCGCGCGGTACTGCTTTGCTGCTGGGTTGGTATTTGCCGCCAAATTTTGATTTTCCTTATTTTAGTGCCAGCATAGCTGATTTTTGGCGACGCTGGCACATGACTTTAGGCGATTGGCTACGCAATTATTTGTATTTTCCTTTGGGCGGTTCGCGAGTCGGTTTGTGGCGCACTTGTCTGAATTTGGCGATCGTCATGTTAATTGCGGGAATTTGGCACGGGGCAGCTTGGGGATTTATTGTGTGGGGGGGTTTACACGGTTTAGCTTTGGCGGTTCACAGGCTGACTGATGTGCTGTTTAAGCGGTTGCGGATCGAGTTTTTGTGGGAAAATCCGATCGGTATTGCGATCGGTTGGCTGTTGACTCAGGCGATGGTTTTTGGTAGTTGGATATTTTTCCGTCTTCCAGATTTAAAGGATTCTGGATGGGCGATTTCGCATTTGTGGGGACACGCTGCTGACGTGCAGTTTGCTGAGAAAGTTTATGGCGAAGCTTTGGGTTTGGAAAGAGTGCATTTAACTTGGATGTTGGCGGCTTTGGCTGCGGCGATGCTGGGGAATTATGCGTTGAGTCGGGGTTTGAAATTGGAGTTAAATTGGCCGCTGAAATTGGTGTTAGTGCCGCTTTGTTTGTATGCGGTTTGGGTGTTGGCTCCCGAAGGGGGTTTGCCTTATATTTATTTTGATTTTTAGGGTATTATTTAATTCGCCGTAAGGTGCAGCGCACCCTACGACGACATTGAGGTGCGCCGAAGTGATTCCCAGCTACCTATTAGTGTCAACTTAAGCTTTTAGTTCGCCAGTCCTCCCGCTCACCCAACAGTCCGCCAGGGAATGAATTCCCTGTCTCATAGCTAAAGTTCTCTCAAAGAGGACTGAAGAACTTATTAGTCCTCAAAGCGAGGAATTTCGCTTTGAGGCTCTTGCTTCAACCGCTGCCGGACTGAGGGTTTAACGTTAAGTTGACATCAATACCCGCTACCCTACAACTCACACTCAACAGTCAACAATCATCTCGCTGCTGGGATCTACAACTGATAAGAACACCAGTCACTCCAGCTACCGACATAAAGTTTAGCATCGGGAATTCCGGCGATTTCTAAAGACAGTAAATTAACGCAAGCCGTCACCCCGGAACCGCAATAAACAATAATTTCTTCGGCTTTTTCTAATTCCGTCCACCGCTGTTTTTGTTCGGATGCCGATCGCACTTTTCCAGTTTCATCTGTCACCCCTTGCCAAGGATAGTTAACCGCACCCGGAATGTGACCTGCAATGGGGTCGATCGGCTCCCGCAAACCTTCATATCTCTCGCTTTCGCGCGAATCAACCAAAACCTTTCCCGGCAAGTCTTTACGCTCTTTTACCGCCTCAATATCTACCGCCAAATCCTGCTGCACTTGAGCAATAAATTTACCCTCGCGGGGGTCTGGCAAAGTATTTGTTACCGGATAGCCCGCAGCTTTCCAGCCGCTGAAACCGCCGTCTAACAAAGCGACTTTGCTGTGTCCCATATATCGCAGCAGCCACCACAAACGAGCGGCAAAAGCCAGCCGCGAATCGTCATAGGCGACGACTAAAGTTTCTGGGGAATTAATGCCGATCGCGCTCAATTTATCAGCTAATTCTTCAATATTTGGCAGCGGATGTCTACCCCCGTGTTTACTAACTGAACTGGCGAGGTCGCGGTTTAAATCTAAATAGAAAGCTCCGGGAATGTGACTTTCTTGATATTGTTTTTGTCCCAATTCAGGATCAGCAAGGGAAAAACGACAGTCAATAATTACAAGTTGGGGATTGTCGGTATTAGTGGCTAACCATTCAGGAGAAACGATTAAAGTGTTGTCAGTCATAATTCTTCAAATCTCTATTTTAACATTATCTAGAAGGAGATTTTTTCTCTGGTTCTGCTTTTGTGTCGGAAGGAGCTTTCTTAGAAGTTGCTTTCTCTGAAGCTCTATTTTCTGAATTGGCTTTTTTAGGAGTTGCTTTCTCCGAAGTTTCTTTTGGCGAATTGGATTTTTTAGGAGTTGCTTTTTCCGCAGGTGATTTTTCGGCTGGTGCGGGAGTTGGAGTTGGCAGAGGGGGAGTTACTGCTGCTTCTTGAGCGTAAAGCAGATATTTCTGATACTCGATTACTTTTGCTTGAGCTAGTTGATGGTTGGGGCTAGAAACTGGTACTCTTCTCATTAATGAGACCGCTTCTTGCCAGCGATCGGTAACTGTCGTCCAATCTTCCTTGGTTTTTGCCGCTCGCCCCAACTCTGCTGCTGTGAGTGCGCTGTTAACGGCTTCTCGAAAAGTATCTGGTGCAGTATCGGGTGCAGTTGATAAATTTGCTGTTTCATCGGGATTATTGCCTGCCGTTGCTGTCGGCTGGTTCAAAATTTTACCCACAAACGCCACCACCGCGATCGCCAACATACCCGTTACTAACCCGACTACAATGAAAGTCGATCGCAGCCGATTCTCAAATGCCGCAAGTTCCGGCGGTTTCTCTTTCTCAATATTGCTCTGGCTTTCTGTGCGATCGTCCATATTAGCAACAGCAGTACTTGGCACAGATTCTCCTGCAAAGCTCTGTTGTTCAAAATTGCTGTTCTCCAAACTAAACTCTTGGCTCCAAGCAGCAGCAATCTGACCACTTTCTCGGCCCTCAACCTTCACTTTGCGAATCGAATCCGGCTGCAAATTCGTCAGCTCGGTGCGAACAAAATCAACTAATGTATCTTCTATGGGTACCTGCTCGGCCTCAAGAATTACATCCAAACAATCGCCGTCGAGATTTGCCGAGGCTGTGATGCCTTCAGATTGCAACTTGCTGTTTAGCCAAGATGCGATCGCAGTGGCGAGATTTCCCTGCTTGGCAAGTTCCTGAAAATTAAGCTCTGTCATAGCTGGACACCTGATAATGCACAAGGTAGAAGGCAGAAGGAATGAAAAAGTCAGAAATAGTTTTTTTAAAGTTGAAAACACCCTAAGTGAAATTCAACAAATAGTATAATGTATCGTGGCAAATCCCAGCCCTAAGATGCAAATTATCACTCTCGCTCCCCCTCCCAGCCCTTGAGACAAGACTCGCAGTCCTTACTCCCAAACGAACTCAGGTTTGTAGTGAGGAATGCAAGTCGTTTTGCTCACCCACCAAATACTGCTGCAACCAGGTTTTTGATACCGGGCGCGCCAGTCCAGATATTGCAAGCATCGCCCCTACAACCAGCATCCGGCTGGAAAAATCCTCGATCGTGCGGATGCCAGATGAGAATTTTTAGATGAAAAATTTGTGCGATCGCAGTGCCATCGACGGACAGCGAGTGATATCATCAGTTTGTCAATATTCAAGTTTTTATAGCAAATAACTCGATCGCACAATGGTAGCAATAGCAATTTTAGCGGCTGGACGCGGCACGCGCATGAAATCTGACTTACCCAAAGTTCTACACGAATTGGGCGGTCGATCGCTAGTTGAGCGAGTCCTGCAAAGTTGTCAAGAAATTCAAATTACCAGGCGACTTGTCATCGTCGGTTATCGAGGCGAACTCGTTAAAGAATCCCTGATTCGAGGTCAAGAAATATCAGGGAAAAATCTTCAATCTCCTCCCCTAGAATTTGTCGAACAAACCGAACAATTGGGAACAGGTCACGCAATCCAACAATTGCTGCCTCACTTAGAGGGATTTCAAGGAGACTTGCTGGTCTTAAATGGGGATGTACCTTTGCTGAGGGCAGAAACTATCAAACAATTGATAGCAATTCACAAACAGCACCAAAACTCTGCTACTTTATTGACAGCTAATTTGCCGAATCCCCAAGGATACGGTCGAGTATTTACCGACAGTCAAAACTTAGTCCAGCAAATTGTCGAAGACCGCGACTGCACACAAGCTCAAAAGCAAAATCACCGCATTAATGCAGGTGTTTACTGCTTTCATTGGCCTGATTTAGAGAAAATTTTGCCAGAATTGAAGGCAGATAATGACCAAAAAGAATATTACCTAACTGATACGGTAAATTTCCTCAGTCCGGTGATGGCGGTGGATGTAGAAGATTATCAAGAAATATTGGGAATTAACGATCGCAAACATTTAGCCACAGCTTGCGATATTTTGCAAACGCGGATAAAGGACAAGTGGATGACGGCGGGAGTGACGCTGCTCGATCCCAACAGCATCACCATTGACGATACCGTAGAGTTGCAGCCGGATGTGGTAATTGAACCGCAAACTCACTTGCGGGGAAACACTTCGATCGCCTCTGGGAGTCGCATCGGCCCCGGCAGTTTGATCGAAAACAGTCAGATTGGGGAAAATGTGACTGTGCTTTATTCGGTGGTTTCTGACAGCATGGTTGCTGAAAATTCGCGAATTGGCCCTTACGCCCACTTGCGGGGACACGCAGAAATTGGGGCGAACTGCCGCGTCGGCAATTTTGTAGAATTGAAAAATACTCAAATAGGCGATCGAACTAATGTCGCTCACTTGTCTTATTTAGGCGACGCGACTTTGGGAGAAAAAGTCAACATCGGTGCTGGGACAATTACGGCAAATTACGACGGAAAAAACAAGCACAAAACTCAAATAGGCGATCGGAGTAAAACGGGTTCTAACAGCGTGCTGGTTGCACCGATAACTTTGGGGGAAGATGTTACTGTAGCTGCGGGTTCTGTGGTGACAGAAGATGTGCCGAATGATTGTTTAGTAATTGCCCGTTCCCGGCAAGTTGTCAAACCAGGTTGGAAGTTGAAAGAACCTAAAAAGTGAACGATTGTTCACTTTTTAGATGATAAGTTTCCACCCGCTAGTTTCGCACTCGATACCAAAGAAACCGGGTTTTTATAACGGAAGCGATCGCGCTCTAGGGGAGGTTTTGGTAAAAAACCCGGTTTCTGCGTAAGTCCGCAAGCTTGAGCAATCGGGTTGATGGCGATCGGCTATTTTGTCTTATTTTTGCGCGTGCAGATAGTTGTTAATCGCTTTGGCAATTTTTTCTTGCTGGTAGAGGTTCATAGTGTTGGGCAGGGATATGCGAGATCCTCCACAAACTAACAGTCTGACTTCGTACCAAGTGTCATTCTGCCGATCTTTGGTTTGATCGACTTCCACGCCATAAATCTCGCACAGAGAGTATTCAATTACTTTACGCGCCAACAAACCCTGCTGTTTAACAGTCAAGGTTTTTAAATTTCCATCGAAGCTGTAGGTTTCATTATTTCTCAAGACGATCACTGCGCCTGCTGCGAGCAAAAATATGCCTCCTGTCCATCCCAACCAGCGATCTTCTTGGCTTAAGCGCAGCAATCGATCTTTGGCATTTTTAACATAAAAATTGATGTCAGAAGCAACAGCGTCTTGGCTTCCCCAATTAGTGGAGTTAGCAGTGAAAGGAACATAGCCAACAGAAGTCAAAAGTACCACTCTGGTTTTATAGCCGCATCTTTGAACTTTAGCTCCCTGCAAAGAAGCAAGCTCAATTTCTTTGATGTTCGACCCCAGTAAATTCGATCGCACCAACTGACAATTTCCTTGTTTGGCCTGCAATCGCTGGCAGCTCAGGGTTGCTTTATGATAATCAAAAGCCAGCCCGAACAGTCCAAAGGCTATGAATAAACAACTAGGCAACCAAAAATCAAATATGCTTTGAGTCTGAATTATTAATTCACTTGCTGTTTGCTTGATTATTTTCATTTATCTCACCTTGTGATTCCAAAAATGAGGCTACAGATCGACTTCCTGACCCGGATGAGCAGAATTGTTAACTTATCTATTATTTGAAGTCGTCCTCTACCATGACCCCTTTTATTGTGCTAATAGATTAGCACTAAAAGCTCTCGCAGACAACCAAGGTCGCGAGTTTACCTGCAGCTGAGTTTAAGATACTTTTCCGTGATTTAAAGTCAATATTCCGGACACTTGTTCATAGCTGAATGGGTTATTCTCGCTTGACTTAGAGCCACTGTGGATGATTAAATCCATAGACCTCTTGCAAAAGTCATTATGAAAGGTTAAGTTCATAGTTATAGATGCCTGCAATCAGGTTGAAGCATAAACCAAATCTACGTCGGCGATTTCGGTAACGTTCCGACAGAATCCGAACAATTTTCAGTTTCCGATTGACGTGTTCAATGACAATACGTTGGCTTGCCAGAGTAGGGTTTTCCTGCCGTCGAACCTTAGATAAATTAGAGCTTTTGGGCTTTTTAGTAGGGATCTGACTATTGGCAAGAAGTTTCCCAATTCCTTGATAACCCTTGTCACGCCAAAGCTTAATTGTAGTGGCTAGCCTGACTTTACTGAAGAATGAATAGTCACAGGGAATGCCTTCTGCCTTTACCACGAAGCTCTGCAAATAATTGCTCCCGTCTTTTGATTGACCACTAATTGTGACTTCAAGGTGTGATACTTTTTTGTGCCCGAAAACACTTGTCGTTTTTTTTTTGACGCTCGACTGGACTTTCGGTCACATTGACCACAACCAGTCCTAAAACTGAGTCAGGTTGTGGCAGTGCTTTCTTTCAGGGTAAGCTAAACCGACCTGAACGAATCAATGTATTCTCTACGTGCCTCACTTGCCGGAACGCAGTGGATTCATTGATGTTCCAGCTTTGAGCAATAGACATCTCCCAAAAAGAAATGGTTGACCGATCGCTCTTAAATTATAAGGGAATTTTATACCCCAAAAAGATGAGCAAACTCCGAGAATACCTGGAAAATCATCCATCCGACACTCAAAGAATGTTGGGGATAGAGTCCGACCAACTAATAGAACTAATTACCAAGGCAAAAAACCTGTACGACCGCCACAAAAAACAGCAAGAAAATCAGAAAAGTCGGCTCATCAAACCTGGCAGCGGTCGTTCTCCTAAACTAACGAGATCAGACCAAATTCTTTTGACATTAGTGTACCTGCATAACTTACCTACTTTTCAAATACTTGGGGTAGAATTTGGCATGGGTGAATCAACCGCTAATTATATTTTTCACCACTGGGTAAAGATTTTAAAAGAGTTATTACCCGCTTCATTGTGAGAACAAGTAAAAAAAAATGATTCCGCTCGGGCATGGGTGCGGGAAATTTTGAAAGAAGTTGAGTTGCGGGGTAGATAGCTACGAGCAGCCCATACAAAGACCTACGGACAATGAAGCTCAGCAATAAAATTCCTCTGGCAAGCAAAAGAGACATACTAAAAAGAACCAGGTAATAGTCATGCCATCCGGTAAAGAGATGGTTGACGTAGTAGTAGGAGAAAGCGGAGAAACAGCCGACATAAACATTTGGAGAAAGCAGCGATCGTCATGAGAAACCTCACAAAACTTTCAAGGGGATAAAGCTTATGTAGCAATACTCCGGACAGTTTTTCAAGAGGGAGGCGATGGCTTCGGCAAGCAACGCTTACGCAATAAATCACAGAAGCGA
>NZ_JAUBUE010000008.1:0-196175 GCF_036705305.1 Microcoleus sp. B3-D7 | reverse complement strand
TTTTGACAATTTTCGAGATCGACTATTAGCTTGCTTTTCTAATTAGTCTTTCTTATCACCGCCAACCCAGAAGACCCGAAAACTCGACCTCAGAACTTTCCGTATCTATGCGGAGTTTAGAAAAAACACTTTTCGATCGCAAATAATTAATATCTCGTCTCAACAAACGCCGAATAATCTCTAAATAGTCGAGATTGGTCACATCCTCAGATGTCCTAATCGAAAACACCGACAAATCTACACACAGAATCCTAAATTGCCTACCATATCGCAGCAATATTAGAGTATCCGCTTTCAGAAACTCACCTTTCTTTTTGTAATCTTCAATATACTGAGAAATATTTTCACTCTGGTCAAATTGAGATAAGACTTCTCCACACCACTGTTCCTCACCTTTAACGTAAGTGCCAATGCTGCTCTCATCGCAAAAACAGGATTGGTAATACAAGATTTCCAAACGTCGCAGTTTATTGGAGTTGTTCCAACCTGTGGATTCGAGGTATTCTCGAAAAAAGTTTAAACCAGATATAAAGCCTTTTTGTAGGAAAAATACACTCCACTTTTCAGCCATTTTCCTTTCCAGGGGACTGGTTATTTTATCGGTAATTTTTCTCAGCATCTTCGGAAACTCTAACTGCCGCAATTCCTGAAGGTATAAGTTTGAAAACTTATGCTTAATTTGCTTCTCTTTAATGCCAGCAAGAATGCCAATATTAAACCCAACTTCAAACAAACGCCCTAAATCTTCTGCTATCTTAGATTTCATGACTGCGTGCCTCGTGTCGGTGTATTTAAGACTTCTTTAAGTTTAGTTAAAAACGCCAAAGCATTAAACTCCGCAATTCCGACCATATGCTTGTATAAAGATAACTTGCCTACAGATTGATCTCCTATGAGGTTTTCGTAAGGATCTAATTTAAAACTAATTCTAGCGTTTTTACCAGCTTCTTTTTCGTAGCGAGAAAAGTGGAACAAAGTCAAATACTGCAAAATATCATTTTTTAATTGAGTATCGTCAATCAATCCCTGATAAATATGTCGATCGTCCAGTATATCTTTATAGATATTCAACAAAGTAGCATAGGAAATTACACCCCTATAATTGCGTTCTGCCTCCGAGCCTACTACCAGTCCGTTAAACAGATTAAAAAATACAATGGAGCGCTTGCTTGGGTCTTTCACTAAAGCTGTCAACTCCAGCGTATCCTGAATGTACAAAGAATTTACTCCCAATCTTTCTGACAGCTTAACTGCATAATATTTATCAAAAAACATCGGATAAATTTTGATATCGTTATGGTTTTCTTTGAAATATCTAATCACATCTTTCGACATGAAGAATAAAGCTTCTTCTTTTTGTGTCATGTGCAATGTACTAGAATAGGGAGCTTTGGCAATGTAGAGAAAATGCCTGAATCCCATTTTGTAAACTTTCTCGATTTCATCTCGCACAACAGTAGGCTCTTTAAACATCTGTTCGTGTTCGTAGGTTTCCGAGAAGGTTTTGAGCAACTGTAGCCTGACCGAACCATCTTTTTGACGAGTTAGTCCGACAATTTCTCCTTGCAAATTCGACAGCTTTTGGTCGCTATTCCACCTAGCATCGCTTTCCCGACTGGAAACTATAACTATAGCGAGTTTGTCGAGTTCTTTTGGAGAATCTGACGGGTTGGTAAAAGTAAATTTTTTAGGCAACACAGAATACAGAGAACTCATCACATTGGGAGCTTTGTATTCTACATTTCTGATATCAATACCCTGAGAATTAGACCGATGTTCTTCATTGAGTAAATGCGATAACCTTTTAGATAAAGAACGCATGAACTCTTCTACTGGCGAATCTGACTGTTGGTTGCTCAGTTGCAGCCGCAGTATGGGAATAAATAATCTACTTTGCTTTTGCAAAATCAATTTGAGTCCAGTATAGGCAAGCAAATCGAAGGTAAACCGATACACAAAACTTTTTTTGGCATCCTATTTATTGCTAGCTAGACTGTATGGAAAAGCCACTATTTTGCGTTTTGTAAACAGGTTCTCATAGGTTTTTCTGGATAGTTGCTCTTTTGGCATTAGCAACACTGGCATAGCTTTCACGCCTGTGATATCATACTCCATGCTGAAGCTTTGCAAGTCGTCAGTAGAAAAATAATGAACATCACTAATTGCGATTTGAGCTGTGAGAGTACATAGGGAATTTTGAGTGGCATTTGCTTGACCAATAGCTAGATATTTTAATACTTCCTTTGGGTTGTTTCGCAGCTCAGACTTAAAGAATGTAGAGTTTGTAGAAATATTTTTAATACTATCCTCTAAAATGCTTTTTTTGACCGAAATGTGGAGCGGAAATTCCTTCGGCAAATGCTTGTGTTTCAGAATTTTTTGCAGGAGATTCTTGAGCGTGTCTATTTTAGAGGCAATGTTATATTGTTCAAAATCTTTTTTGATGTCTTGTAAAACTATTTTTTTCGCGGCTTCATCAGAACCTTTGAAGATTTTTAATACTTTTTCTTCAAATCCTGGAATAGGATCGTATTCTAAGTCTGAGTTAACTGTATAACCATCTGATGACGGGTCTTTTCCGGCAAAAACGAAATAGTACAACAATAGTAACTTCAATAGCTTTTTAGCAAAGATTTCTTTTCTAGCCGGCTTATCAAGTTCGGCTTTATGTTCCTTACTTTCCGGGTCAAGCAGATTGAGATAATACTCAAAGACTGTTTTACCGTCATAGGCTTGAACTGGGTTATTAAACTTGAGCTTTAGTCCAAAAACAAACTGGATATCTCCCTTATTTTCGTCTTTGGTTTCTCCTAAATATCCTTCTATTTTGGGAATAATAGGCAGCATATCGAATGATTCAGCACGAGCAAAAGCATCTCGGTAGTTCAAGTCTGTGTTTGCATAGTTGACCGAGTAATGACCGTCGGCATTTTCGAGATTGCCTATATACTCATCAATCCGTTTGAGACGCCGGATCAGGTCTTTTAAATAAATTAGGCCCTCGGCATTTGACGGGTTATTGCTGGTGGTAAGGTTGTCTTCCAGAAATTCTAAATAACATATTTGTGCCTGTTTTTTTAGTTTTCCGATAGTTTCTGTATCTACAATTTCTTTAATTTTGTAGAAGTCTGATTTGGGATCTGCTTGTAAATCTTCTAGAACATAATTCAATTCTTCGCGATCGCTCTCACTAGCGCTAGCAAACTGAGATTTGATATAATTTTCTAAGCCTTGTTGTAGCTCAGTGTTAAATTTACTGGTGTTGCCAACGGTGATAGTTAGTTTATGAAATTTTAGCAGTTCTTTGCTGCTAGCATTTTTTGTAATACTCAATCGCTGCTTTTGCAACCCGGAATAGTTTCCAAAGGGATAGCTAAAGTCTAATTTGGCCGAGGTACTTTTTAATTTTTCCAAATCTGTGATTAAGCTAGCCACAAACTGTTCGATATTAAGTTGTTGATTGTGTTGCTTAATTGCCGACTCTAGCCTAGCTTTTAAACTATTCTTAATTTTGGTAATTTGACTGGGAAAGCGTTCTCTGAAACCGGGGGTAAAGTTGACTGTCGCAGTACGAGCACCGCGTTCCGAAGCACCTAAAGGATTTTCTACCCCCAAACCTGCGACTTCTTCGGCTATGCTGTCAATGTCGATGAGCAGACGATCGCCATTACCATGTATCTTAAAAGGATTCTGAGTCTCTGGCTTCTCTAAAACTTCTAAAATCTTGTCCAATATGTCACTACAGTCAACCGCAACTAAATCCCCGCCTGCCGTTCTTAGGGTATTCACTCTGCAACCTCCTCGCACCGCTTGACAACTTATGCAATTCAGCTATGATAGCAGACATTGATTTATTAGTCAAGTGGAGTACGTTCTGTTCCGACTTACGAAATAATTCCTAAGTTCTATATCGCTTCAAAAAGCTTGAATCCACTCTTTCACGTCGTACTCAGTCCAAACCCCATTTACCCAATAAGGATCGGCTTCCACCAATTGTCGCACCTGCGCCTCATCTTCCGCTTCGTAAATTGCAAAAACTTTTGTTAAATCTTTCGTTGGCCCGATCGTACTTAACACACCCGATTCCTTCTGCTTAGCCAATCCTGCTAAATGAGCGTCTCGAAAGGGAGCGCGTTTTTCTAGAACGTCTTCGCAGTAACTTCCCCACATTACATATTTGGTCACGATTTTGAGCCTTAGATGAATTTGTTTAAAAATTATTGTACAATAGGAGTAACAGGATTTAACGAAAATTTTAAGGATTAAGATTAATTGACCGCAGAGGGCGCAGAGGAAGAGGGGAAAAAGAGATGTTTGTTTGTTGGAGCGGAGGAAAAATTTATGACTTTATTAGACATTCGCCTTTTGACAGTTGAAGAATATCACCGAATGGCAGAAATTGGTATTTTTGACGAAGACGAACGAGTAGAATTATTGGCAGGACAGATAGTAAAGATGGCAGCAAAAGGAACAGCCCACGGTGCGGCGCTGAAACGGACTGTAGAACTATTGCAGAACCTTTTATGGGGGTTAGTATTGCTAAGTATACAAGATCCTGTTCGGTTAAATGATCACTCGGAACCGGAACCAGATATTGCTTTACTTGTGCGAGATCCACTTTACTATGAAGACCGTCATCCAACTCCTTCTGAAGTTTATCTGATTATTGAAGTTGCTGATACAACCCTGAAAACGGATTTGGGGATAAAAGCAAATCTTTATGCTCAGTCTGGAATTGCGGATTATTGGGTTTTGGATGTTAATAATCGGCAACTTCACGTATTCCGAGAACCGAGTCAGGATGGCTATGAGAGTACAGTAGTTCTTGGAGATGATGCGAGTATTTCTCCTTTGCAGTTTCCTGATGTTTCGTTTATGGTTCGGGATATGTTGCGGCCGTTGGAGCTAATTTAATGCTCTTTCGCTGAGTCCGGCAGGGGTTAAAACCCCTGCCGGCCGACCTTGGTGACTGACGGGCTATTTTAGCTTCTCAAACTAACGCCGAATTTCTCAACTAGGACATCGCGGACTTTTTGTTGGGCCGGTTCGACATCAGTTTCGCTCAAAGTTCGATCGCCCGCGCGGTAAATTAACCGAAAAGCCAAACTCCGCTGTCCCGCCGGTACGTTGTCGCCCCGATATTCGTCGAACAGTTCCACTGAATCCAGCAAACTCCCGGCCGCCTTTTTCATCGCACTCTGCATCTCAACAACCGGAACTTCAACCGGTGCAAAAAATGCAATGTCTCTGTCAGAAGCCGGAAAACTCGAATAACCCGCAAACTTGCGAGTTAAGTTGTTCGATCGATTCACCGCTGCCAACAGCACCGCCAAATCTAATTGAAACACGTAAACCTGCTCAGGCAAATCCTTTTCTTGCTGCAATTGCGGGTGCAACTGTCCAAAAACTCCTAAATGTTTCCCGTTTAAGGATAACGCAGCGGTGCGGCCAGGATGCAAGCGTGTATTAGAGGAGTCCTTTTGATATTCCACGGACAAACCCAACTCCTGAAACGCGCTTTCCAAAACCCCCTTGGCCTCAAACCAAGTCAAAGGTCGATCGCGCCCTCCCTGCTGCCATTTCCACACAGTCGGATCGCCGCCAATAATCCCCGCCACTGCATCGGCTTCCTTCATTGCATCCCCATCTTTCCAGAAAATGCGGCCGACTTCAAAACCGTTTAGCGCCCCATTTCCCTGTTCCAAATTGTACTGGAAAGCATCAATCAAACCCGACAGCATTTCTGTCCGCAAAGCCGAATACTCCACAAACAGCGGATTCGCCAGTACAACCTGATTTTCTCCCTCAGTTTTCACCAAAGAATAGTGCATCAGTTCCGTCAAACCGGCCGCCCGAAAAGCCGATCGCACATTCCGAATTGCCGCATATTCCGCTGACAAATAACCGGGTTCAGTTTTGCTGGGCAAAGTATCGCAGAAATTGTCATAACCGTGGAGTCTGGCAACTTCTTCAATTAAATCAATTTCCCTTTCTAAATCCCGGTAGCGGTAAGGAGGCACCGTCACATTCCAAACCCGCTCTTTTTCCGTTGCAACAACTTCGCATCCCAAGGCTGTGAGAATATTTTTTACCTCTTCCGGTTCCAGATATTTAGAACCGCCAGTTTCTCCTCTTTTTAACTGCCCTAAAATCAGATTTACTCGGTCTAAACGCAATTCGACCGATCGGCTAAAACTCAAATCCTCGCCCGAACTCGCCGTTTTCTGCACCGTCGCAACGCCTCCAGCCAAATCCAAAATTAGGGCAACAGCGCGGTTGCAGGCCGTCGCCAAGGCTGCCTGATTCACCCCCCGTTCGTAGCGGATCGATGCCTCGCTACGCAGGCCTTGAGCGCGCGCAGAACGGCGAATCGTTGCCTGGTCAAAAATCGCCGCTTCCAAGACTAAATTTTGCGTTCCTTCGTGAACTTCCGTGTCTTCGCCGCCCATTACCCCAGCCAAAGCTACAGGTTTGTCGCTAGCAGTAATTAACAGATTTTGAGCTTGCAAATTTCGGTTTTGTCCGTCCAAAGTTTTGAAGGATTCCCCTGTTTTGGCAAAGCGGACGCCGATGCTGATATCTTGAGTACCCGTGAAAGATTGCAGGCGATCGCGATCGAAAGCGTGCAGCGGTTGTCCCCATTCCAATAAAATGTAATTAGTTACGTCCACCACATTATTAATCGGCCGCACTCCCGCTGCCTGCAACCGCTGCTGCAACCAAGCTGGAGAAGCACCAATTTTCACACCTTCAATTGCCGTGCCGATGTAAATCGGGCATCCTTGCGGTTCTGATATTTCTACTGCCAAACCAGGACTTTCTTTGCCCTCAATCGCCACATCATTCGCTGCCGGAATTCTCAAACTCGCCCCAGTCAGCGCCGCGACTTCTCGCGCTACGCCCACCATGCTCAAAGCGTCAGCACGGTTGGCAGTTGCTGTCAAATCTAAAATCACGTCATCTAAACCCAAAAGCGGGCGAATATCGCTGCCCAATTGGGGATTTTCTAACTCAAAAATGTGAATCCCGGCTGACTCTTTAGATAGTCCCAATTCCGCCCGAGAGCAAATCATTCCTTCGGAAGGAACGCCGCGCAATTTAGCCGGTTTAATCTTTAAATCAATAGTCGATAAATAAGTGCCGACAACAGCGACAGGCACGTAAATGTCTGCCCTAGCGTTCGGTGCGCCGCAAACAATATTCAAAGCTTCTGAGGAACCCACATCCACTTGACAAACTCTCAATTTGTCTGCATTCGGATGCTGTTCGCAGGCAATGATTTTGCCCAAAACTACGCCGCTTGCCCACGGGCGGCGGTCTTCAATTTCTTCCACTTCAAACCCAGCCATTGTCAGGGTTTCGGCTAATTCTTCCGGGGATATCACCACATCCACCAATTCCCGGAGCCACTTTAGAGATATACGCATAATTTAGTCAGTAGTTAGTTGTCAGTGCTCGGTAGTTATTAGTCAAAAGTCGGCGCCGACAGGCTACGACTTTTGAGTCCCAGAATTTATTCGGGAAAGCTTTTCATAGCATACGAATTCAATTTTGTCAAGACTGTTATGGTACACATAAGCAAAAAGGAGGAATATGACCAAAGGTAGATGTCTACTGGGGCATGAGTAGCATTCTCATTCAGAGAATGAGGTATGCTAGATACATCTAACAACGCAAAAAGCACTTAAGTTTAGAAAGACTTTACACAAAAAAGCACAACTTTAGCAAGTCTTTAAACTATCTTCAAGGATAATCAACCGAAAAAACTCAAACCAGCGAGATAATCAAAATAGGGAAAAGATATCGGCATAAAAGACTTAGGTGCAATTCCAATTCGCAATCCGACGCACGGCCCGCCGACAACTGATAGATTAGTATGTCTACCAGAAGCAGGAACAGGCTATTTGTGCAGTCGAGCGACGCTGACAAGATCAGAACAACATAGGCAAACTCAATCAATATGAGCTACTGCGTAAATCCGGGCTGTCCCCATCCTCAAAATCCTACTGACTCTATTCTCCAATGTCAGACGTGCGGTGCGCGGTTATTGCTGCGGGCTCGCTACCGAGTCATGGAACCGTTAGGACAAGGAGGTTTTGGAGCTACATTTCTGGCAAAAGACATCTCATTGCCCGGTCAACCGAGTTGTGTAGTCAAGCAACTGCGACCCAGTAGTTCGTCCCCGCGAGTTTTAGAAATGGCGCGGGAATTATTCAAGCGAGAGGCAAAAACCCTCGGCCAACTGGGCGACCACCCGCAAGTACCGAGGCTGCTAGACTATTTTGAAACCGAACAGCAATTTTACTTAGTTCAAGAGTATGTTAAAGGCTCGACTTTGAAACAAGAAGTCAAGCACTCAGGCCGTTTCAACGAATCGGACGTTAAAAATTTTCTATTAGAAATTCTGCCAGTAGTGCAATATATCCACAGCCAAGGAGTAATTCACCGAGACATCAAACCCGCAAATATTATTCGCCGAGTTCAAGACGGCCACTTAGTTCTGATTGACTTCGGAGCGGTAAAAGACCAAGTTAGCCAAACAATATTATTAGACCCCGCCGACCAAAGCGCCAACACGAAATTTTCAGTCGGCACATTTAGTTTTGCCCCCCCGGAACAAATGGCGCTGCGGCCGATATTTGCCAGCGACATCTACGCGGTGGGCATGACTTGCTTGTACTTGCTGACAGGAAAATCGCCCAAGGATTTAGATTTTGATGGAGTAACCGGCGAAATTGTTTGGCAGCCCCACGTTCAGGTGAGCCCATATTTTGCGCGGATTCTCGAAAAAATGCTCAAGCCGATGGTTGGCCACCGCTTCCAATCGGCAGCAGATGTCCTCAGAGCTCTCTCCGGCGAATTTGAAGACCCAAGTCTGATGGATGGCTTGGCAACTCAATTCAACGGCTCTTCTCGTACTGTTGAAGAACCGACAATATTTAATGACGAGGGTTCTTCGTGGTCACGGCCTGAGAGCAAAATTAATCAAGATTTACGATCGTCAAACCAAAGCCGCATTGGTAGAACTTCCTTCACCCAATCCGGGAACACGGGGATGCAGCCGAGAGTTTCCCGAACTCTGGCTGAGTCCGGCAGAACTTTGGGAACCGTTGGACCTTCTAGCGGCAATTTAGCAGCGTCAAAGCTATCGAAAGTTGCTCCTAAGTGGGACACCAACAGCGTGCGAGCGGCATATTTTAAAGGCAAGCGCGATTTTGCTGACTGCGAACTGTCGGGTTTGCAACTGCAAAAAGCGCAGTTAGCGGGAAGTAATTTTTATCAGGCTAGGTTGGTGAAGGCAAATTTGCAAGCAGCGGATTTGTCGGGGGCGAATTTGGGTCACGCGAGGTTAATTCAGGCGAATTTGCGAGATGCTAATTTGACTGAGGCTTATTGCAGCACTGCCAATTTTGAAGGCGCGGATTTCCGGGGTGCTGACTTGACGGGGGCTTATTTGACTAAGGCGAATTTGCGGGGAGCAAATTTGTGCGGGGCGAATCTTACGAACGCTACAGTTTCTGAGGAACAACTGGCAATGGCAAAGACTAATTGGCTTACTGTTAAGCCGGATGGTAAGCGGAGTTTTGGATTTTAAGAAGTCATGGGGCATGGGGCATGGGGCATGGGGCATGGGGCATTGGGCATGGGGCATGGAGCATGGGGAGTTGTTAGCTGCTACTAATCACCAATCACAACAGTCAACAGTCAACAGTCAACACTCAACAGTCAACTCCCCACTCCCCCAGTCAGGTGAGTCGTCAGGAGGAAGTTCGATCGCCCCAAAGCCGCCTAAATTAAAAACTAGGAATGGAGGATTCGATCGCACTCAACATGAAATTGCTCAACCCCCGCACTCGAATGCTTCTGTACACCGGCATCCTGGCCCTGGCCTACTTTGTTACCGGAAAACTCGCAGTGTCGATGCTGGGACTGGTGAAAGCCGAACCCTCCCCCGTGTGGCCGCCCGCCGGTATTGCTCTAGCAGCACTGCTACTGCAAGGACGACGGATGTGGCCGGGAATTGTCCTCGGTTCGGTGCTGTTAAACTCTACCGGGGGTATACCGTCGGCTGTCATTGTCACATCGGCCTTTAGCGTCACCCTGCAAGCGCTGGCTGGAGAGGCTTTGCTGAGGGAGAGCGGATTTTCTACCAAACTCGATCGATTGCGAGATGTTCTGGCTTTAGTAGCGGGCGCTGTCATCGGGTCTACTTTGGTCGGCTCTATCCTCGGCAACTTGGGAACGTGCATTTTTGGTTGGGCTCAGTGGAGCAATTTCTCTCGCAACTGGTGGACTACGTGGCTCGGAGACGGCATGGGAATTTTGCTAGTGACGCCAGTGCTGCTGACTTTGAACCACGCCGTTAATAGTTTTAAATTTTCATTAAAAAAACCCATTATTTCAACTTTTATAGCACTTTTTAAAAGACAAAATAATCAATTATTAATTACTAATTCCCAACTAACAATTGCTAATCGTAGACACACATTCCCTGCAAGTGAAAACCGTTATAATCTTATATTTTTAATTATTAATTATTCAGAAATAGCGCTCTGGCTGACTCTATTGCTGAGCGTTAGCTGGTTGTTTTTTTGCTCGAAAACACAGGCGGCGATCGCGCAGTATCCGCTGGAGTATCTGCCTTTTCCTCTGATAGTTTGGGCTGCCCTGCGGTTTCAACCGGCGGGAGCGATTTTTGCTTATTCGATCGTCTCTTACATCGCGATTTGGGGAGCAGTACAGGGAGGTGGCCCCTTTTTGGCCAAAAGCGATAATCTCAAACAGGCGGTTTTATTTTTACAAGCTTTTACCGGTACGATCGCCCTTGTGGCTCTGATGTTGGCCGCCGCCGTAGCAGAACGCCAGCAAGCGCTGGTGGAGGTGCGCCGCACGGCTGCCATGCTGCGCGATCGCGAAGCTAGTTTAGCCAATGCTCAGCGCATCGCTCAGTTGGGAAATTGGGATTTAAATTGCGCCGCCCTCACAGCAACTGACAACTGCCAAGAATCCGCAGAACATCATATATCCAATATCGAATTGCGGTGGTCAAACGAACTTTACCGCCTCTTGGGTTTTGCTCCCGGAACTGTCAAACCGACACCAGAAGTTTTTTTGCAGGCTGTACATCCAGAAGACCGAGAATTGGTGGCGCGATCGCAGCGCCAAGCTATGTTGGAGCGCAAAGCCTATTGCATTAACTACCGAATTGTGCTGGCAGATGGCTCCGAACGCACTGTCTGCGAACAGTCGGCAATTGAGTCAGGGGCGATCGCCGCCACAGTCCAAGACGTTACCGAACGCCACCGCGCGGAAACCGCTTTGCGGGCGTCCTCCGATCGCGATCGCTTGCTCTCAGAAATCGCCCTGCGAATTCGCAACTCCCTCGACCTAGAAGAAATTCTCAACACTACTGTTGCCGAAGTCCGGCAATTTTTCAAGGCAGACCGCGCTTTCATCGGTATTGTGGACGCGGACGGGGTAAATCTTCCTAACCCGGTATACGGTAAGGTTGTGGCCGAGTCTGTGGATGCTCAATGCCGTTCTCTTTTGGGGTGGGTACTCGCTGACGAGAATCACCTCGAAAGCCAGAAAACTTTTTATGCTAACAACCGCGTCCGGACTATCTCCGATACTGCTAGCGTTCAACTCAGCGTTCCAATTGCCCAATTGTACAGCGACTATCAAATTCGCGCGACGTTAAATGTGCCGATCGTCCTGGGGGATGAATTGTTCGGGATCTTGGCCGTCAACCAGTGCTCCGGGCCTCGCCAGTGGCAGGAATTTGAAATTGATTTGTTGGAAAGACTCGCTACCCAAGTGGCGATCGCTCTCCAGCAAGCCCAACTTTTGCAGCAGGTAAAAGCTCTCAATGCCAACTTGGAATCTCAAGTGGAGGAACGCACCCGCCAACTACAGCAAAAAATGCACGAACTGCAAGAAAGCAACCGCCTCAAAGACCTATTTTTGCACGCAGTTTCTCACAATCTCCGCACTCCTGTTATGGGAATGTTAATACTGCTGAAAAATTTGCTCAACAAATCGGCCTCTGATTCTCTACAAGATGTTCCGGTTTCTCGATCGATTTTGGAGCGGATCGTTCAGGGCAGCGAACACCAGTTGACTATGGTTAATTCCCTGCTCGACGCTCACGCTAGCGAGGTCAAAGGTATTGTTCTGAATACTGTACCGCTGCACTTACAGTGTTTAACTTCAGCAATTGTTGGCGAGTTAGAACCGATGCTGGCCAAAAACCAAGCAACTTTGACTCAGGAAATACCGACGGATTTGCCGAGAGTCTATGGCGACAGCAAACACTTGCAGCGGGTGTTGGAAAATCTGTTGACTAATGCTATCAAACACAATCATCCGGGAGTCAATATCACTTTTAAAGCAGAAGTAATAGAAGTTGAAAAAACGCTAAATTTTGAAGAAAATTCACAGGTTTTAAAATCTCAAAATACTCAGCTCGCCCGCTGTATCGCTAACCGGATATCTTCTGAGGGCGATCGTCCTAGGATAGGCGAGACCACCCAGAAAAATCAGGAAACTCTGGCCAAATTTAACCTCGACGGCAGTGGCAAAATGCCTCGCTATCAGGGGCAAATTGCCAATATCGGCAGCAAATTGCCCGAAGTCACCGTAAAAATGGTTCGCTGTACTGTAACAGATAATGGAGTGGGAATCAGCCCCAAACAGCGGGAATCTCTATTTGAACTTTACGTTCACGACCCTAATAGCCGACAATTAACAGGGCTGGGTTTGGGCTTGTACCTCTCCAAGCAAATTATCAAAGCTCACGGCGGCGAAATCGGCGTCGAAAGCACTCCCGGCGGTGGTTCGACTTTCTGGTTTTCGCTACCTGCTGTCAACTCGGACGATCGATCTTTGTCAATCTAAAATCTAAAATCTAAAATCTAAAATGCTATGAACTATTTGGGCAATGCAAAATCCGTTCAGGCGTTAACGGTTTACGAGGTGTGGCGCGATCGCTTCCTCCGAGAGCGGCTGCGCCCTGCAGTCGGAATTGCCATCTTTTTTGCCTTCACAATAACGGTCTATTTTCTAGGCGAAAGATTCTTCGCTCGCCAGGAGTTTAAAAGTGTTTATTTGTACACGAGCGCTGCTGTAGAACTGGGTTTGTTGACCTGTTTTGTGTTGCAAAAAACCTCCTTCGGACAGCGCTATCCCGGTTTGCTATTTTTGGCTTTTTCGTGGTCGCTGACGGTGGTTGTACAGCTTGGGCTAGCTGTCGCACAAGCTGGGGAATTACCAATTTTTACCTGGATTTTAGCGTTTCTGATCCAAGCTACGCTGATCCCCGTCCGCTGGCGCCTCCACCTGATTTCTCAACTCGGCGTTTTGTGTTGCCACGTCGGGATAAATTTGGTTTTAAATCTAAGTTTGGCTAAGTATACTCCTTTTAAGTTGACCGGGTTGTATTTATATTTGTTTTGGATTTGTTTGATTTGCGATTTGTCGGTTTATTGGTACGAATGTCTGCAACGGAAAGAGTTTAGTACCAGGCGTGAGTTGGAATCTGCTTACCAGCAGTTGGAGGTGGCGGAGGCGAAGTACCGCAGCATTTTTGAGAATGCCGGCGAGGGGATTTTTCAAAGCACTCCTGACGGCCGTTATATTACTGCCAATCCAGCTTTGGCGCGGATTTACGGCTGCGATTCCCCGGAAGAAGTGACGGCAAAGTTTACTGATATCGAGCGGCAGTTGTATGTCGATCCGGCTCGCAGAAATGAGTTTTTGCGAGCGATCGAGGAAAGCGGCACAGTATCGGATTTTGAATCTAAAATTTACCGCTCAGACGGCAGTATTGTCTGGATTTCTGAGAAGGCGCGGGCTGTACGGGACAGCAGCGGCGCCGTGCTTTATTATGAGGGTTTAATTGAGGATATCACGCAGCGCAAACAGGCACAAGAATCGCTGCGGCTGTTTATCCACGCTCTTTCTCACGACTTGCGAAACCCGGTGGCGGGAATGTTAATGGTGCTGAAAAATTGGCAGACGAAACCTGGGGATTCGATCGCAATTCCCCGTTCTGTTTTGGAGCGGATGATTCAAGGTAGCGAGCAGCAATTGCGCTTGATAAATTCGCTGTTGGAAGTTCACGCCGGGGAATTGCGCGGTTTGGTTCTGCACTTCGATGCCGTTGATTTGAGGGCGGTAGTTGAAGCTGCTGCGACAGATTTGGAGCCTTTAATGAATGAGGGTAAAGCTACTTTTAAAATTTTGGTGCCGGATGATTTGCCAGCCGTGAAGGCTGACAAGACTCAGTTATGGCGCGTCTTATCTAATTTAATTGCTAATGCTTTGAAACACAATCTGCCGGGACTAAATTTAACTGTTTCGGCTCAAGTAATCAAGGCGGATAAATTAATTATAAATCAAAACACAGCAAAACAAGACACCGACAAATTACCGCTTACCAATCCACAATCCCCAATCCCCAATTCCCCAAGTAGCATGATTTACTGTACCGTTGAAGATGACGGGGTGGGAATATTGCCGGAACAGTGCGAACATCTTTTTGACCTTTACGTTAGGGGCGATCGCTCCCGACACTCCGTCGGTTTGGGTTTGGGTCTATATCTTTGTCGCCAAATCATTGGTGCTCACGGCGGCCAAATTGGGGTAATTAGCACTCCCGGTGCTGGGGCAAGTTTTTGGTTTACTTTGCCGCTGGCTGAGAATTTCCGGTAATTTTTTTGTATTCTTAATTACATTTTATCTAGCAATTGTGCCAGATATTTAGAACTTTATTACTTGCTGAAACCCTTGCGAAATATGCTTCTTCCTTCTGCCTGCGGCTATACTTTTGTTGTGCCGTGGCAGGTGCTTTTTGTGTGGTTCCAGCCAAATCTGTCGATCGGACTATTTCGATCGGGCTATTGATATTAATTTAAAAGCGTGGTATACTTCCCAAAAGTTTTTAAAGGAAAAATAAATTTTAGATCTTCACATTTTCTTTAGAAACATCATTTAATCTAGAAAATCTCTAAAACTAGATAAAAAATATGCAATTTATGTTTATCGAGCAAAGCTCAGGAAATACAGCTAAAGACAATGCAGCTAAGTACGACTCAGCTAAATATAACGAGCGGTCGTTCTCAACTTTAATGCGGGCGCTCCGTCTTTCCCAAGGTTATTTTTCTTTCGTTTTAGTCCACTGCAACTCGCTAACTTTGCGGCAGCAAATAGTCGATCGGCTGCAAGCAAATTGTCCCGTGAAACCGCGG
Source organism: Microcoleus sp. B3-D7 (assembly GCF_036705305.1). Classification (NCBI taxonomy): domain Bacteria; kingdom Bacillati; phylum Cyanobacteriota; class Cyanophyceae; order Oscillatoriales; family Microcoleaceae; genus Microcoleus; species Microcoleus sp. B3-D7. The sequence goes on along the minus strand of NZ_JAUBUE010000008.1, from coordinate 180,927 downwards.
CAACTGTTTTTGCCCAAATCGGCGACAACTCTCTACGCGACAATCGCAGCAGAAATAGACGGCGAAAAGCCTCCAGCTTTAATGCTCCTCGGTTTGGAATCCGTGGAGCCGATCGATAGATTGCTCGTTTCTACCAACCTATTATGCAGTGAATTCAGCAAAAAATTTTCGTTTCCCCTCGTCTTTTGGGTGACTGATGATCTGCTGAGAAAAATCATTCGCACCGCCCCCGATTTATACAATCGGATGACGACAATTAGATTCATCAGTAATTAGTAATCAGCCCATCAATTTTAGATTTGAGATTTTAGATTTTTAACAGTCAACAGTCAACAGTCAACATTTAACAGTCAACAGTCATTAGTCAAGTGTTAAATTCCGCTTCCCAAATCATGACTAATTCTCGCGCCTCCGCAGTTCCCTCAGCAGGAAAACCTGCCAAAAAGTCTTTATCCGCCCCCACGTCGTAAGGCCCTTCCTTAAACTCCAAAATCACAGTATCCTGTGTCAAAGCTACTAACGTGTGAATAGTGCCCTCTGGCAGTTCGACAGCGCGAGTCGGGCCGGCCGCGCTGACTCGCAAGGAGCGCAGGATTTGACCGTTTTCGTTCAAAATAACAATACCGACTTCGCCTTGAATCACCACAAAAAACTCAAAACCGTTAACTGCAGGCGGGCGGAGGTGTTGGTGAGGGCGGACGTAAGTGCCTGGTTGCAACACGTTGACAAACCGCTGCACTTTTTCAGACAAATCGTGGAAATTGTAGTTTTGTCGCTGGCGGGGACTGCGCCGGGAGGAAGCGGCAACTTCGTCTAGCAATTCTTGCGTCAGCAATTTGATCGGAGGGGACTGCACAACAGATATCCTGTATTTAATAGTTTATGAACAAATGGGCTAGTCTGGGATCATCGTTATCAGCATCTCTTGACACATGGAAATCGCAACTCAGGTGGGTATCACTAAGGCAATGCGTTTGTCAAGTATCTTTAGAAAAAGTATTAGCCCGATCGCCCTTTCAACTATTCTAGTCTGCGCCAGTAGCGTTTCTGCCTCTGAACCGAGGCCGGCACTGTTAATTCAGCAGGAATTCCCACAGCAGCAACTTAAAGAAGAAATTCGCGATCGAGTTCAAGAAGAAGTTGACATTGCTTTCGGGCGCACGGCGGTACTGCTGAACGGGCTGATAATTGCCCTAACTTTGTTTCCGACAGCAGCCGGAGTCGGGGTTTGGTTTCTGTTGAGCAAATTGTCCAAGCAGACAACAATTGCCCGCCAAGAAATAGAAAGTCTCCATTACGATACAATCTCTCAATTAAAACTATTAATTTCGGACGCTGAAACTATCTTAGGCGAAATTCAACAGCAAAGTCACCCGGCAGAGGCAGAAACAGACCTTTTATTCCCCGATGCCCAAATTCAAGAATTTGCTCCGGTTAACTATGGCAATTACCAAAAGTTATTGACTGCCGGCGACTATGCCAAACAGGGAGATGCTTGTTTCTTTGAAAACCGTTATCAAGATGCGATCGCAGCTTACGATCAGGCCCTGCAAATTCAGCCGGATTTAGCCGATACTTGGAATAACCGAGGAGTAGTGCTCACGAGAATGCAGCGGTATCCAGAGGCGATCGCTTCTTACGAACAAGCTACTACCATTCGTCCGAATTATCCCGATGCTTGGAACAATCGAGGCGTGGTATTGTTGGAGTTGCAGAAGTACCAGGAGGCGATCGGCTGTTACGAACAGGCAATTCAAGCCAAACCCGATTATGCCGATGCTTGGAACAACCGAGGGGTTGCTTTTTCCAAAATGCAGGAGTACGAACAAGCAGTAATTTCTTACAATCAAGCCCTACAAATTAAAAATGATTATACTGACGCTTGGAACAATCGAGGCGTTGCACTCTCCAAATTGCAAAAATACGAAGCTGCGATCGCTTCCTACGACAATGCTGCTAAAATCAGGCCTGACTTTTACAGAATTTGGTACAATAAAGCCCGATGTTATGCCCTACAAGGTAAAATTGAATTAGCTATTGAAAATTTAAAGCGCGCCCTCAATCTCAATCCGAATGTGTGTAAAGAGTTGGCAAAAAGTGAAGCTGATTTAGAAAAAATTCGCGAACACGATGCGTTCAAGCAGTTGATAAGTTAATAGCTGTAATTCTAGGCTGCGTGACCACAAATTATTTCAAATTTATCACTGGTGACTCATAAAAGTCACCCACCGAAAAATTACGCTATCTACATTCTATCTATCAATTCATCAGAAGTCACACAAAGTCTTGTGCTGTCTCGATTACTTTTGCCAATATTACACTTTTTGCAAAGAGTTTGTAGATTACTCATATCGTCAGAACCACATTTTGAGCGGGGGATAATGTGGTCAACTTCCAATAAAACTCCATCTTCCCGTGCCGATATACCACAGCTAAGACATTTCCATTTATCTCTAGCAAGTACAGTCCACCATTTACCTGCTCTCACAAAAGAATAACTGTCTAGTTCAGGCATTTCTGAAGAATCAAAATCTTCCTCCTCGGTTTCTTCTGTTTCTATGTCAGTTTCGGGATTTCTACTATCTAAATAAAATTCTTTGAATTGCTCAAGCCTATTTTTAAGCTGAGGTTCTCGTCCTTCTCCAATAAAAATAAATGATTCTCCTAAAGCGTATAAGAGGATGAATGCAATAACTATTTCATACAATCCTCGCCCTCGCCTGACAGGAAAGTAGTATTTTGGTGATATCAACCTTATACCATATGCCGATATTTCATCAGGCACAATTGCCTGATGAAGAGGCAGAACTTCAAATTCAGGATTATACGTCGTATGTGAAATACGTGCTACCGATAATAGTGGCATTAAAACCTCGCTATACTTAGCGACAAGTTGGGAAATTCTTGCCACGTAAGCATCATCTACGCCTTGACGAAATGGCATTAGCTCAGCATGAATTGTTCCACTAGGAAATACCTTAAACGTCAGATAAGTGGGATGATGAAAGAATGGCTGTCCATTTCTCTTGAGAATTTTGAGCGGTTTCTCACCCCGTTTTGCAATAATTCCAATATGAACAAAGCCATAGTCTTTGTTCTCCTTTGCTTTATCTCGATGACTTGGAGAGTAGGCAAAAGTCATTCTCTCGTATGGATTCACATCGTAGACTTGTGCCACAACATCAAGCGTATAACGCAGTAACGTCTCTAGCCGAGGGAAGAAATAATTTTGCAGTGTTGAAAGCCGGGTTTTAGTGTCAGGGATATTGAAAATTTGAGTATCTCTCTCTTCAAAAATTACTTCATTAATATTGTGACTATCTGGCACGTTTTTGACTCCATGTATTTCACGAGCTATTCAATCACACCGATCGATATCTGGCTAGTTTGCTGTATTCCTAACTTGTGGTGTGAAATCCAATGTGACTTTTCCTTCGCACCTAAAATTTATAGAGATTGCTGTTTCCTTAGACTAAGCCAGCCCAATATTTATTATAGCGAAATTTTTCGTATAGTCAACTCCTAAGTCACAAAAAGCCGAAACTTAGAATTAGATTTACAAGTTGATACAGTACGAGCAAAAAGAAGTCGTTCTATTTCAACTGTTCTCACACGAGAGGAAGTTCTAGCAATTACAGCACTTTCCGATGTTATGAGGTACAGTAGCAACAATCAGTGAACCAATTTCTTAAATGGTTAGGATTCATCAAATTGAGGGCAAAGGTTTATTTGTGCCTACCTACTTACTTCTGTTTGATTACTACCAAAGTAATGTCATCAAATACTTTTTGCTCCCCGATGTATCGCCGCACGTCGTCAATAACAGCTTGCTTGATTTCTGTGGCTGACTGTTCCCTATTAAGGACAACAACTTCAATCAAGGGTTCGATACCGTATTGAGCTTGATTCATATCAAAAGCTTCGGTAATTCCATCTGTATATAGTACGACAACATCCCCGGAATTTAACTGTATTTCCGTAGTAGCAATGAAATCGGCAATATCTGCTTCCAAGGCGATGGGAAAGCCTAACTCCATGGTATCAATCCGCTCTACTTCGCCGCTGGAACGCACGACAATCACCTCTTCGTGCTGTCCGCTCAAACGCAGGATGTTGTTCCCCCGATATTCCAGCAAAGAAAGGCTCATACTTTTACCGCAATTGATGCGCTCTACGTTGTCAAAAAGCGTTTGGTTGACTGTCTGCAATAATTTAACTGGGTCGGTTTCATTGTGAACCAACAAAGTGCGAATTGCTGTTTGCGCCATAATCATTAACACGCCGCTTTCTAAACCGTGTCCTGTCACATCGCCGATGCCAATTGTGGCTTTACCGCCGTAATTTAGTACGTCGTAGTAGTCGCCGCCAACTTCATCAGCCGGCTCCATAAATGCAGCAATTTCTAGCCCTTCAATTGACTCTAATTCCTGCTGTTGAGGCAAAATCATTTGTTGCAGGCGGCGGGTTACGTCTAGTTCGGCACTCATGCGAAGGTTTTCTACTTTTAGCCGATCGTTCAAAACCAATATTTCTCTATTAGCTTGGGCTAATTGTGCGGTGCGTTCTTCTACTTTTTGCTCTAGGGTTTGATAAAGTTGGGCATTTTCTAGGGAAATAGCAGCTTGGGCAGAAATTATGTTCAATACTGCTAATCTGTCTGCTGTAAAAGCGCCAGTTGCGAGATTGTTTTCTAGATACAAAATGCCGATGAGTTTGCCTTGATTGATGATGGGGGCGCACAATACTGATTTGGGTTGATTAATTGCAATATAAGGCTCTGCGGTAAAGGTTCCTTCGCGGACGGCATCGTTTAAAACTACATCTGACTGAGTTCTTGCGACATAGTTGATAATAGATGTCGGGAGCTCCTGACTGTTATTAACAGCAAGAGATTGCAAGACTTGGACGGAACCGTCAACGTCTCCGGCAGCTTCAATTCTGAGTTCGCCCCTGCTGTTTAGCAAGATAAGAAAACCTTTTTGAGCTCCGGCATTTTCAATGGTAAGTTTAATTAAGTTTGACAGCAAGGATGCTAATACTACTTCGCCGGATATTGCTTGCGATGCTTTGATTACTGTGGTAAAGTCAAGCATTGATGAGCTGCTGCTGCCTGTGGATGTTGGCGGAAGGGATGTGGTTATGGCAGAAAGGTTGGTACCTGTTGATGTTTGTCTCAGCCATAGCTGAGGGTAGCGTTTTTCTAAGTCTTTAACTTTGGCTGCTGCACCCCAGCGGAGATAAGAATAGCGGGCATTTTGCAGGTAGGTATTGGCAATCAATGTCTTATTTTTAGATAAGTAAAATTTGGCAGCTAGTTCGTAGGAGAGGGCTTCTTCGTTGATGTATTCGTTTTTTCCAGCGGTGGCAATCGCACGATCGTACCAGTCCATTGCTTCAAAGTTTTCCCCTTTAATGCGGCACAATTCTGCTTCTATTAGTTCTACTTTCTGCAAGTAATTCATCGGTGCGTGAGTTGCCAATACTTTCAGTTTATCCAGATTGACGGCTACTTCTTCTAAAATTTGTTCGCGATCGCTCTGGCTGACATCAAAGTAAACCGCAAGTCGCACCAGAGAATCATAGAAATAAAAGAGGGGCGCAACAAGCGAACCAACCACTCCAGCTAAATATGGCGCTGCTAAGTCAGCATATTTTACAGCTTCAGCAAATTCTCCAAAGAGATAACAGAGAAGCGTTTTTTGCAAGTAAATAATAAAAACTGCACTACGATTGTTTTTTTGCAGCATCATAGGCAACTGCGTGTCTTCATTATATGCTTCCCCCATTAGCTTGCAAGGATTCTCCGAGCGATCGATTAAATTGAGAACTACCTGCCGGATTACTTCATTGCTGGTCAAATCAAATTCTTGCTTGAGTTGGCGTATTATGCCATGGTAGGCAGCTATTTCTCTTTCCAATTCTGTGAGTTCTTTGCCAACAAAATAGCTATGCCAGCAGTACACACTGGCATTGTGGCAGGCATTTCCTATGTCTCCGGTTTCCAAACCGATTGCCCAACCATCATGCGACAGCTTTAAAGTTTTCCTAACCGATTCTTTGTAATGTTTGACAAAAGCATTAACGCAGTGAAGCGTGTGTGCTTTAACTGTGCCGGCGTTAATTCGCTCCAGCAAATTTAAAGCCAGTTCGCCAAATCGATAGCCAGATTCTATGTCGTTGAAAATCGCGCTAAAAAGCATTCCACAACGGGCATAAGCGGGCAAAGAATCAGGATTGTTGCCATATTCCAGGGATAAATTTACCAGTTTAAGAATCAATAAAGGCTGGAGTTTTGGGAAGGAAAAATAGGCAACATCAAGAGTGCTGGATATCACCTGCATGGCTGCTAATTTGTCCGGGGCTGTCATCAGTGGTAAATCGATTAAATCTTCGATTTCTCGGCCTGTTAGCGCTGCCTGAGTTGCTTGCAGCGCCGCCTCAATATCTGTCGTATTGGGCTGTTTGGGAAAATGTATATCTAACAGTTCTAGCACTGATAAAGCTGTGTCTAATGCTTGCTGGAACTGGCTTTGGGCTAACTGAGAGCGAATTTTTACTTGATAGACTTTTACTTTATCGAGCACTATTTTGGCTTGTTGCAGCACGGAAGTTGCTAATTCATCCATCTGCTCGAAATCGGTACTGATGTAAGCGGCTTCTGCTGCTTCTTCGTAGAGATTCAGCGTTAAGTCGTATTGGGTTTGCCAACTGTCTGCACTTAATAATTGCCTGCCCGCCGCGAAGTAATCTAGTGCTGATTTATAAGCAGCGGAAACTTTGGCTTTTTTGCCTGCTAAAAGGTTGAGCGCTGCCAGTTCATTGCGCTGTGGCTGCGTGGCAATTAATTCGCTGCCAAAGTTGAGGTGATTGACGATATCAAATATTTTATGTTGTCGCTGTTCCGGCGCAGTATTTTCCAACAAAAGTTGTCCGACTCGATAGTGGACAACTTGCTTTTCTGGTTCGGGAATTAGAGAATAGGCGGCTTGCTGGACGCGATCGTGCAAAAATTTGTAATAAACAGTTAAATCTTCTGAACTTTGCTCTAATTCTAGAAATCTGTAATCATTCCCCACGGGAATAATTAAATTTTGCCTAACTGCTTCCAAAAGTTTCTCGTTAGTTGCTTTTACTGAATTTTCACTAACAATCGCCAACATTTTTACGTCAAATTGGTTGCCAATGCAAGCAGCAAATTTTAATATTTGCTGTGTTGCCTGGGACAGTTTTTGAATTTTTCCTGCCATCAGTTCGACTACATTGTCAGTAATTCCCTTGGCTTGAATTTGCTCTAAATCCCACTGCCAGTCTCCCTTTGCCCCCTCAATCTTCGGAGAGGTGGGTCCAAATTTCAACAGTTTCTCAGCATAAAGTGATTTGAGAAACTCGTTAATAAAAAAGGGATTGCCTTGAGTTTTTTGCAGGACTAACTCTGCTAAGGGCAGGGCTTTTTCGAGATGGCATTTAAGAGTATCTGCAATTAAATAGTTGACATAATTTAACTTTAAAGGTAAAAGGGAAATTGAATTAATTACGCATCCAGTTTTCTGAATCTCATTAATTGTTAACATCAGCGGATGGGCGGCAGTGACTTCATTATCCCGATAAGCACCAATCAGAAACAGATATTGCATATCTGGGTCGGTGATTATCAATTGAAGCATCTGCAAACTTGCGGAGTCTGCCCACTGCAAATCGTCGAGAAACATGACTAAGGGATGTTCAGGCTTGCAAAATACGCGGATGAAGTTATGCAATACTAAATTAAACCGATTTTGGGATTCAGCGGAAGGAAGTTCGGATAATTCTGGCTGCTTGCCCACTATTAATTCTAATTCGGGAATTACATCAATAACGACTTGAGCGTTAACTCCAACTGCTGTTAATATTTTTTCGCGCCACTGTTGGAGTTTGACTTCTGTTTCTGCGAGCAATTGCTGCACTAATTCTTGAAAAGCTTTAATGACGGCGCTGTAAGGAATATTTCGCTGAAACTGGTCAAATTTCCCGGCGATGAAATAACCTTTTTTTCGGGTAATGGGTTTGTAAATTTCTTGTACTAATGCTGATTTGCCAATGCCGGAATATCCGAATACTAACATCATTTCGGAATGTGGTCGGCTGTTGGGGGATGGCTGAGTGTCTGAGGTTAGACTTTCTGCTTCTTCCTGCAAGCTACCTGCAACTCGCTCAAATGCCGCCAGCAGGCTTTCTATTTCTGTTTCTCGGCCGTAAAGTTTTTGAGAAATTTGAAACTTATCTGAAATATCGTGCTGACCAATAGGAAAGTCTTCTATCTTGCCTTGAGTTTGCAGTTGAGTGAGACATAACTCTAAATCTGCTTGAATTCCCCAAGCGCTTTGATATCGCTCTTCTGCGGTTTTTGCTAACAGTTTCATTACGATATCTGAAACAGGTTTAGGAATCTCTGGATGGACTTCTTGGGGCGGAAGGGGTTGTTTAGCGATGTGACAGTGTACTAATTCGATCGCGTCATTACCTTCAAAAGGCAGTTGATTGGTTAGCAGTTCGTAAAAAGTTGCACCTAGGGAATAAAAATCAGCGCGGTAATCGATGCCGCGATTCATTCTTCCGGTTTGTTCGGGTGCTATATAAGCTAAAGTTCCCTCTAAAACGTTGGGACTTATTAGGGTAGGATTTTCTATAGACAAGACTGTCGAAATGCCGAAGTCAATAATTTTGACTTCCCCGGTTTTGGGGTTGATAATTATATTAGATGGGTTAATGTCTTTGTGGATAATATTAGCGCTGTGAATCTGACCCAAAATCTCGACAGTTTTGATAGCGATGGAGAGAAATTCCGCTAAGGTTATTTGATGTTGCTGCCGCCATAAACTTAAAGATTCAGCGCCCTCATCCTCGAAGACGATGGCAAGAGAATTATGATATTTTTCTAAGCTGTAAGCTTTAACAAAGCCTGAGAAATTCAGAGTTTGACTGATTTGGTATTCCTGCTGGTATCTCAGCAGTTGTGCTGGCGTTGGCAATTCTTCTTTCAGCAGCTTGAGGATGATCGGTAGGGGTTCGGCGTAGCCGTCGCGTAGCGAATCGCGATCGCGAATTCCGCGATAAACTAAGGAATTTTCGCTTTCATAGATTTGGGTTAAAATCTGATATCCGGGAATGCCAAGCATAGTTTAAATTGTCCGTTTTGAGCTTTTGCGCTTTCTGTGCAGCAGTTGCAACCCCATCTTGCCATTATTGCTCATATATGAATGCAGTGGGAGATCGATCGCTACCACTGCATAAAAAACGACTGCTTGCAAAATCGGGATGCTTCCTAGTGCGAGGGATTCAAAAGTAGCGAGAGAAGAGCTTTGGATATTTTCGGAGATGTCTATTGTTAAAAAAGTTGATAGGCAATGGATCTTACTCCTGACTCCTGACTTTTGACTCAGGACGAATGCTAGATATACAAATATTTCTGCCTTCTCCCCATGATGTAGGGTGCGCGCTGCACACCTTACACCTGTGGAATCACCTATAACCTAATGATGGCAACTTAATTTCAACTACAAATATTTCTGCAAGAGCAAACCCATTTTCTCCTTAGTTGCGGCAGGCACTTGATCCAGCCGAGTCAGAATAGCATATTTCAAAGCTGAATGCGACTCGGAAACGGGGGGATTTTCTGTTAACCTCCGGACTGTTTCTTGAATGGCTTTTTGGGCATTCTCTGCATTGCGGTGCAAATTTGCTATTACCATTTCTACTGTTACGCTGTCGTGATCCTCGTGCCAGCAGTCATAATCGGTGACTAATGCTAAAGTTGCGTAGGCAATTTCTGCTTCTCTGGCTAATTTTGCTTCCGGCAAATTTGTCATTCCGATGACTGTCGCCCCCCAACTGCGGTAAAGGTGGGATTCTGCTTTTGTGGAAAATGCGGGGCCTTCCATGCAGACATAAGTGCCGCCCCGGTGCAGGGTAACGTCGGTGAGGTTCAAGGATTCGATCGCACTTGCTAACACTTTAGCCAATTCGCCACAAACCGGATCGCCGAATGTGATGTGACCGACTATTCCTTCGCCAAAAAAGGTAGAAACTCGATTTTTTGTACGATCGATAAACTGATCGGGCACTACCATATCTAAAGGTTTCGCCTCAGCTTTCAGAGAACCAACCGCCGACGCTGAGATTAAATACTCAACTCCCAAACTCTTCATTGCATAAATATTTGCGCGATACGGCACTTCGGAGGGCAAAAAAGTGTGGTTGCGGCCGTGTCTAGCCAGAAATGCTACTGGCGTACCGTCCAATGTTCCCACAATTGCGGCATCCGATGGCGCTCCAAAAGGTGTATCAATTTTCACCTCTTCAATATCCTTGAGGGCCTCCATTTTATACAAACCGCTGCCGCCGATTATTCCGATTTTTGCTTGTGCCATTTTTACCCTCTGCTTGAGTTTTACCACCGTGATTCTATCGGGCCATCGTTAAGTTGGGGTAAAGATAATTGAAGATTTGGTGACAACAGTCACCCCACATACACTATTTTGTCACTAAATATATGTGATCTTAATCACAAAGTAGCTTCACAAAATCTTTAAAAATAAAGGTACATAGTTCTGTTACTTATTTTTAGCGTGTTAAGACCATGACAGTCAGCTCTGCTAACCTCCCCAAAATCTCGATCGAGGCGATCGTCCAGCGCATCTTTGCTTTTCGTCAGATTACCCCCCTTGACAGACGGCTGCTGAAATCAGCAATGCTAGCCCAGAAAGGTCTGAACGAAAAAGACCAGTGTCACATCAACCGAGTTTGTCAGGGCATCCAAAACGGCTTGATTTTAGTTGTAGAATAAATTTGCAGCACAATCTCTTGCTAGCTCAAGAAGCTGTTTTAAAATTTATGCTTGAGTCTGTATCGGCGGGAACTGAGTTCGGGCGGTGTTTTACTATTGTTAGGCGCGCGAACCCTCGATATCACAAATAATATTATTTACATCTTATTATCGATCCAAATTCAACAGCCAAAAGCCTGTATAAGTCATGCCACTATCATCGGGCTGCACTAACAAAAAATGTAATCCTTTACTTAATTTCTTGCGCTGTTGGTAAATTTGGGCGGCCGCTTTCACCTCGCTATCTTCAAAAGTAGCCACAACCCACCTATCTAGTAACCCAGCTTCCAATATCAATCCGTCGGGCTCTCCAGCAATATAATTCAAAGCGAAAGGTTTGGCATCCTGAAGCCATCTAGCCAACCGCATAGACTGGCGTCCGCCGTCAATCACCACTCCCGGTACGGGTACTGTTGATGCCAAGCCCAAATTCAGCGGTAACAGCAATTCTGGCATTTCCAAAATTGGCAGGGGACGCCCTTGGAAAGCCTCTTCAATGTCGCCAGCGGGTAGGGAAGCAAAACGCCAGCCATCGCCCCACAGGTTTTCGGGTAAAGGCACGGGCGGCGGCGAGTCGAGGGCGATCGCACTGTAAGTTTCACCTGTATAATTAGGCATACTCGAATATTCTTTGGCGCGTTGTTGCAGCAGCAATTTCAAAGCCGCAGTGCGCCGAGTCGCTTCCACCTTGACACCCAAAACTTTGCCCGCAGCTTCGATTAAGCCCAGAGACTGAGGCCTAAATACTTGAATCAAGTCGGGCAAATTCTGAGTTTGAGCTTGCTGCTGCAACTGCGAAGCTAGCCAATTAGAATTTGCGTCCCCTTGGCGGCAAACAGCGCTAAATTGAAAACTACCTTCCGAGTCGCAAATTAAGAGTTCCCAGAGTGGTTTACCCGCCTCATCTTGGAGAGGACGGCGGTAAAAATCGGCTTGCCAAATACGCATAAATAATTAAAATATAAAATATACAACTCGATCATTTTAATATAGTTTGGCGCACTGCGATACAATACCGAACTATGAAAAAAGAACTTCGAGCGATATATTCTCAGTTCATAGTTGAGTTTTATTTGCATATCTAACACCAGTTTAAAAAAACTGCAACTGTAAGCCAGTGATCCAAACCGTCGTAAGCTGCTACGCATCTAAATTATATTTTAGGGCGGGCGGGACGCCCACCCCACAAGAATTTACTCAAATTTAATTGTCAAATTTAGATGCGCCTCAGCTTAGTAATCAGTAATTCCCAAATCTAAAATCTAAAATCTAAAATAGAATAACGGCTCGCTTAGCCATCCTCCCTTAGCAATTAGCCATACCCAAATTTATTTAAGGTGGCGAACCAAATACATATCCAATTCGCCCTTATTTTTAGCATAAATTTTTCCTCGGTATTCGCATTCAAAAAAATCTCTAACTAATTCAAAGGTTGCATGAGAGATATTGATATTTCCAGGCACGCCGGAAGATTCCATCCGAGATGCAGTATTAACTGTATCTCCCCAGACATCATAGGAAAACTTTTTATGGCCAATTACCCCAGCAAGTATTGGGCCTGAATGAATGCCAATGCGGATGTCCCAATAAGGGATATTTTGTTGAGCTTTCTGTATTTTTCGCAGAGCCATGAACTGTCGAATTTCTATCGCAGCAAGTACAGCGTCAAAGGCGTGTGTTGGGCGAGGGGTAGGAATTCCCGCCGCGCACATATAGCTGTCGCCAATAGTCTTCAATTTTTCCATAGAGTATTTATCCATCACGCGATCGAAATAAGAAAAACAATAATCTAGTTCGTCAACCAACTCTCGCGGAGTCATTTTTTCAGATAACTGAGTAAAGCCTTTAAAGTCAGTAAATAAAACCGATACGTTATCATAATAAAGTGGTTCCACTTTGCCGTTATTTTTGAGTTCCTCGGCAATTTCAACCGGCAGCACGTTCAACAGTAGCTGATCGGATTTGTGCTTTTCGGCATCGAGATCGGAATAGAGCCTATTTATCTCTTTAAAACGTTCAGCATTGCGGATGGCTGAGGATAGTTGTAAAGCCAAAAGATAGCCAATCCGCAAGTCTTCTTGAGTGTAAGCTCTCGACTTGGTTGTGGCAAAATTAATTGTCCCTAAAACCTTACCTTCGCTTTCCAAAGGAAGGATAATTTGCGAAGCGTAGGGGGATAAAATAGCAGTAGCACCCGCTTCTTGAATTAATTGAGGTTGACGTGTTGTGAAAGCCTTGTGAATAGGGCCGCCCTCTGGGAGGGCTGCAATATCTACAGGGATATGCCTGCCAAATAAGGTCATGCAAGCGTTAGTGCTGTGCAGGCAAACGCTACAGTGTTCAAAGTCTAGTAGCCATTTGGCTTGCTTGCCTAGTACCCGCAAAATTTGGTTGAGATCAAGGGTGCGGTTAATGGCAGTGGCAACTTCGTTGACAGCGGAAATGCGGATGGAAAGCGCTTGAGCTTCTGCTAACAAACGGCGGGCTGTCAACAGAAGTTCTTCTCGATCTTGATCTTCTAGCCGATCGCCCATAATAGGGGTATACAATATAGATTACAAAGCATCTATTTCGAGGGCTATTGAATCCGTATATCGGTTGACAAAGCTAAACAAATCTGCTGTCGCAATAATCTCAAAGATTTCTGAATCATCAAGTCCTAAATCCCGCAGGTTTTGGTAATCAGTCTCTGTCATTTCCAGGGGTTTTGTAGCAGCCAGCAAGCCAAAGGTAATTACGGCTTTATCACGTTTTGGCAAAGGGCAGTTGGCAAAGTCAGAAACTAGGGTTCGCAATAGTTCTTCGCTCATCCCCAAGGCTGACAATCCGTGCAAGTGAACTTGGAGAGCGTACTCGCTATTATTTGATTGGGAAATAGCGACGCCGACCATTTCTTTAAGCGTGCGGGGTAAGTCTCCTTGCAGGATTGTTCCCCGGAATTTTTTCCAATTTGCTTCTAATATGTCAGGGTTGATTGCCATTGACTTGAACAGGTTGGGGACGATGCCAAACCCCAAGTCTGTCAAGATTTCTTCGTACACTGCTTTGGCTTTAGGATCTGTAAGTTGCTCGTATTCTATAAGTGGAAAGTGTGTCATTGTTGTGTTGAAGTTTACGGCGGTTAATTTTGGTTGGGATTTATGTATTTGTTATGTAACGCCACTCAAAGGGTGACCTTACGACCTATCTTGGCTTTAGTCGGATTGATGATAAAATGCACCGCTGTCAGCAAACCGCGAATCATGAAAATGAGCTAGCAACAAATCTGATTCTTGAGGCTGGATTAAACCTGTAATTATAGCAGTAACAGGACCCCATAAAATTCTGTTGCGATCGGGTTCTACGGGTAATTTTAGATTCTCGCAATGGTTGTTGTCAAGTATCGGCAATTCATCGGGCGCGACGGCGTGAAATCTTACCACAACTCTTGAATTAGAGGTTGCTGTTCCGTTCGCTAATTTTTAGGCAAAAAAACACTGTTCGATCGATCGATCCAGCTCCACAAATGCCCTGAATCTTATGCTCCGACGCGCGCACAGGGGAAAAAACAAAATGCAGTGCGATCGAGTTTATTGCATTAATTCAGATGCTCGATCGACAACCCATGCCTCAGACAAGCTAGGCTAACGCCTGCGACTGGAGTTATCATGGGTAAACTGTAAACTTCTATCATTGTCGCTGCATTTGCTATGAACCCTGCCCTGACTCAATTTGGCGCTCAGATGTCCCACCTCACGGGAGTTCGGGCAATTATGAAAGATATTATTGAAACACTCAGAGCCGGCAGCGGGCAGGAGTTTATCAATTTGAGCGCCGGAAATCCGGTGATTTTGCCGGAAGTCGAGCAGTTGTGGCGCGACTGCACTGCTGAACTTTTGGCGAGCCCGGAATACGGCGAGGTGGTTTGTCGCTACGGTTCCAGTCAAGGTTATCAGCCGTTTATCAATGCGGTATTGGCGGATTTTAACCAGCGTTACGGACTGAATTTGACCGATCGCAATATCCTAATTACTCCCGGAAGTCAATCGATTTACTTCTACGCAGCCAACGCTTTCGGGGGCTACACTACCAGCAAACAGCTTAAAAATATCGTCCTACCGCTGAGCCCAGACTACACGGGTTACGGCGGCGTTAGCTTGATTCCCGAAGCGGTAGTCGCTTGCAAACCCACCCTCGATATTGATGCAGCCGCCCACAGGTTCAAATACCGCCCGGATTTCAGCCAATTGTCGATCGACCAAAGCACCGGTTGCGTCATTTTTTCCCGTCCCTGCAACCCCACCGGCAACGTTCTCACCGACGACGAAGTTAAGAAAATTGCCGATTTAGCGGCCGGTTTCGACGTGCCGGTGTTCGTTGATTCCGCCTACGGCCCTCCGTTCCCGTCCTTGAATTTTACCGAAATGACGCCGATTTTTGGAGGCAATATCGTGCACTGTATGAGTTTGTCGAAAGCCGGATTGCCGGGAGAAAGAATTGGAATTGCGATCGGCGATGAAAAACTCATCCAAATATTAGAATGTTTTCAGACCAATATGTGCATTCATTCGCCGAGATACGGACAGGCGATCGCAACTCGTGCCATTACGTCCGGCGCTCTTGCCGACATCTCCATCAACGTAATTCGGCCGTACTATCAAAGCAAATTTGCGATCGTAGAAAGCACTCTAGAACAAGCAATGCCGAAGGATTTGCCGTGGTTTTTGCACCGGGGCGAAGGAGCTATTTTCGCGTGGTTGTGGCTGAAAGATTTGCCAATGACTGATTGGGAACTGTATCAAGAGTTGAAAAAAGTCGGCGTAATTGTCGTGCCGGGAAGTTCTTTCTTCCCTGGTTTGCGGGAAGATTGGCAGCACAAACATGAGTGTTTACGCATTAGTTTGACGGCAACAAATGATGAGATTGAAACTGCAATGAAACGCTTGGCTCAAATGGTAGAAAAGCTTTATCAGTCAGTTGACAGTTGACAGTTGACTGTTAACATTCCCAATACTTCGGGTACGCGGTTCCTGAGCGACTCGTGCTGAGCGTAGCCGGAGTAAGTCGAAGGGCAGTACAAGTTACCAATTACCCATGACCGCTGAACATGACTTCTTCCTTGGCCGATCGACTACAATTTAAAAAATAATTAGCAGCGCGGTGGGTTATGGCAGTGCAATTACTCAAAAGGTTGTTGACAGTAGAAGAATATCATTTAATGGGCAAAGCTGGTATTCTTTCCGAGGGCGATCGGGTAGAACTGATAGAAGGAGAACTTATCCAAATGGCAGCAATTGGAACTCGTCATGCTTCCTGTGTGAGACGATTCATCGGACTTTTCAGCGAAATTCCCAGTAACCGGGCTTTTCTGGATGTGCAAAACCCCATCCAGTTGAACGAGCGCACCGAACCTCAACCTGATGTAGTATTGCTGAAACCCCGGGCTGATTACTATTCAACAGCACATCCAGTAGCGTCAGAAGTTTTGCTGTTGGTAGAAGTATCCGATAGCACGGTTGATTACGATCGAGATGTGAAAGTTCTTATTTACGCTCGATCGCTCATTCCTGAAGTCTGGCTAGTAGATATAGAGGCACAATGTTTAGAAGTTTACCGCCAGCCAACTGCTAATGGTTACAGTTTAATCCAAAAATTTTGGCGGGGTCAACAAGTTGCGTCGCTCGCCTTTCCTGATTTGGAAGTGAATATCGATTTCGTACTAGGATAGATTCGGATTAGAGGTTATAGAAAACATTCGCAATTCCCCATTTTTCAATTAAACCACCCGATAAACAAAACTCAGAGTGGCCCAAACATTCACATCCAAAGCCAAATCATCCGTTGATATCCCCACTTTCTGCACCCCCGGAATGCTAGCCGCGTGCAAATCTTCGAGCACCGCCCGCGCCACATTTAAAGGATTCAACAACACTCGAATTGGCAGGGCATCCCTCGTTTGCTGTATTTCGGCTTCTATTGCAGCCAGAGTTTGAGTGAAGGGACTCTCACTAAATATAATCATAATTTCCGCAAGTCCGATCGCCCCAGATACCGCCCACCCGATCGCCCCAGCCGCCGGCACGGTCACATTCTCCCCAGGAGCGATCGCCCGCGACATAACTCCCACAGATTCTTTGCCCTCAGTGCCGAGCACTGACAGCCGTCCCGCGCTGTCCGAGCCAAACACCGCAAAATAAACCGGGCGATCGCTGTCGTTATACAATCTGTACCGAACTCGGCTGCCTTCTGGTAAACTTAATATATGAGCGCTTGCGGATTTCTCACTTTCCCCGCTCAGCGGTTCCAGCCGATAATCACCGCCGGCCCGCACTGGCTCCCGCTGCGCCACGGCCCGCGCTTGCGGTGCGAGAGTTGCCAGAACCGCCCGCACCTTCAGGCGCGAAGACCCCTCATTTATTGTCAGCCGCAGCAACTTCCCCGCCTGCAGCGCTTTCAAATGCGGAGTCAAGCGCTGCACCGCCACCTTGACTGCTTCTCCCCCGTCGCCCTGAGTATCGGGAATCAGCATTTGAGCCAAAGAAAACAAACCGTAACGGCTTTGAGGCAAAGCAGGCTCGTGAGGCGAGACTGTTTCGGCTAAAGTTGTTTCCGGGACTCTGCCGAACCGACAGTCAGCCAATTGCTCGCTGCCTACCGCCGAAACTTGCGGCACAGTCGCAAAGGCGCTGGTAGCGTCTACCCGCTCGATGCGTTCCAAACCCGAGTCCAAAGCTACTGTCAAACCGATGTTTCGCGGCAATACCCGAATTTCTTCCTTCACGAGTTCGCCGACTGTTAATTGGCCGTCTGTTCGATCGAACCCGTCTACAACTTGGGCTTTAGCAGAGAGGCCCGTGCGTCCCCGCAGCAAAAGCCTCGCGCCCTCGGAGGAATCCACTGCAAACACAGAACCCCCGCAGCACTCCAAAACCCCCGGCGACAACCCGCCCAGCCACAACTGCACAGTTTTGCCCCCCTCTTCCACCGCCGTCACAGCGCCGTCAGATGCAGGCGAATTCAAGATTAAATTTGAAAAATTCACCGCCGGCGCGGTTGTTAAATCGTGATTGAGAATTTGCGGTTGCTGCGATAACCCCGCGATTTGCTCGACATTACCCACCGCCCGACTGAAACTGACGCTGAAGCTGCTAGCGGGAGTTGCCCACCACAAAGTTTGGGTGAGGGCGTAGGTAAATAAACCTGCGGTAAATCCGTTCCACTCTTGTTCGGCGGCGAGTGCGGAATTCGCGCCCGCGGCAAGTACGGCGGCGTCCGGACGGAGATTTGGGCGGGAGCCGAGGTCTTGGGCAAACGTTAATTCTGCGAGGCTAGGCTCGCCGATGGTGGGGCGGGGGCGGGAGCGAATGCGAAAGTTGCCGTTTTTGGGGAAACCCGGATAGGTGTAGCTGGTGTCGAGGATGGCGATCGCATTTTCTGTCGCGAGCGATCGCATCAACAGCAACAGCGTTTCCTCTAAAATATCGTTCACCGCCCGGTTTGCTAACAACGGCAAAACATCATCCGCCGGCACCAAACAGTTTTGCATTATTCCCGGAGACTCGCCCAAACTGACTCGGCTACCGCAGCCGCTAAAGTGAAAAACTACCACGTCACCGGGTTTTGCTTGTTGAGTCAAGTGACTGACAAAAGCCGTCTCGATATTCTCCCTCGTAGCTTTAGCGTCAGTCAAAGTCAAAATGTCCGACGGCACAAACCCAAACCGATATATCAGCAGTTCCCGCTGCAATTCCACATCCGTGACGCAGCCGTGCAGGGGCGAGTCTGGATATTTGTCAACGCCAACCAACAAAGCCAATTTCCTCGCTGTCGGCTGCGCTAAGGCTTGGAGGTAGCGATCGCCCAACGGCAGCCACAAAGCCTCGCTGATTCCGATGGCGGCCAGCACCCGGCCAGCTTGCTGCAAAAATTCCCGCCGCTTGAGTCCCATTTTTAAATAGCTTTGAATTTTAAGTTTTGAATTTTAAGTTAAATTCCCCTCAATAATTTTAGGGGAATTAATTAGATTGTGAGTGTTTAGTATTAAGGGAGTTTTTAAGTTTTAACTTTTGAGCTTTAAGTTAAAAATTTCCCATTTAAAACTCAAAACTCAAAATTAAAAACTATGCAGAATGTCGCCCCCACCAAAGTTCAAGATTTAAATCTCGTAATTGAAAATATTCATTGCCTTGGCTAATTCTGCGGCGACTTCCGGTCGGGAAAACTGCGGCGGCGGCAATTTTCCAGCGCGCAGCATTTCCCGAACTTTGGTTCCAGACAAATGCACCCGTTGTTCGGGAGTGCTGGGACTTGTTTTAGTTGTAGCCATTTGTTCCGTCAGTGTGCAATAGAAAGCGTGCTCGAATTTCATCGGCACAATTCCCAATTCTCCCGGCTCAAATTCATCAAAAATATGTTGGGCATCGTAAGTGCCGTAATAATCGCCAACTCCAGCGTGATCGCGCCCCACGATAAAGTGAGTGCAGCCGTAGTTTTTGCGGATTAAAGCATGAAAAATTGCTTCTCGCGGCCCGGCGTAGCGCATCGCCGCCGGATTAATTGCCAAAATTACGCGATCTTTTGGATAGTATTTTTCTAGCAGAATTTCGTAGCAGCGCATCCGCACGTCAGCGGCGATGTCGTCATCCTTAGTCGTCCCGACTAGCGGGTGCAAGAACAAGCCGTCTACTGTTTCTAAGGCGCATTTTTGAATGTATTCGTGTGCCCGGTGGATGGGGTTTCTGGTTTGGAAACCGACTATGGTTTTCCATCCTTTTTCTGTGAACAGCATTCTCGATTTCGCCGGGTCAATTTGGTATTGGGGAAAACGGACATCTAGTTCGCGTTCCAGCAGCCAAATGTCGCCTGCAAGGTTAACAGGTCCGGATTTGTCTACTACCTGGACACCCGGGTGTTTGAGGTCGTCGGTGCGGTAGACGTTGACGGCTTCTTCTTCTTTACTGTAGTGATATTTTTCTGCAAGTTCCAAGAGCCCGACAAATTTGCCCGCCGGTGAGTCGAGGCGCACTAAAGTTCCTGCTTTCAGGGGGGCGGCGACTTCTTCTGTTACCGAGAGGGTGATGGGAACCGACCAAGGGAGGCCGTTGGAGAGGCGCATTTGTTTAACGACCGATCGATAATCAGCTTCGTTCATGAACCCTTTGAGGGGACTCAGGGCGCCGATGGCGATCATTTGCAGGTCGGAGATCGATCGATCTGAAAGCTGGACTCGCGGCAGGGACTCTGCTTTGTCGAAAAATTCTTGTCTTTGGTCTAGTGTGGCAATGCGGTTGACCAGGATGCCGCCGTGAGGGGCAATGCGGTCTGAATGCTGGCTCATGTCGATTCGGGATTTTAGATTTAAGATGTTGGACTTTAGCTGCCAGACTATATCGTACCAAAGTATTGTTACCATTAATTAACTTTCCTACCAAAAGCCGGCGCACATAGTTGTGATTTTTGCTATTAACCTTAATTTATTTCGCCACTCATGACAGTTTATAATTTATTAGTAAAATGATAAATTCATGATGAAAAAAGCATTCATAATTGATTTTTTTCAAAACTTAAAGTATTCTAACATCCTAAATTCTGACCTTTTAGTCAGCTATTTCGGCGCCGAAATAGCTGAATTTAGCGAACAACCAATAACTCGCAACTTCTCTTGTCGGTATTACGCCCTATAAGCAGTCCATTTTGTGGATTCTCAACTCCCCAAAAATAGCTTATTTGAAAATTTTAATTATGCTCAGGACTTACGCATAAACACCATATATAGCGTTTATGAGGCTCCTAAACTACAAGCCGCTAAAGGGTGATTGCCCCGCCTGCTATAATCCAAAACAATCTGGATCCTAACTGACTAAAAATACGATATGCTGTCTTGAAAGCCACTTAAACTAAAGTCATAGCAATCGAAGGATTGCGAAGTTCTTCGGTTAAATAATTACCGAGTAAGTTGTACTTAATTTGATAAACAGTCTGGTGAGTTGGCCGCGCTAAATGCTTCAACCTTACCCAGACTAAAATAGCACAGCTAATATGATTTCTTTGAATCCGAGCTTTTCGACATTGACACTTGTCAATTCCCGTTAACTGTTTAATTTCTCGATGAAACTCCTCAACCTTCCATCTCAGGCCACACTCTTTTTGTACAACCTCAGTAGAATCTTGAGCTTTATCGTTTGTGGCAATAAAGTCCGTGCGGTCGGTAGAGACCTCTACCCGGAATAATTCCAATTTTTTATTTTGAGAAAAATTTTTAATTTTGATTAATTTCCCGCTTTTTAATTCTTCTTTACTCCAACTTAGATTTTCTATCCTTTGATAAGAGTTGACTCCATCAGTATCATCTACCAGCCGATTTTTTTTTAGCGGACAACAGTAGATTTTTCCTAGTTCGTCTATGAATTTCATTAAATCTGAGGTGGCATACCAAGCATCCATTAAGACCGTGCTAAAGGGAATTTATTTATGATATTTTAAATTATTCAGCAGATACTTAACATGATCCAGCTTAGACTTTCCATCCGATTCTGGAGCGTAAATCCGGTAATCAATTATCCAAAACTCCTGAGTTTCTCGATTAACCTATACACAGTTAACTAGCCCAATGCCCTCGATAACTCGATGTTCATTACCACTATATTGGCGATGAGAAATTTCGATTTCTTTAGAATAACTTTTATCTAAAACTGTATCATCAAAAATTACGGCAGCTTTTTCAGATATCAAGACAAAGGTTTTTTACATTTTCCCAGATTAGGTGAGGAGTTAATTTTTCCCTCCTTAAATAACGATTTATCGTATAATGGCTGCACTTTTTTAAGTGGTCCGCTAGATTGGTAATTGTATAATTAACCTGACTGCGATCGTAAATATTGGCAATAGTCTAGCTTGGTAAATCCCCTACAGCTTACCCCTTTTTTCTGCCTCCACTATAAAATAATTTCTCTAAAAAATCTATTGACTCTACCTCTCTTAGAATTGAAATTTCTCATGTAAAACTCAAGATAGTTAATTTTATATTATCGCTCTATCCAAGGGGTATTTCTCAACCCGGTACGCTATATCTAGTGGTCGTGCGTAAGTCCTGAATAGAAAAAACTAAGTGGTCTCTACTCCGTTCCGCTTTCAAGCGCGAACAAAGTATTGCCAATTAGGGCGGTAAATAAATCGACGGCAAAGTCGATCGGAATCCTCTTCAAATCTATCACTTTTATTTCTCTACAATCAGATCGGGCATGGCAATCAAGCAATTTAGTCCCGGGCCCCCCAGATTCATTCCTTCGCAGACTCAGGACAGGAGTAATTATCCCATCCCAAATCCCAAATCCCAAATCTAAAATCGGCTGACCATTTTTTCATGAATCACCTTCATCTGTGACAGTTCTTGCCGCAGTCCCTGCGGTAGAGGAATTTTCACAGCTTCCAGCATACTTTGAATCCGATGTCTCCAATCGTGACGGGCTAAACTTTCAACATAGTTGCGTTTGTATATAGAATTAAGCCTCCCCTCGTCCTGTAAAAGTTCATTAATGAATTCAACACTTTTGTGCGGGTCATCGGGCAACTCAATAGTAGCATCTTCCCAATTCATCAACTCATCCATTAGATGTGTAGTTGGACGCTTCCCAACTATCGCACCGCCAGTCGCAGCACCATAAAACCAACGCAGTGTAATAAACGAGTAAGGAAACCGACGCATACCAGGATAGAGCGTGTCAAATGCCAAGGTGAGTTTGCTATGTCTGAGAATGTGAAATAGCAGCAGAGTATCTGGCTCGTCTCTACGCATTTCGTAAGGCAATTTCGGAAATTCCTCTGCTGTTCTGGGCGTAGATTTATAGTAAATTTGTTCGGAACCAGGTTGATTGAATTTATTGAGAAACACAGTGTCATACTGTGAAGGTATCCGCCCGAAGCTTGTTAAATCTATTGAACGCTTGAGTTGACACGAACCCTGAGCGAGAACATCAGCAGCAAAAGGCATCAGCGATACTGGTATACCAAAACGTTTTTTCAGTTCATCTATAATTTCTGGAAGTGCAACGAATAAATGATCTAAATGATAGACATTTTTTGAATAAATTTCCGGTGCCCAAGAATCGAAAATATAAGCGACGACAACATCAAAACGCTCCCTCCACTTAGGTATACTTGAGAGTAGTTCCAAATCGCCTCCTGATAGACCAATCATCAGTAAAACATTGGGTTTGTCCGACAATTGAGGTAAAAGTGGTAAATTATATAAACCTGTAGTAGACTTAACGGCTTTAAGGACTATTCGAGCAGCTAGCGGATAAAGTGTGGATGACCACTGGACTACCTCGCGGGCAGATGGTACCAAAAGTTGTGCGTTACAGGTTCGTACAACAATATTTTCTAATTCAAAAACAGGATCCCAGGATACATTTGAGACTAAAGCCCGTGAAGAAAGTACAAAAATATTCATAGCTCGATTTTAATTTTATTAAATGATCCCGCACATTATACCAAAGAGGAGGGGACTAGGGTAAATTCAATAGTCCTGGACGCAACAGTCCTATGGATAGAGGCAACCACGGAGGGATTGCCCCTACAAAAAGCTATATGTAGAGGCTTTGCGTAAGTCCTGTTTAATTAAATTTGAAATGCCAATTCCCCTGAATCTACTTCCCAATTTACCTAGCTACTAGCTAGCAAATCTAGCCGATCGCACTTATGGCAGCACTTGGAGTGGGTAAATTTATCCCTAATCAAAAAAAACAATAACACATCTATGGTTTCACTGTCAATATTGATGATGATTTTTTAACAATATCTATTTTGCCGCTGAGTCCTGCTCACCTCTAAAAAGAGCGGGTTGATAAATGCTAAAGTCCCTAGGATTTATAAACCTTTTCCTTCTTCCTCTTTCCCCTTCCCCTCCCCCTTCTTGAGACTAAACATTTAACCATTCAAGGAGTACCCTGGGGGCTGGCAACAAAATCATTAACAAAAGCCCGATCGCCATTAGCCCCAAAAAATCCCGCCGGTCGTCCAATTCGCTAACATCATTCAGTGCTGGTTCGTCGTTTAGTGGCGTGAAAAACAAAATAATCGCCCACAGCAGCAAACCCTGTTCCAAAAAAGAAAGCAGCAACATACAAAGTCTAGCAAATTGCCCGATCGCCATACTCGCTCGCTGGCCGAACATCGCGTGTACGATGTGCCCGCCGTCGAGTTGTCCCACTGGCATCAAATTAAACGCCGTCACGATCAAACCTAAATAACCCGCCACCGCTACCGGATGCAAATTGATCGCAGTTTCCGCATTCAAAGCACCGCCCAAGGTTAACTTGCTCAAGAGAGTCATCAGCAGCGAAAAATTCGGTTTGAAAGACTCAAAATTTAACATTCCAGACTTGTCTGACAGCGGTACAAGAGTCGAATGATCCAAACCCCAAATTAATAATGGCACTGTCGCAACTAAACCCGCCAGGGGGCCGGCAATGCTAACATCAAATAAAGCTCGGCGGTTGGGAATTGGACTCCGTATTTGAATGAAAGCCCCAAAAGTTCCTAAGAAAAAAGGAATCGGGATAAAATAAGGCAAAGTCGTGCGAATTTTGTAGAATCGGGCAGCTAAATAGTGGCCGGATTCGTGAATTGCTAAAATTGTAATTAGAGCCAGCGAG
Source organism: Microcoleus sp. B3-D7 (assembly GCF_036705305.1). Lineage (NCBI taxonomy): Bacteria > Bacillati > Cyanobacteriota > Cyanophyceae > Oscillatoriales > Microcoleaceae > Microcoleus > Microcoleus sp. B3-D7. The sequence continues at coordinate 156,432 of NZ_JAUBUE010000008.1, read as the reverse complement.
TAAGACAAACCCTGGAGCAATATTGACGGGTTTGACTGCAAAGCTTGTTCAGTAACTCCGGCAAGTCGCGCCCCGACAAGTGTAGTCGTAAACACCGTGATCAGCAGCAAAGCTAATGCGAAAAATGGCCGGGTTACAGATTCGGTTTTGACAGGAGTTTCCCCTGATTGGTGGCTGGGATTGGGAACTATAGCAAAAAAAGGTTGACCGCTCAAGCTGTTTTGAAATACTACTAAAAAGCGATCGCCAAAAAGCCTCTCCACATTCTCCCGAATCGCCTGATAAGCCGCCTCCGGGTTCGTCCGCAACTGTCCGCGACAAATTACAGCCTGCGGCCGAAATTCCAAATCTCGCAAAAAGTAAATTGACCAAGGAAAACAATCGCGCAAACTCGCTTCTTCCGCTGCATCGATCGGGCGCACGGGGGGTTTTGGCTTTACAGGTTCAGTCGCAGAGTTTGCTAGCTGCTCTGCTGTTTCGGGGGTAATTTTCTTGCGCCCCAACTGTACCAAAAACCAATACAAGAAAGGGCAAACCAAAAAAGGTATAATTACCAACTCCGGCGGTACAGTTTTGCTGGTACCGTAAACTAAAATCCAACCGCTCCAAATCAGCGCGGGCGCCATCATTACCAGCCACAGCAGCCATATCGGAGTTCTGGTGATGCGGCTGGTGCCGTTCTGCAACAAGTAGTACGATATCAGCCCCAATACGAACAACCATAGTAAAAAGAACATAATATTTATCCCATTCCCTTCTGAAATACTTCCTTGAAACAACAGACTTTAGTCTCCAAACAACCCAGGCCCGTGCTCGACAATATCCTTGCTTTCCCGCCTAACCGGGAAACTCTGGGTGCAACAGCCTATTTCATTGTAGAAAACCAAACTAACATCCTGGTGGATTGTCCCGCTTGGGATGAGATTAACCAAACATTTTTGCGGGAACACGGCGGCGTGCGACTGCTGTTTCTGACCCACCGTGGCGCTATCGCCAGGGCGCGGGAGATTCAGGAAGCCACGGGCTGCGAGATCCTGATTCAAGAGCAGGAAGCTTATTTACTGCCGGGTTTGAAGGTGACGGTTTTTGAGCGAGAATTTGTTTTGAGCGATCGAATGAAAGCATTTTGGACTCCTGGTCATTCTCCTGGTTCCTCTTGCCTTTATCATAGTGGCAGCGGTGGAGTGTTGTTTTCGGGCAGGCACTTGCTCCCCAACCGAGAAGCCGCCCCAGTACCGCTGTGGACGCCAAAAACTTTTCACTGGCCCAGGCAAATTAACAGCGTGAAGTCAATTATCGATCGATTTTCACCGGAAACTTTACAGTATATTTGTCCCGGTGCAAATACTGGTTTTTTGCGGGGAAAAGGATCGATCGAGCGAGCTTTTGAGCAATTAGCAAACCTGGACTTAGCTGTTTGTTTGCAGTCAAAACCTGAACCATAAATGTATGCTGCAACATCAAAAAATGAACTGAGGCGCTAATTATAGCGGTAAGGTGCGCCCTTACGCACCCTACATAATTCTTCAGTCTCTTAGAGAGGAAGTTCATTGGTGAAGTAGCGGTTTCAACCGCCGATTCTTACCTTGGAAAAAACTGTGGAAAAAACCGAAAAAGAAAAAATGCTCGCCGGCGAATTGTATTTAGCTGCTGATGAGCAATTAATTTTAGAGCGCCAGCGAGCCCGCCGCCTCGCCAGAACCTACAATTCTACCCGCGAAGATGAACCAGACAAACGGTTAGAAATTCTCGCAGAATTGTTCGGTGCAGTTGGGCCAAAAGTTGAAATCGAGCCACCTTTCTACTGCGACTACGGCAGTAATATTTATGCGGGAAACGGATTGTACATGAATTTTGGTGGCGTGATTCTCGACTGCAATCGAGTTAACATTGGCGAAAATTTACTGTGTGGGCCCAACGTACAAATTTACACCGCTCTTCACCCCACAGACCCGGAAATAAGGCTTTCTGGCCAAGAACTCGCCGCTGAAATTAATATTGGCAATAATGTTTGGATTGGCGGCGGCAGTATTATTTGTCCAGGAGTCACTATTGGCGACAATAGCACGATCGGCGCAGGCAGTGTTGTTGTCAAAGATATTCCCGCAAACGTCGTGGCGGCCGGGAATCCTTGCCGAATCATCCGGCATCTACCTTGATGTGGTACGATCGACACAATCGTGCGATCGGCTCTTTGGAGCTTAAGCCAAAAATTTTAGCTATTAGAACAGCCGGTTTGAGATTTTTTAGGTAAAATCCCCAAAAAAAACGCTGGAGAAAATCTAAAATCTCAAATCTAAAATCGCTTAATTTCTCGTTCCCGGTTTCCACACTACCAAGCTTTTCTTATGACGACTGCAACAGTTTATCCCAACGCTCCTGATCTCTGCACCGACGACTACATAGCAGTCGGTGTAGCTACCTGCTTCATTAAAGAAGAAGGCGAAGTTTTTGAAGTGCAAGTAATCGAAGCTATTCCCTCAGCAGCTTTGGAAGCAATTTTGAAGGGAATTCCCACATCTTATTTAATGATTTGCGGGACGACTTTGGGAGCAGTGCTCGACGGCGAAACACCCAAAATGTTGCCAGAATTCCCGACATCAGCTCAGTTTAGCGAAGAATTTGCCTTTCGGGCGATCGCTGCTGCCCGCACTTACAAAATCCGCCCCCAAGCTCAACTTCACATTCCCTTGGGAACAGTTCGCAACGACTTTACTTATTCCTTAGAACGCAAAAGAGTGCTCAACTCCGAGCGCGTCATTCGCACGGAAGACAATGTGAAACAGCACGAACACACTCACAAGGTTCTTTAAACAAATCCCGCAACTGGGGCAATTTAACAGTGCCTCAGCCAGCGGCTGCACCGAAAATACTTTTGATTGTTGAGATATAAATTAAAAAATTAACAAGTTTTTCCCTCATTAATAATGAACGAAAAACTTTTAATATTTCGTTATTAAGCAATACTGCGGACAGTTTTTGATTACCAAGTAACTGTATAATAAGGGTTTCAAGACAATTCGGAAATAGAACTATCAACGGAATATCTAGGGTTTCAGAGTAGGAAATAAAAGCAGTCTGGACTATTGATTAAGACACACACCAAACATCTCAACCTAAAAATTCTACTGCTCACATCACCTAAATAACATCAATTATTAATGACTGTAAAAAAGAATTAAGTAGTTGATGATTTTTTTTAAGTGATCAAAAATGTGGTATGATATTATTCCTGTTTAACAAAGTGATATCAAATCGGTAGCCTCGGAATTAATATTACCCACCGCTTTCGACACGGCAGTGCCGTGTCCCTACAATTAATCTGGGTATGGAAACGGCACTGCCGTGTCCTTTATATCATAAGGAGTGCAACCGGAAACGATAGGAGCCGCTCGGGGGAAAAAATTAAAAAATCCCCGCGATTATTGAATGCTAGTAGTTTAATACTACTGGCCGGCGGGCGAGTAGATCGTAGGTGAGCTAAGGATTTCAATCTCACAAATTGGTCAAACCATGCGAAGCTTTGCGAGAGTAAAGTGGTGGAAATTAACTCGACTATTGCCAGCGGGATTAAAGGGCGAATACCATCTTGGGTACCAAACTGCGCTCTTAATTTTGGGGGTCACAATTCTGGCAGCTAGCATTACTGGTTGTATCAGCTATCAAAGTGTTCGTCGCTTGATTATCACCAAAAGCGAGCGAAATGCTTTGTTAGAAGTTAGGGAGCGCGCCAACAATATCGATCGCTGGCTCGGCACTAGAAAGGCTGAGATCGAAATCCTCGCCAATACTACTCCCGTTCGTTCGATGAATTGGTCAGTGGCAGCGCCTTATTTAAAATCGCAAGTAAATCGACTGCAAGAATTCCAGCACTTCGCATTAATTGATCCCGACGGTTCTTATTTCACCACAAAAGTGGGCCGAGCGTTGATTAATGTGAGCGATCGCCAACACTTCAAAAAGGCAATGGCTGGAGAAGTCTATGTTTCCGATCCTACCATTTCTCGCACGCTCAAAGGACAAAGTATTGTGCCCATTTCGGCTCCGGTGTGGTCAAGTTCGGCAAATTCTCTTGATAAAAAAGCCCAAAAGCCGATCGGAGTAATGAACGGCGTCATTAGCATCGACCGAATTGCCGAAGTAGTAGGAAAGCTAGAATATGGGGCAGGAACTTACGCTTTTGTTCTCAATTCTCAAGGAGTGCCGATTGTGCATCCCGACGCTCGGTTAATGGGAAATATCGACAAGCCGGCTCCGAGTCTTTTAGAGTCTGCAGATGCTAATTTGGCGAATGTAGCCCGGGAGATGGTTTATCAAAAAACGGGCATTTCGCTGACTAAAATCAACGACGCCAGAGTTTATGTTGCCTATCTTCCTTTAGAACAAGCTGAATGGTCGATCGCCCTCGTAATTCCCCGCGACAATCTCGAAAAAGAACTTTTTCCTTTCAAGATACTAGCAGTAACCGCCGGCGTACTTGCCGCAGCAGCTATTTTCGCAGCCATTGTGGGGCTCAAGCTGTTTGCCCTAAATTCCATTCGCACTCGCACAGAAGCCCTTCTCCACCGCTTGACCGGCCGCATTCGCGCTTGCTTGGGCCTCGATCGCATCCTCCAAACTACAGTAGACGAACTCGGTACTTTACTGAAGCTCGATCGAGCAATTTTCGCATGGTACGATCCCCGACAAGATAGTTTAGAATTTGGCTGGGAATATTGCCGGGAAGGTTTGCCGGCGCGCTTGGGAATCTTTGGTGTTCCAGGAGGGCCCTCTGGAGATTTAGCTGCACGGCTTCACCGCTGCGAAACGATACTGCTACAAACCGCCACTCCTAATGCCACATCGTCTGAGGAACACGCCTATATCGAACTCACAAATAGTCACTACGCAGCAGTACCCGTACTAACTCAGAATCATCGGCTTGGATATCTGCTCGCCTGTGCAAACCGGCAGTTTGCAACTCCCGACGAGGTGGAAGTTTTGGAAGCAATTGCAGACTCGCTGGCGATCGCAATTTCCCAATCCCAACTCCACGGGCAAATTCAAGAAGAGCTCAAACTTTTGGAAGAAGTATTAGCCCAACTCAGAAGAACTGAAGAGCATTTAGTACAAAGCGAAAGAATGACAATTGTCGGTCAACTAGCCGCCGAAGTTGCCCATGAAATTAATAACCCAATTAACTTTATTTACGGTCGCCTGATTCACGTTAACGATTATATCAAAGATTTGCTCAATATAATTCGCCTCTATCGCGAACAATATCCCGATCATGTGCCGGCAATTGCCAAAGAAATAGAGGCTTGCGACCTAGATTTTATCAGCGAAGAGTTGCCGCAAATTCTCAACCTTTTGAAAATAGGAGCCGATCGCATTCGCCAGATAGTCCTTGCTTTGCGGAAATTTTCGCTTCCTGACGAACCCAACAAAGAACACGCCAACCTAAATGAAAGCATCGACAATATTTTGCTGTTGCTAGAGGGCCGGCTGGAGCAAAAAATATTAGTAGTCAAGGAGTACCACAACTTGCCGCCGATTTTGTGTTATCCCGGTCAACTGAGCCAGGTATTCGCGAGTCTCCTCAGCAATGCTATTGATGCTCTTAAGAGTATTGAAAACTCCGCTCAAATTATTACAATTAAAACAGATATTGTCGAAGATTCTCCAGGCAGGTTTATTGCAGTATCGATCGCCCACAACGGCTCTCGAATTCCACCGGAAATTAAACACAGAATATTTGACAAGTCTGGCCATAATAAATCATCTCAAAATTTTACAGGATTGGAGTTGTCGGTTTGCTATAAAATTATTGTAGAATGGCACGGCGGCAGCCTTACAGTGGAATCTCCGGTTCAATCTCAAATTAAATCTCAAACTGGGGGCGGCGCTGAGTTTAAGGTAAAATTGCCGATCTTTTGATATCGCATTTTGCCGCCAGAGAAACCCGTCGCAAATCTTGCCAGCAAGCGGCGCGAAAAGCTTAAGGTGGCTTCACAGTCAAGACTTTAGTCCTCATCAAACGGAGGGCTGAATTCCTCACTACAAACCTAACGATCATTTGTTAACCTAAATTGCTATGATAGGATTAGGGAAATAATAAAGGTGCAACCACAGCAAACAACCAACCTGCCATTACCAAGACTTCCGCAACAATTAATAAAATATTTCTGTTCATTTTCACATTAAGAGCGATCGACCAAAGAGCGAATTTTATTCCACCAAGCCGCAGGCGAATCTTCCGGGCGATAGGCGGCATCAAACATCGACAAAAGTAGTGGCAAACCCCCCACCTTCGCACTCATCAACAAGTGCATTGCCAGACAAAATACCAATACCACCCAACCAGAAGCGTGTAAATAATACCAAACCTGCGTCAATTCCCCAGCCGGCAGCCATTCTTCCTTAACCATACTGCCAGAAGCGATTGCCCAAGTCAGTGCCAGCAACATCAACGTATTCACAATCCGGTGCAAACTGTACCACCAAATCGGTTTTCCCAACTGCGTTAGTTTCCCAAAAGAATCCGGCTGCACCAAGCGTTTTTGACCTGGGTGGAAACTGTACAATGCAAAAGCCGGCATTATTCCTAACAGCAACATCTTGCCAAAAGTGCCGTGAATCCCGATAATATCTGCAATGTGAGGCACGGGGACTTTGCCAAACCGCCCATCGTAGGTGTTGTAAACCAGAAATGCGCTCAAAATTGCTAAAAGAGCGATCGCAGCGTTAACCCCATGCAGTAATCTCAGCAGCAATGGCTGGTAGGGTCTAGATGGCGGCATAGTCAATTCTGCTACTTGATAAATAAATCTTTTACACAATACAGCTAAGCGCTGATTTTTTCAACTCTCGCCAATTTTGAAATAAATGTGAGTCAAAAATGAATAGATTATGATAAAAACGAAATTATATCAAAATTTAGTGTAAACTAAAACAGTCAAGAGGAACACTTTATTTATAACACCTAACACTTTACAAAAATGGATGCAGCCACTACCATATTACTTTCCTTGGGACTAGCAGCAGATGCTTTTGCTGTCGCTGTTTCGAGCGGTTTAGCAATCAAACACATGAAGGTCAATAAAGCTTTAAAAATTGCCTTGTTTTTCGGAGGTTTTCAAGCTTTAATGCCCGTAATAGGATGGTTGATAGGTCTTAGCTTTAGTTTTTTGATAACACCGATCGACCATTGGATAGCTTTTGGGCTTTTGAGTTTCATTGGCGGGAGAATGATTTACGAATCGCTGCAAAGCGAAGAATGCGAGAAAAAGTTCAATCCCTTAGATACAGGGACTTTGATAACGCTGTCGGTGGCGACGAGTATCGATGCCCTCGCAGTTGGCCTCGGATTTGCTGTCCTGAAAGATTCTATTGCTCTTGCGGTGACTGCGATCGGATTTATTACTTTCTTTTTAGCCTTTGCAGGCGTGTTTATCGGGCACAAGTGCGGCAACTTGTTTGCTAATAAAATTGAGATATTGGGAGGAGCAATTTTGATTTTCATTGGCAGCAGAATCTTGTTTCTGCACTTGACAGAAGTCCCATTAGTTATCGGTAATTAGTAATTAGTCAGTAGTCAGTAGTCATTAGTCGAACATTGACATCAGAGTCTTTGGTGACTCCAATTCCCAATTCCCAAAAAATGCTATAACAGCAATATTGCGTTAAAGGATAAAAATTCCGTGCTGAAACTTTACGGCGGAGCCCGCAGCAGGGCCTCAATTGTCAAGTGGTATCTAGAAGAAATAGGAGTTCCCTACGAATTCGTCATGCTGGATATGCAAGCAGGGGAACACTTGCAGCCAGAGTATCTCGAAATTAACCCGATCGGCAAAGTACCGGCAATTGTTGACGGAGATTTTAAACTTTGGGAATCCGGCGCAATTCTGCTGTATTTAGCTCAAAAATATGGTAAAATGCCAGACAATTTGGAGCAGCAAGCTCAAATCGTGCAGTGGATCACGTTTGCTAACGCCACCCTGGGGCCGGGAATATTTACAGAAGCAAGTCGCGATCGCGAAACTCCCAAGTTGTTAAAACCGTTAAATGAAATCTTCGAGAAACAGCCATTTTTAATGGGTGATGAATTTGGCGTCGCCGACGCAGCAGTCGGGTCAATGTTGGCCTACATTCCCATGATGCTAAAACTAGACCTCAGTGCTTATCCGGCCGTTGTAGATTACATCAAGCGGATCACAGAAAGACCGGCTTTCAAAAGTGCGATCGGCGGTAGCTGAAGGCAGAAAGAAGAACGAAACAAAACTTAATACCTAAAAGCAGGGGCAATTTGTGAATTGCCCCTGCTTTTGATGAAATCAAACTTATCTAAATCCGACAGCCGCCTGCCAAACAAAAGCCAGCAGCAAGAAAAATACGGGAATGACCGGCAAAACATTAACCAAAGGCTCAAAAATCGAATAAGCTTCGGGCAGTTTTGCTAAGAGTAATGCAGCTTCCATGAATCAACCTACCTATCCAACAGAATTTTCATAATTGTCGCATATCTTTACCCAAGGCAATCATGATTGATCGACTCTCGGTGCAAGCCAGTAGGCAAACTCTTCAGTAAATCTATCGGCTAAAATCGCCTCCCGCATCCTCCCCGTAAAGCGAATCAACTCCGTCACATTGTGAAGCGCCAGCAAAGTATACCCCAGCACTTCGTTAGCCCGCGCCAAATGAGCCAAATAAGCCCGACTGAATTTTTGGCAGGTATAACAAGGGCAAGACTCATCCAGCGGAGCAAAATCCTCCCGGAACCGAGCATTTTTCAAACTCCAGCGTTCCCCACCCACAAAAGCCGTCCCGTGGCGGGCCAGCCGAGTCGGAATCACGCAGTCAAACATATCTACGCCACTAGCCACCGCCAGCGCCATTTCCCGATAAGTCCCAATCCCCATCAAATAACGCGGTTTATTTGCCGGCAACAGAGGCGCAGTCACCTTCACAATCTCTGCGATCAAATCCCCCGATTCCCCGACACTAACGCCGCCGATGGCGTAGCCTGGTAAATCCAAATCTACCAACTGGTTCGCCGCGCGCGATCGCAAATCGGGGAAAACGCCCCCCTGGACAATTCCGAACAAAGCTTGATCCGGGCGCGAGTGAGCTTGAATGCAGCGTTGCAGCCAGCGGTAAGTGCGATTTGTTGCAGCCTCCACCTCCTCCCGCGTAGCGGGGTAAGGGGGACACTCGTCAAACGCCATAATCACATCGGCGCCCAACTCATTCTGAATTTCGATCGATCGTTCCGGCGTCAAATTAATCATGCGGCCATCGCGGGGAGAGCGAAAAGTCACCCCATTCTCAGAAATAGTCCGCATTTGGCTCAAGCTAAACACCTGAAAGCCACCCGAATCCGTCAGCATCGGGCCTGGCCAAGCCATAAATTTATGCAATCCGCCGGCGCCAGCGACAATTGCTTCCCCCGGCTGCAGGTGCAAGTGATAAGTATTTGCCAAAACCATTTGAGAACCCGCCGCCTCAAGATGTGCGGGTGTCAAAGTTTTGACATTAGCTAGCGTCCCCACTGGCATAAATTTAGGCGTTTCCACAACACCGTGGGGAGTGGCAAAAACCCCTGCACGCGCTTGGGTATGGCTGCAATTAGCCTGACATTTAAAAGAAAATTTCGCCTTGTCCTCAGTCATTAGTCCCCGATGCTCGTTAACCGCTACTCGGCCGTCCGTGTTATTTAATCTATTGTTGATGACATCGCGACAAAAAACTCACCACCGATGGCTAATGACTGACGATTAAAAGGGGGAATCATCTTCGTCCAATTGCAGATCCCAGTTGCCTGAGAGTACCTGATCGACAACCGCATCCAAAGCTGCAGCATTTAAATTCCGGGCGAATTGCTCTTGCAAAGGATTGGAGAGGGGAATTAACCGCAACTGCCGTCCATCTTGAATCAGGTCAAAATAAGCACCATCTTCAGGGGACTGTTTCAGTTCCAGGTAATCAAAACTATACACGTTCAAATAAAGCGCATGGTTGGCAATCAGGGTAGAACGGTGGGGGTTGGCGAAGACTTCGAGCACATAACCTTCCCCTTCGCTATAAATCTGGCCATCTTGTATGTGAAGGTAGCGGACACGTCCTAAATCAAACAGCAATCTTTTGATATCGCGTTTGTTGACGACAATCCCTGTATCGATGATGCAAGGAGCAACTACCCTGTTATTCAATTGATCGTGACTCATGTAGTAAAAGCCTCTGTTGTAGTATTTTCCCGTCTTGAACATCAGGGAGTTAGCTAGAATTCTTGGGAAGGGAAACGCGGATCTTGAGTTTAGTCATTTTAGATAGGGAGCTTTGGGATCGCTGCCGACAGAGGTTTTCCGGGGAAAAGAGCGGGCGACAGGAGGAATGCTCGATCCAAAAAACTAGGGTGTTACAGTCCAATTCTGGCACACACTAATCGATTGACAACTGCATACCAGATGAAAAATTTTCTATCTTATGGTGCATGATAAATGGGTTCGCTCTACGATCGACTTTTTCCGGAATCAAGGCGCTGCCATCGCAGCCGCAGTCGCTTTTTATACTTGTTTGCCGGTACCGGTGTCTTGGACTTTGGAGTTTCGAGGCATTGCCCGCTTGGCACCGGCGATCGGGCTTTTGATTGGGGGGATGGTGGGCCTGGCGGATGTTGGGTTGCAGTTGTTGGGAATGCCTGCTCTGACTCGATCGGCCTTGGTGGTAGTCTTGGGCATCGCCGTGACTGGCGGGCTGCACCTAGACGGGGCAATGGACGCGGCGGACGGGCTGGCTGTACCGGACCCTGTGCGTCGGCTGGAAGTCATGCGGGACAGCGTTACAGGAGCCTTTGGGGCGATGGCTGCGATCGCGATCGTGCTGCTGAAAACTGCCGCTCTCTCGGACTTGAATAACTATCGGTGGCTGGCTTTGATGGGTGTGGCCGGTTGGGGGAGGTGGGCCCAACTGGTGGCAATCGCCCGCTATCCCTATCTGCGGGCCGAGGGTAAGGGAGCTTTTCACAAAGAATCTATTTATTCTCCTTTTGATTTTATACCGGGAGTGCTGTTGCTGCTGAGTTTGAGCGTGGTGCAAGTTGTCTTGGAGGGCGATCGGTGGCTGTTGGCGGTGGGGATGGCTCTGGGGGGAAGTGCGATCGGAATTTTTGCCGGAGCCTGGTTTAACCACCGTTTGGGCGGCCACACGGGCGATACTTACGGTGCCGTAGTCGAGTGGACGGAGGCTTTATTGCTGTGTCTTTTGGCGGCTTTGGAAGGGTAAGTTATGCCATGTTGCCATTGTTTGAGTGAAGACTTTAGTCCTCAATTTAGCAAATAACGACGGTTCTAGCAGGTGGAAATCCGCACTCATCGGGCAATCGTTTTCATCCTGTCTGCCTTCAAATGCCACCCTAGATTAGATACAGCAAACCTCAAACTTTAAAGAAAGCTATGGGATACTTTATTGCTGCGATCGTCCTCGGAATGTTAATTTGGGCTGGGTTCGAGATTGTCCAAACAATCCGCAATTGGGAAACGAATCCCGAAGAAACTACCAGCAAAATTCAAGCTGAAATGGTCAAAGAAACATATCGCGGTCAATTTGGTGCCGATGCGTTGGAGGGAGGGAGTCAGGCTGTCGGAAACGCACTCCACGCCGGCCACTGCGCCGCCGAATCTGCTCCAAGTGCGATCATCGGTCATGTGGTAGAAGGCTTGTTGCACGTGCTACACCATTAATATCGTGTCTGCTAGCGTAAGTTGTGCAAGTGTTTTTGATGCTGTAGGGGCTGGTTTTACGAATAATTTTTGACGCACACAAACAATCTCATAAACCCGCCCCCACACAACTAATAACCTATATCAACCTTGACTTTGATCGAAGGGAAAAAATGTACATTGACGTTTACCGTTTAGAGAGAGGGGGCGGGTTTATGGGATTATTAGTTTTTGGCGTAGATGGTTGATAAAACCCGCCCCTAGGAGAGCGCACATTATACAAAAACCAACCAGCCGGACATGATATAACAACACAAAATGAATGGAAAATGCCACTGCAAATTTTCCATTCATTCTCACTTTTTACGCTTTCGGATCAACCCAAACGCTTATCCCTTCAACTCTCAAACCTTTGCCGCGAGTGCCGCAATATTGACCGTTAGCAGTAACAGGAGTATCGCCCACATTCTGAATGTGAGCCGTATAAAATACGTCGTATTTATCAGCTTGCGGCCCTGTCAGGCGGGCGGCAAATCCCTCAATGCGCTTGGCTTTGCCCCGGAAACCGGCCAACTCCCCTTCCGAGATCCAAGCAGTATCGCCAACTCCTTCAACGTGAGCCATATACTGCAAATTTAAACCGGCAACGGGAGGCTCTATTTTAATTTGAAATCCTTCCACCCGGCGGCCTTGAGCTTTAGTACCCGCATATTCTCGATCGCTAAAAGTTCGATCGCCAATTCCTTGAATGTGCGCCAACACTTTTAAACCCACAGGCGCCACTGCTTGGGAATTCGCAGACTGGGCGATCCAAACTTTGATGCCCTCTATTCTCAAAGCTTTGCCGCGAGTGCCGCAATATTCGCCGTTGGAGGACACGTCGGTGTCGCCAATATTCTGAATGTGAGCGCTATAAAATACGTCGTACTTATCAGCTTGCGGCCCGCTCAACCGCACCGCAAATCCCTCAATTCGTTTCGCTTGACCCCGAAAACCTGCCAATTCTCCTTCGCTGATCCAAGGAGTATCGCCAACCCCTTCGACGTGAGCCATGTACTCGACATTTAAACCGGGAATTGGGGGATCGATATTAATTTGAAATCCTTCGACACGACGCCCTTGAGCTTTAGTACCCGCGTATTCTTGAGCACCGAAAGTTCGATCGCCAATTCCCTGAATGTGCACCAAAACTTTGATTCCCAAACCGCCCTCTACGGCCACCGCTGGTTGAATTTTCTGGGGTGCCCCAAAAACAATGTTCCCGGAACCGGTTGTCGGGAGAGACTTAGGTACTTCCACGCTGGGAACAATAATTACCTCGTGCATGGGGGCCGAAGGTGCGGGGGATTCCAAAATCTGGATCTGTGGCGCAACTGTAACTTGTTTCGGTGCCACATTTCCTGACGGGATGACAATCACTTCTGGCAAAGGTTCGGCGCTGATTTTTTGTTCTGGCGCTGCTTTAAATGCGGGTTCGACTTTTGCAGGTGCTGCTTTTACCATCTCAGCAATGGTTAATTTGCCTCTGGAAATGGCTACGGCTATTTGTTTGCCAAAAGCAGCGCTGACTGTTTCTTCGAGAATTACCCACTGTTCGTCATCTAATTTGTCTTGCTGTTCCACCAGGGCGAGCACTGCTGAAACTGGGTGTTTGCCACTGACTAAGGATTCTGCGTCGGAATGCAGTTGGGTTGGGGTTGATTCGGAAATTGCGCGCTGCAGTTCGCGGGCTTTGGCATGAACTGATTGTAAGGGCGCGAAGTCGCTTTGTTCGCGGTGGGCGATCGCCAATACTCGATCGATCACTTTCAATGCTGCATCGCGAATTTCTGCTTTACCTTCAGAAGCTGCGGCAGTCTCGACTAAGTTTTGAATGTCTTTGAGGGAAGTAATTTCCCCCGGCGCGATCGCGGATTTGTTGAGTTCGAGAGCTTGTTTTTGGACTGCGGCAAAGTTGCGGCTGTAGGCTGCTACTTCTTGCAGCAAGCTGTCAGAGGGAGGAAGACCGGAGTCTTGCAGTTGTTTTGCTGCCATTGACAGGCGATCGGCCAAATTAGCATAAGTTTCCGATAGTCGGGCTATTTGTTGTAGCAAATCTTTATGAGCTAGTTCCATATGTCTTGCCGTAAATATTTAACTTGCTGATTATAGACGTTGAGCGTCTTCTGAAGGTAGAAGGCAGTAGTCATCAGTTATTAGTCGCAGGGAAAAAGAAAAATGCTCCGCCTCTCCGACTCCTCCACTCGGACACTCTCCGACTCCCCCACCCAGACACCCGGACACTCTCCGACTCCCCACTCTCCCACTCCTCCTCTGGCATCCCCCGCGTGATCGCCGTCACAACCGTGCAAATACTTAGTCACACTCTGCGACTCCGGCTGTCACGAGTGACCCGTAACAATGTCACACCTATCGAGCAATAGCCGTCACTGCTGATTCTGTGAAAACAGTTGATACTGAGGCTTGAACCAATAAAATCCCCAAGTGTTATGGTACTAATTCGCGATCTCGCCCAGCAAGCTCTGGCTCTAGGCTATCTAACCCTTGAAGCCGAAAATCAACTGCGGGGGATGTTAACTACCACCAAGTATGACTTGGAAGACTTAAATGCTTTTATGGCTTTGCAACTAGCAGCTATGTCCGGAGGAGTGAAACAAGAATCTCGCGAGCTGAAAAAATTTGAAATCTTTGGCGAGACGGCTTCCGAAACTTCCTGTTAGTAATTAGTTGGCTTTTGATTAGTTAAAATTTAGTAAGGGACATTCTTACCGTGCAGATTCGTGAAGTTGTAAAACAAGCTATTGCCGCTGGATATCTGAGTTTGGAAGCGGAAAATGAAATGCAGAATATTTTTTCCTCAGCCAAGTGTGATTTAGAAGATTTGAATGCTTTTATGAGCTTGCAGTTAGCTGCGATGGCGGGCCGCGTGAGGCAAGAGTCTTTGGAATTGATGAAAATGCCAACTTTTTCTGATAGAAATTAATTTTTTATTCAGGCATGGGGCGAGGTAAATATTAACTTTTCTTCTTAAAAAAGACGGGTAAAATTTAATTGTTTTGCTATTTTATATACTAATTATTTTAAAAAATCTTGGTATTTTGGTTCACTGGGTGTTGAGCAAATTAAGTAAAATTGAAAAAAATATTAAAATGAATATGTAAGTAAATCGTGATGACTCCACTCGTCCAAGGTCAGGCTTGGATGACCCAACCCGTCAAGGCGTAGTTAAAGTGTTTGCTTCGTAAAAGTTGAGCATTATTATTGAAATGTTATGTATTGTTAACACACTATCAAATGGAGAAGATTTATTAATCGCCCCAAGCAGAGATTTCAAGCGTTTTAGCCACTTTGTAGGCGTTGCATAATTGCGGGATAATTTTGATTGTTTTTTTGTGGGATAGGCTCTCGTAGCCCGAAGGCGGGTATTTTCACAGCAGGGGGAACACCCCCAAATAATCATCCTCAAATTGTGTAACGCCCCTTTTTCACCTTCTTGACAGGTATGGCTGGGATGAGGGCAAAGAATTTATGATCAGTGATTAACTGGACTGGGTATGAAGCAACTAATATTATTTACCCTCCATCGACCGCAATAAAATTAGTTGGTAGTGAGGAGTTTAACCCTCATAAAACTCGCTCGTACTTCCGTCGTCAATACAAACGTTATAACGGTTATAATACCCACTTTTATATAATCACTGAGACTATTTCCTACGACTCCGACGCTCTAACTCTTTAATTACCCTCAGAACAAACAGCGACATTAAAGCGCCAATTAATGCCAGTTGCCACAACCCGCATCCTGCCGCAGTTCCTAAAGCGGCTGACACCCAAATAGCGGCGGCAGAGGTGAGCCCGTGAACTTCAACTTTGCCTATTTCCTGTCGATTTTGCCGCAGAATTTCTCCACCTCCCAAAAACCCAATCCCGGCAGCAATGCCTTGAATTACGCGCGCTACAGCATCTCCTCCGTTTTCATTTTTACCCATTGCCAGCGGCATTAAAACAAACAGTGCACAACCCATACTAACTAGCATATGAGTTCTCAAGCCCGCTGGTTTGTTTCTGAGTTGGCGCTCCCATCCAATAATTCCGCCAACAAACATGGCTAGGCACAACCTTAACAGTATGCCTAGCCAATTATCGGGAGACCACAAGTTAGCGATCGACAATGTTTTACTGCAAATAATTAATCCGAAGATTCCAATATTAGCGGAGTACGATGTCCGATCGCAATCTCACTGCCAAATCTTGTTCCGGGCGAATCACCAGCACGTCAACGCTGCGCCGCCCCAACAATACTCCAGCTAAAGCGCCGATCCCAGCGCCTCCCAATACTTCTTCAGTCGCGATGGCTTTGTCGCCGGTAATGCCTGCGAGTGCTGCTGCTGCTGCTGCACCCAAGGCTGCACCTTGCGCTACTGAACCTGTGCCAGCACCTTTTTGGACTCTTTCGGTTCTGGTAATAATTCCTGAATTTCCGTCAATCCGATAGCGTTGGCGGCGGCTGATAATTAACTCTCTGGCAACAAATTGAGTACCACTTTGATTGCCTCTTCTGACAGGTTGCAGTGCCCCGACTATCTGGCTGCCTGCGGGGATTAATACTCTGCCTTGAGGTGTGCGGATGTCTTGCGCTACTGTTAAAGTTAAAGGTGCAGTTTCTTCGCGGGTGACAACTATTTTGTCTTTTTCATAGCTAACTGGAATTACACTGCCCGAGGGAATTCGGATGCTATCAAATTGGGAAATTCGTTGTTGAGCTTCTGCGGGAGTAGCTACCACCAGCGGCGCGCTGGTTACAACTGTAATGCCCAGTGCGAGGATTGCTGCTGTTGCTGAACGCCATTTTTGAGAAGTAATCATATAAATTGTCTCCTTGCTTCAGTTTTTGTTTACTTAGGAACGCACTACTGCTAAATTTGTTTCTGGTTTCGCCTTCATCTGATGTTTTGATTATGGCAGGCGGGAATTCTAGAAGTTGGGAAGATAAGGTAGATAATCCAGAATTTTAAAATTTTGAAAAATAGATAAAATCGGCAAGAGTGGGAAGATAAGGAGGATAAAGGAGAGATTTCGGTTCATCCTCCCCCTTAGCCTCTAATTAGTTAAGGTGAAATCCCAGCACGAAGCCTCGGGACACGAGATTAATTGTTGAGAGCGTTTAAAGCTAACAATCCAGCACCGAAAGCTGGTTCGTATCGGGGCGAAATTACCTTAGCTTTTGGGGCGATCGCACTTATGGCTGCTTCAAACCGACCTCGGCAATTTGCCTCGCCGCCCCACACACCTCCTACGATCACAATTTCAAATTCTTCTGTTTGGTTAAATAGCGCTGAAATGGCTATTTTTGTTGAATAGGTTAATTCTGCCACAGCATTATTGATAATGCTGTCAGCGACGCGATCGCCCTCTGCTGCTGCTCCCTCGACAATCGGCGCTAAAGCTGCAATTTCTTTGACTCCCCAACCGCGCCCGTAAACGACTTCTACCAATTCTTCTAGGTTATTGAGGTCTAAATGCTTTTGAAATTTTTCCGCAAGCACGGTAAAATCTTCGCGTCCGTCATAGAACTTCAAAGCAGCTTGCAAACCCTGAAGGGCGATGTTATATCCGCTGCCTTCATCGCCTAAAATATATCCCCAACCCCCGACTCGTTTAGTTTTCCCGTGACGGTTTTGCCCGAAAACAATCGAACCGGTTCCTGAAATAACGGCGATACCCACTGGATGGCCTGTACCGCCAGCAAGTGCGATCGCGCAGTCACTGGAAATTACTATATTCCTGGGCAGGAACGATCGGGTTACTGGTAAAGTATTTGTCAACTGCAAGTTCTGCACTACAAATTGCACTATTTCACGATCTTTTGGACGCCCGACGCCTGCTAGTCCCAGACCAATTGCTTCTATGTTGAGATTGCCTACAGCCTCGACCTGAGCGGACAGAACTGCTCGTTCGATCGCCAATTGGATGGATTGTTTTGCTGTCTCAATTCCCAGGGTTTGATAATTTGACGGCCCTGCTTCACCCCGTCCTAAAACAAGGTGGTTGTCATCCATTAAAAGGCAGATAGTTTTAGTGCCGCCGCCGTCGATGCCGAATACGTAGCTCATGAATAATTTAGAGAATAATAGAGCAACCCAGATTAACAGAGATATGTCTATTCTACGCTTTGTACAATCCGATTAAATCGACAGAGCAATGCTAATAATAATTAAACCTAATAATGCTAACCAAACCAGATGGCGCTGACACCAATTTTTGATCGATTGCAGCCCGTCGCCACTGCTGTAAGGGATCGTCTGTGGCACAAGTGGCTCAGCTCGATCGTGATAAAGCGTGCATTCTTTGGCAAAGGGACGCTGCGGGTAGTTGCAAGTGTCGTCTTCGTGATAAATACAGGTAGCACACAGAAATTCTTCGGGTTTCGATCTATAAAGAGGGATACCCGGATGACCGAAAGCTTTGAGAGGGGTTTTGCAGTGCGGACAGGCGAGCGCTCGGGCGTCTACAGGTTGGTGACAGCGGGGGCAATCAGGCATAGACAGCGGGGTTATGGGGTAATGTGGTGGGTAGGCTCATTAGCGGGTTTTCCGAACGCCGATTAGCGCGATCGGCTCGCCATCAGGTGGCTGGATGCTCCAAAATAGAAAGGTAGGTGTGCGCTGATGTAACTTTAAGTTTACAGATGGTTTCGCAGCGACAGCAGGCGACCTGAGCCGATCGGGTATGAAAGGACAAACATTAGGAAAAATCTATGGATAACAATAGCAACTTACTCAAACAACTGGTAATGCTGGGCATTGGTACTACCTCCCTGGTGGCAGAGAAATTGCAGGAAGTGAGCGAGCAATGGGTCAAAGATGGCAAAATCAATCCTGAGCAAGCCAAAACCTTTGTCGATGACATGACGGAGCACCTCAAGTCTGAACAGGGCAATTGGGATACGCAGTTGCAGCGGCAACTACGGAATATGCTGCAAGATATGGGAGTCCCCCGACAGTCCGAAATGGATGAGTTGCGGGGAAGGCTCGATCGTTTGGAACGTCAGATGCGGGATTTAGAAAACCGTAACTGGCGCTGAGTTCGATCCTCTTCGAGGGCTTCGCTAACGCCCGTGAGGAGTTCGCTGCTATCTTGTGATAAGATTGTCATCCGAAGGCGGAAGGCTAAAAAAGGCACTTATGTAGAAGCCATTTATGTAGAATTACAAACATTATGACTTCATACTTTGGCCTTTAAAATTATCTGGTACCTGCCCTTTTTTGGTGGAAAAGTTCAGATAAAATTTGGTAGTTCTTGTTGTACTAGATGTCTTAGATATCTGAGATATCGCGGTTAAAAGTATCAGGAGGATTAATTTTGCGAGGAGTTCTAGTCAGCTTGGGGGTAATGCTGGTTTGCTTTGTGTTTTTGATAGTCGCTCAAATGGGCGGTTCTGGGTCCCAAGCAGTTGCAGCCGAATTGAACAATCTTTTACCCGAGACTGCTATTGAGAAATTGTCAGCGCAGTCTTTGAATGAAAATAACTTGATAGTAGCTGATGCTACTTTACCAGAGGTACCAGCTACTATCGCTGGCAATAACATGACTGATAATACTGTCACAACAGATTCAGGTCTGAAATATGTTGAATTGAAACAGGGTGATGGGGCGACTCCAAAAACCGGCCAGACAGTTGTGGTACACTACACTGGAACTTTGGAGGATGGCACCAAGTTTGACAGTTCGCGCGATCGCAATTCTCCTTTTCAGTTCAAAATTGGCGTAGGTCAAGTAATTAAGGGTTGGGATGAAGGTGTCGGTACGATGAAAGTTGGAGACCGCCGCAAGTTGATTATTCCCCCTGAACTCGGTTACGGTGCTCGCGGTGCGGGCGGGGTGATTCCTCCTAATGCTACGCTGATTTTTGATGTGGAATTGTTAAAAATCGCTGGCTAGGTAGCTCAATCTAATTCAACGTAAAACTTTTACGGTGTTTAGAAACCCGGTGTTTTTAAGAAACCGGGTTTCTGTGTATGCCCTGGTTGATTTACGATCGCTTCGGAGATGCCAGATTGCGAAAGCAGGTATATTGGGCGTCAAATAATAGTTTGATGATTCCTGTGGGGCCGTTTCTGTGTTTGGTAATAATTACTTCTGCAATTCCGCGATCGGGCGAATCAGGGTTATAGTATTCATCGCGGTAGAGCATAATTACTAAATCCGCGTCTTGCTCGATCGATCCACTTTCTCTCAAATCAGACATCATCGGCCGCTTGTTTGTCCTCGCTTCCACACCCCGACTCAACTGAGATAAGGCAATAATCGGCACGTTGAGTTCGCGGGCTAAACCTTTAAGACTTCTGGTAATTCGAGATAGTTCTTGCACGCGGTTGTCGCTGGTACCTTCCATTAATTGCAGGTAATCTAGCAAGACTAATCCTAGGGTTCCGCCTTGTTCTGCTTGGAGGCGGCGGACTTTCGATCGTATTTCTGTGACGGTAATATTGGGAGTATCGTCAATAAACAGCGGTAGTTCTGATAAATTGCCAATGGCTGTACTAATTGGTTCCCATTCGTTTTGACTGATTCTACCCGATCGCAACCTGTTACTTTCTATTTTGGCTTCGCTGGACAGGATACGCTGCACTAGCTGTTCTTTCGACATTTCTAAGCTGAAAACGGCAACCGGCAATTTTTGCTGTCCGGCGGCGATGTGGTGGGCGATGTTGGTACAAAAGGCCGTTTTGCCCATCGCCGGCCTGGCTGCAACGATGATTAAATCCGATCGCTGAAAGCCTCCTGTCATAGCATCTAAGTCATAAAAACCGCACGGAATACCGGGAAGTGTCAGGCCTTCATTGCGATTTTCTAGGTCTTGAAATGTTTGGTTTAGTGTTTCGCCGATCGATACTAAATCCTGTTGCGGGCGTTCTTGAGTTATGCTGAAAATTTCTTGTTCGGCGCGGTCTAAGACTGTTTCTAGTGGTGTTGCCGTCTCGTAACCTAATTGTACTATGTTGTTGCCAGCTTCGATTAATTTGCGGCGCTGATATTTGTCTTCAACTAAAACTGCATATTGGTCGATGTTGACTGCGGAAACTGTGCGATCGACTAATTGTGCTAATTTAGTTAGTCCTCCTACTTGCTCTAACTGGTTGCGGTCGGTTAGCGCAGTTGTTACCGTCATTAAATCGGTAGGTTGACCCTGTAAAAATAGGCCTAATGCCGAGCGATAAATGACTTGATGAGCGGTGATGGCAAAAAACTCCGGTCGCAGCAGTTCGGCAATTCGGGAAATAGCTTCGGGGTCAATTAAAATCCCGCCCAAAATTGCTTCTTCTGCCTCTATATTTGTCGGCATCAAATCGCTCATTAGTCAATAGTCCTCAGTCCTTAGTCCGCAGTCATTAGTTATTAGTTGCCAGTGATTAGTCGTCAGTTTTGAATCCTTAGTTAGCAGTCCTCAGTCCTTAGTTAGCGGTACTCAGTTCTTAGCTAATGACTAATGACTAACAACTAATGACTGATGACTAATGACTAACAACTAATTACTCATGACTGATGACTCTTAATTACATCGGAACAACTTGAATATCAACTTCGGCGGTAACTTCTGCGTGTAGTTTGATTTCAGCTTTGTATGTACCAGTTTGGCGAATTTCGGGCAGAGTGATGCCGCGCCGATCGACTTCTTGACTGGTAGAGTTGAAAATCAGTTCTGCTACTTCTTGGTTGGTAACAGTACCAAAAATCGCGTCTGCTTCCCCAACTTGCTTGGAAATGATGAAAGGCCCAGCCGATTGGAGGGCGGTTTTGCGGACTTCAGCTTGCTGCTTGAGCTCTAGCTGGCGCAGTCTTTCTTCTTCACGGCGGCGCTCTGCTTGCTTGAGAATGCCCGGAGTGGCTCTAAATCCCATTCCTTGGGGTACTAGGTAGTTGCGGGCGTAGCCCGGGGCTACTTCTACTACGTCGCCAGCTTTGCCGAGTTTGCTGACATCTTTATTTAAAACTAATTGAACGCGCTTGGCCATGATCGTGGGTTGTGGGGTTTTAACTGCAACTTTTTATAATAGCGAAGTTTGAGGGGCGATCGCAAGGGAGAAGGAAGTTCGCCAACGGATTATGTAGCGGATGTAGTGGATTTAACGGATTTAATAACGGATGGATGTTGAGATTCGAGGTTCGAGGGAAGAAACAGGGATAATATTTTTTACGGGCAAATTCAGTTTGAAATTACGCAAAACGGGGGTTCTGTAATGAGGCAAATCAACTACAGCGCAATGTCTTACCGAGCACTCACGCTTTATTTTCAAGGCGCTGGGCGACGATCGCTCGCGCTACAGTAGCAACTAACTGGGTCGGATTGATCGGCTTGGCTAAGTGTTGGTCAAATCCGGCTTGCAAAACTTGGCGCTCGTTCGCTTCTCCAGCATAGGCCGTTAAGGCGATCGCCAACAACTGGCGATACTCAGGCGCAAGCTGAGTGCGGATGCGCTTGATCAACATATATCCGTCCATCTGGGGCATTCCGATGTCGCTGACGAGCAAATCTGGTGCAGTTTGTTCGATCGACTCTAGCGCCTCAGTAGCAGATGACAGGGAAATCACCTCTGCACCGGCTTCCTCAAGCACGAAAGCGACAAAATCTCGCGAGTCGAGTTCATCATCTACCACCAAAATTCTCAATCCAGCTAGCGGCAAGGATGAGAGATCGGGACAAGCAGCCCCATGACGTTCTTCCTCCTCCTGCCTTCTAAAATCATCATTTAATAGCGGTAATCTCACCGTAAACGTCGCTCCTTGACCTTCTCCGGCGCTTTCTGCAAACACGGTTCCGCCGTGAAGTTCGATCAGTTGGCGGACGATCGCCAATCCCAGTCCCAAGCCTCCAAATCTGCGCGTTGTAGCGCCATCTTCTTGTCGGAAATGGTCAAAAACATAAGGCAAGAAATCGGGAAGAATACCTTTACCCGTGTCCGTGACTTGAATTTGAGCTTGGCGTGCGATTTGCCCTAATCGAACTTCTACTCGACCGCCTTCGGGCGTGAATTTCACCGCATTTGATAACAAATTCCACACAATTTGTTGCAAGCGACTTGTATCGCCGAGAACTGGCCCGACATCAGGATTTAAGATTGTTTGGATTTTAATTTTTTTAGCTTCTGCTGCTAATTGCACGGTTTCCACAGCAGATGGAATAATAGTTGCCAGATTCATCGGAGCAACATTTAATCTGAGTTTTCCTTGCAGAATCCGAGACACGTCAAGCAAGTCCTCGATTAATTGAGATTGCAGTCTGGCGTTGCGCTCAATCGTCTCAAAGGCCTTGGCAGTTTGAGCCGGCTTCAGCTTGCCGCCGATAAGCAGTTGCGACCAGCCTAAAATCGGATTTAAGGGCGATCGCAACTCGTGAGAAAGCACCGCCAGAAACTCGTCTTTAATGCGGTTAGCTCGCTCGGCTTCCGTGCGGGCAGTTTGTTCTAATTGGAGAACCATATCGCGCTCAGTTTCCACTTGTTTGCGCTCTGTAATGTCGATAACAGAGCCGATATAACCCTCAAATTGTCCCCTTTCGGAAAATCTGGGAGCAGCCGCATCGATCACCCAAGAATATCCGCCATCCTGGCGCCGGAGGCGAAATTCTACGCGGTACGGTTCCTGGCGTTCGTTGGCGGTCAAGAACGCATTTTTTGCCTGTTCTCGGTCTTCTGGATGTGCCGCGTTTACCCAACCCAGTCCCAAACCTGTTTCCTCAGTTTGACCTGTGAAGTCATACCAGCTTTCGCTCAAGAAAGTGCAATAGCCTGTGGGGTCTGTTACCCATACCATAAAGGGAGCGTTGTTAGCCATATTGCGGAATCGTTCTTCGCTTTCTTGCATCGCTGCTTCTGCTTGTTTGCGTTCTGTGATATCCCGACAGACAATCACTCCGCCTTTGATTTCACTGCTAGCATCAACTACCGGATAACCGCTGATACTGATCCAGCGATCTTCGGAATCTTCGCGGCGGACAAATACCTCTACATCATTGACATATTCACCTTTGATTGCTCTGGCTAGAGGTAGTTCAGCGTCGGGGAAGAAGGTTTTTTTGTCTGCGGTAAATAGTCCGTAGGTGCTCGACCATTCCTCACAAGATTTTTCATTCGATAGCTGACCGAATATGCCTACGGCGGCTCGGTTAAACAACACAAACTCTCCTTGTTGGTTGGCCAAAATTAAACCATCGCCAATGCTGTCAATGATGACTTGAAGTAACTTAGTTTGTTCTTCCCGGGCGACTTCTGCTCGTTTGCGATTTGTGATGTCGCTGGAGATGCCAATTAAGCCGATGACTTCTCCCGCCTGATTGCGATATGGAGCTTTCATTACCAGAAATGTCCGAATGCCATCGTGAGATTCTTCGAGGACTTCTGTTTTGCCGGATTCCATAATGCGCCGATCGTTTTCCGTGACTGTGACTGCAAGTTCTGTTACTGGGTATAAATCCAGGTCGCGACCACCAATTACTTCAGAAGCAGGTTTGCCCATTATTTCCAGCGTGGCTGGATTTGCATAAATAATCCGTCCTTCTCGATCTTTGACAAAAATTGGCGTGGGTGCTGACTCGTTAATTACGTTCAAAATCGCATTTTTTTGTCGCAATTCTTCTTCAGTGCGTTTGCGATCGCTAATATCGCTCCAATAAGCCGTCAGTCCTTCTGCCGCTGGATAGGCGCTCACTTCTATATACATCTGGAGCGACGGGGAAAACTCTTCAAATTTGACAGAAACTTGCTCGTTAACGACTCGATGAAATTCTTGATATACCCTCGAATTCGCTTCTCCCTCGGCGGGGAATATCTCCCAGATCGATCGACCTAACAAGTCGGCCCTCGATCGAGAAAGCAGTTTTTCTGCTGTGGCATTAACGTAGGTATAGCGCCATTGTGAATCGAGCGCCATAAAGGCATCCGTAATACTTTCTATAATATTGCTGACTTGCTGGGAGGCCGCTTGCACCGCGAGTTCAGCGTTTTTACGATCGGTGATGATTTCGCAAAAAATCATGATGCCGCCAATCTCATTGGTATTGGTTCGCCAAGGGTGAATTTCCCACTGCACCCAGTCGATTAAGCCATCAGGGCGGGGAAACCGATCTTCTTGGCAGAGTTCGACTGCTCCCGCCAGACAGCGCTGGTGGATTTGTTTGAAACGATCGGGCAAATTGGGAAAGATGTCGTAGTGCGATCGACCCACAATGTTTTGATCGCCGAGCCCGTAACTTGATAGCCAGCGGTCGCTCACCAGCATATACCGCATCTGGCGGTCAAACATCGCCACCCCCGCAGGCGAATGTTTAACGAACAGCCGCAGTTGTTCTTCCTGTTGTCGCAACCGATTCTCTGATTGTTTGCGATCGCTGATTTCTTTGAAAAGTAAGGCGACTTTTCGGCTGTGTGGCTCAGGAGTGCGGAACGCCAAAACCTCGAACCAGCGGTTCATGACTTCCGAGCCGTGCTCGAAGCGCAAGGACTCCCCCGTCAGCGCGACTTTGCCGTACATCTCAAACCAATAATCTTCGAGGTCCGGAACGAGCTGCCGCGCCGTTTTACCCGCAGGTTGTTCGAGTCCGGTTTGTTTCAAGAAGGCCGGATTGACTTCCAAAAAGCGGTAATCGATCGGCTTTTCGTTTTCGTCAAACAGCATTTCTATGACGCAAAAGCCTTCGTCTAGGGACTCAAACAAAGTGCGATAGCGTTCCTCGGAACGGCGCAAAGCAGCAATAGCTTGTTTGCGATCGCTAATATCCATAAAGGCCGCCACACACCCCCGAACTGCGCCCTGTTCGTTAAATAACGGCACCGCATTCACCAACCAATCAAAGGCCACCCCGTCCGATCGCACCATTTGAATTTCCACATCTCGCACTTGGACGCCGGAAGCCACGGCCAGTTGCATGGGGAGTTGTTCTCCCGGAATTTCTTCTCCGTTGCGGAGTCGTCTAAAGGGAAGGGCTGCGGCTTGCTCTCCGGTTCCAGAAACATTGGTATCCGGCGGCACTATCAACATCGACTGGGCAAATCGGTTAGCGCGAATTACTTTACACTGTGGGTCGTCGGCGATCGTAATGCCCACGGGTACAGCATCAAGTATCGATTCGAGTTCATTAATTCGTCGCTCTAGTTCTTGGTTGAGCCGTTGAATTTCCTTTTGGGTAGCTTTGCGATCGGTAATTTCATGCACCGTCACATTCACTCCCAGGACGCGATCGTCCTGGGCCCTCAGTGGATAGACACTCAACAGCCAATCCTGTTCGACTCCCGGCTGTGCTGAGTTCGTCCTGCGAACTTCGAGCTGTTGAAGTGGAACTTTAGTTTCAATAACTTGTCGGTAAAGCGGCTCTAAATCATCTGCCATTTCTGGCAAGATTTCGCGCAATGTTTGGCCGATGTGGGCGGCGGCTGGAACTCCGTTAATTTCTGCTAGCCAATCGTTGAGGCGGACAAACCGCAACTCAGTATCGAGGAAGCAAAGTCCGATCGGCGCACTAGCATAAATCGCCTCGATTTCTGCTAGTTGTTGATGTGCCGTTTGCGCTTGTTTAATATAAGCAGCCCTAGCCGCTTTCTCCTCAGTGACATCTTGAAAATAAACGGCAAGCCCCGATGGGATGGGATAAGCTCGTACCGCATACCAAGCATTGAGTGGCGGATAAAAAGAGTCAAAACTAACCGTAACTTGGAACGTGGCGGCGTGGCGATATTCCTGCTCAAACAAACTGCCCACTGATTCGGGAAACTCTTCCCAAATGCTGTTGCCAATCAAATCTTTCGAGGGCCGATTCAGCCACCGCGCCGCTTGCGAATTGAGGTAGGTAAATCGCCAGTCTCGATCCAAAGCAAAGAACCCGTCCGAAATACTTTCGAGGGTGTCTGACAGTTGGGGCGCGGGCGCGTTACAGACTGGTTCAGGCTGAGGTTGAGCGAGCTCCGTGAAGGTTGTAACTACCGCATAGGGAGTCGATCGATCTTCCTGAAATAAAGGTTGAGAATTGAGCGTCAACCAAATCAATTCTCCCTGTGGTCGATCAAAGCCCATGATGACATTTAAACATGGTTGCCCGGTTTGCAGCGCCACCATCGCCGGATGTGTCTCGCCGGGAAAATCCGAACCATCTTCACACAGAGTCTGCCACCGACTGTTGATTGAAGTGCATAAGAGCATCTGTTGTGCTGTCATCCCCAACAGATCCTGGGCGTGAGAATTGCACCCCTGAATGCTACCATCTGCCAATTGCAGAACCATCCCTACATCAGTTGGCCAAGGCGCGGCTGGGTAGAACGCTTTGTTAGAATCCGTTGAAACAGAGGGGTCGATTTTTGCTTGAGGTTCAGTATTGCGTGGGTTTTGCATCGGTTTCTAACAACGCTAATTTTACTTTTGGCAAAGCAAACCGCGCTCAATAATAGGGAAATAACCAGAGGAACTTTTGACTTGAGCAGGGTGACACTTCAAACCTAAGATGGATGTTGATCGTTCTGCGGTAATATCGATATCTAGACAATTTATTTTATCGTAGACTCCCACGTCTGAACCAGTTGCGGGATTCAGCACAGGCGACGGGGAATTTTCTGGCTGTTTCAAATGCCAGGTTAGTCCGTCTGATTATTTTTCGCGTTGCTGCATATTACCAATGGCTGTTGCTCGTTTTCGGGTGCGAACAGATGGCACTTGCACACAGATAAATAAGTAGATGAAGCTTGAAAATACATAACCCCTCTCTGGCAGCGAGTTAAACGAAGCAATCGCTATTGTTACGCCCGCCTTACATTCTGTTACATTGTAAACTTTATTTGCGCCTACCTACTTAGAAACCCCGTTTCTTTGTGTAAATCTAACCGGAAATTTAGGCAAGATTTTGTTCGTCTCAACGGTAAACGGGCGATCGCATTTACCTCAATACAGGGTCGCCTGCTTCCTCCAGTCCCAACGTTTGTGTCACGTTTGCCGTTCATCTCACAAACTTAATCCTATGCACATATTCACAGCCGCCGATCGCACCTATATTCTGGGGTTAGCAGCACTTCTGAAGTCTGTAGATCTGAATATTAGCCAATCTGGGGAGGAGCAGGTCAAAATTAGCGTTGTATCTACCAGGATATATTCACAGCAAAAGGAACAGTTACAGAATTGCTGCAAATACCAGATTGAATGGCAAGAATTGCAATCTAATTACGACCAACTTCTTTCGATATCAGGTTCTAAACTTCCTTACGTTAAATTGGAGCCGCGAAAATATACCAAAGAAACAGAAAGGCTGATTTGGCTCGACAGTGATACGATCGTTCTGGGCAGCTTAAAGCCGCTGTGGAACCTAGATTTTCCAACTCTGCCGATAGCAGCCGCCGCCAACTTCTGGGGAAATCCCAACAATTATCAAGATCGAAACCCTTATTTCAATAGTGGTGTTTTAGTTTACAACATGAAGCTTTGGGAGGAAGAGCAACTGTCGGAAAAGTTGCTCCAAAATGCTAGAACCCACGTTTGGGGCGATCGCGATCAAGGTGCATTAAATTCAGTTTTAGTGGGAAGGTGGAAGCAATTAGACCAAATATGGAACAACCACAAGACTGATGATATGTCAAGTAAAGTGATGCACTTTATGTCAAGACCGAAACCGTGGGAAAGCTCCGCCCCCAATCAATTATGGCTTGATATGTTGTCTCAGACACCGTTTAAGGACGAACTAGAAAAAATTCCAAATAAGTTTAAGGGGCTGTCGAGCTTTCACGTAAAATACCAAAGACTTGACAGGTGGTTGAGCGAACCGATACTCAAGTTTAAGAGTTACCTGAAACAAAAAAAACGTTAAGGTCAAAATTGGTCTTTCATGCCGCGCAATCGAGCGAAGGTTTGCACTGGATCGGAGGTGTTGGCGGCTGATTGCAGGTTGGGAAAATCCCAGCGCAAAAATGGGTTTGTCCTTTTTTCGAGGCCGATCGATGATGGTATTGTAGGTTGCGATCGACTGCGCGCTTCCTTGACTTCGGCGAAGCGCTGCTGTAAATCCGGATTGTCGCCATCCACACTCAAAGCAAATTGCAGGTTGTTCAGCGTGTATTCGTGAGCGCACCAGACTCTCGTACTATCGGGCAAGTGTCGCAGTTGCCCCAGAGAGGCTAACATTTGGGCGGGAGTGCCTTCTTTGAGCCTGCCGCAGCCTCCTGCAAATAAGGTGTCGCCGCAAAACAACTCGCCGGTTTCGCTGGGGTTGCTGGGGGGGAAATAGTAGGCGATGTGAGCTTTTGTGTGGCCGGGTAGGAAGAAGACTTCGGCGGTTCTGTTGGCGAAAGAAACTCGATCGCCCGCTTGTAAAAACACTTGCTGTCCGGGAATTCTGCCTCGGTCTTCTGCGCCACCGTAAACTTTAATTTGGGGAAAGCGATCGATCAGTTCCTGATTGCCGCCTATGTGGTCGCTGTGGTGGTGGGTATTGAAAATTGCTGTTAATTCGGCTCCGAGTGCTTGCAGTTGCTCTAATACTGGCTTTGAGCGCGCTGGATCCACGACGGCTGCTGTGTGGCTATCGGGGTCGTGCAGCAAGAAAATGTAATTGTCGGACAGTACCGGAAGCCGATAAACCTGCATAGAAAAGTGCCTCTCTAGGAAAAATATTATATAATTAAGTTACTCTGAACGCTATCCGAAGGCTGATTGCAGATTTCTTAAGTCCGCATATCTATCTTGGGAAGTAAAACTCTAATACGTTTCTGAGATAGGTTTCTGATACGTTATTTCTGCTGTTGAGCAAATTGATTTGCGGTCGAGTACGCACCATTTTTGGGTCAATAACTGCAATCCGCTTTAACTATTTTGGCATAAAACCGATCGAATAAATGCGAACATCTCACAACAAATCGAACTTAACAATTTCTCAAAAAGTCGATCGGATTGTAGCGTCTGGTAAGATAACTCGCCGGGAACACTTAGTTTTGACTTCGGCTATCCTGTCAGATGATAAAATTTCAGAAGAGGATCGACATCAGATTAATCGGATATTTGATTATATCCAAATTGGTCGCCTCAAGTTTATCGATTGAACACAAAGACTTGCACAGTCAGCATCTATCTGGAGTGTAAAAAGCGTTTTTTAGGAGTGCGAGCGTCCCGTCGGGCACAGCAAAGCCTATATATTTCGCTTTAATTCTCCGGCTCACGCGGAGTGTGAAAGCGTCTGATGTGGAAGTCTCAAATTAACAAGGCTCTTGGCAATCCCAGCTACAAAAACAGGCAGAAGAAAATGAGTGCAGACAAACCAACTATTTTGGTGACGGGCGGAGCTGGATATATTGGCTCTCACGCGGTATTAGCGCTGAAAAACGCCGGTTACGGTGTGGTGATTTTGGATAATTTAGTTTACGGTCACAGAGATTTAGTAGATCAGGCTTTGCAGGTGGAGTTAGTAGTTGGCGACACGAACGATCGCACTCTTCTAGACAACTTGTTTGCTACGCACAAGATTGAGGCGGTAATGCACTTTTCTGCATACGCTTACGTGGGCGAATCTGTTACCGACCCAGCTAAATATTATCGCAACAATGTCATCGGCACTATTACGCTTTTGGAAGCAATGATCGCTGCTGGCGTGAAGAAATTTGTGTTTTCTTCTACTTGCGCGACTTACGGTGTACCGCAGAAAATTCCGCTCACAGAAGACCACCCGCAAAATCCGATCAATCCTTACGGTGCTACTAAGTTAATGGTAGAACGGATTTTGTCGGATTTTGACGCTGCGTATGATTTCAAGTCTGTTTGTTTCCGCTATTTTAACGCGGCTGGGGCTGACCCTAACGGGTTGTTAGGAGAGGATCACAATCCAGAAACTCACCTAATCCCGCTGGTGTTGTTCGCTGCTTTGGGTAAACGAGATTCGATCGCGATTTTTGGCACGGATTACGAGACTCCTGACGGTACTTGCATTCGGGATTACATTCACGTTAACGATTTGGCATCTGCTCACATTTTGGGATTAGAATATTTGCTCAAGGGTGGCAAATCTGATTTCTTTAATTTGGGCAATGGCGGCGGGTTTTCGGTGAAAGAGGTGATAGAAACGGCTCGCCAAGTGACGGGAAAAGAGATTAAGGCTGTTGAGTGCGATCGGCGCCCGGGAGACCCGCCTGCTTTGGTTGGCAGCAGCGAGAAAGCCATCAAAACCTTGGGTTGGTCTCCAGAATATGCCGACATTAAGAACATTATCTCCCATGCTTGGCAGTGGCACCAAAAACGCCACAACTCTTAGTCTTTAAGGTGCGCTGGGCGCACCTTACCATTACAGCCAAGTTTGATGAAATTCTTGTGGGGTGGGCGTCCCCCCGCCCCAAAAATACAATATGCTAATAATATCTGCTAAATCGGGACAACTGGGCAACCGGTTGCTGCTTTTTGCTAATTTTATTGCTTGGGCGATCGAGCATAATTTGACTGTTCTCAATCCGGCTTTTGAGGAATATGCAGAATTCTTTGTGGGAACCGCAGGGGATTTTTTGTGTTGTTATCCTCCTCCATATTTTACCGCAGCAGGCAACAAGTTTGTCAGAAGTAAATATTACAAATTTATTAAGTATTTAAGCCAGCAAAAAATATTAAAAACGCAAGAAATAACCCGAGAAAAACCTTTTAGTTGGCTAAAATATCAGGAAATCGAACAAATCAAACACGGTTCAATTGTTTTTTTTCAAGGCTGGCTATTTCGAGATGGCTGGTTTGTAGAAGATCTCCCCTATTTACACAAGTACGCCGACCAGATTAGAGCATACTTGGCACCATTAGAGCGATATAGAATCAATGTAGCTAGTTTGATATTGAATTTAAAAAATAACTCTGATATCCTCGTCGGAATTCACATCCGTCAAGGGGATTATGCTCAGCATCAAAAGGGGAGATACTTTTACACAACTCAGCAATATTTAGAAGTCATGAATTCTGTGGTAAGGCTATTTGAAGGAAAAACAATCAAGTTTTTGATTTGTTCTAATATTCCACAAAATTCGAGTTTATTTGATAATTTTAACTGTGGATTTGGCAGTGGTCATTTAATTGAAGATATGTATGCTTTGGCTGAGTGCGACTATGTTGTTGGGCCGCCTAGCAGTTATACTATGTGGGCTTCTTTTTATGGAGATAAACCTCTTTACATGATCGCAAATCTCAATAAAACAATTAACCTGAAAGATTTTGTACATTTTTATGAATGGCAAGGAATTTTTCACGAACGAGATGACTGGAGTGAGAGCTTTTGGGAGTGGACACACGCTCGGTAAATAAGTAAATCAATAAGTAAATTAATGAATTCAAATAAATTAGCAATCAAGGGATTTATCACTATATTAACCGGTCTTTACTCTTTCCAAGATTGCGTTCATTTTCTGGCGTCTGTCAGGAAGTTTCACCGCGAACCAATTATTATTTTAATAGATAGAGTACCTCTAATTTTATATCCTTTACTTCAGGTGTTCGGAAATGTCATATTGAAACCTGCACCCTCTAATGAAAATCCTGTTTTGGCGTCGCGACTAGCTAAGCTGGCTTTGTACGAGGAATCTCTGTTTGAGAAAACTATTTATATGGATTGTGATATTTGTTTGCTGTCACCAATAGATGAGGTTTTTGATTTTCTTGATGGGGTGGATTTGTTGGTGACGGAAGATGTGCAGCCTGCGATTGCTAAAGCGGCAAATTTATTAAGAGTCAAGCAGGATATTCTGTCAACTTTGCAGTCTGTCGGGTTGCCGCTAAATGCAAATAGCATTCAATACAATGGCGGATTTATCGCTTTTACGAAAAGCAGTAAAACTCAGGAATTGTTTATAAACTTTAAGAAATATTTTAACATGGTAGTGGCGCATCAAAATGTGCTACTCTTGAAAGACCAGGGAGCTTTTGCGGCGGCTGTTGAATCGGTGAAACCAAAAATGACAACTTTGTCCCCGGTTTACAACTACTTGGATAAGTGGAAAGATGTTTATACGATCGACAAACCGATTAAAGTAATGCACTGCACTTATCCTTACCGCCCTCAGTACGCGAAGAACGTGACGAGATCGCTCTTTACTAGAATAGTCGATCGCACAGCTAAAATATTTTTACCAAATCAACTTAACAATCCCTGGCGTTTAAAATAATTAAAGTTGGTTGGCAAACTGAATCAAAAGCAACAAAATTCAGCTTCAATTTAAAAAAATTAGCCTCAACATATCCGAAAATTTACCTAGAAGAATTATTGCTGGCTGGAATAACAGTCTTGGGTTCATTATTGTGTTTTTTTTACCAAAAGACGCGTTTCTGCCCTTTGCCCTGGTTAAAAACCCGGTTGCTTTGGTTTGGAGTGCGTGAGTCCCCATCGCCTTGACAAAAGCTTGGTTAAGCAGGAAAATCAAACAAATGTTTTAAACAAAATACTCAGTGAAAGTTTCATTAGTAGTGAGCGATTTGTCAGGCGGAGGTGCAATTCGTGCTTTTTTATTAGCTCAAGTCTTGATTGAGCTTAAATGTGATGTAGAAATTGTTGGATTTCAGTTTGGCAAGGAATTGTACGCTACTCCTCCTAGAGACATCCCAGTATGTGCGATACCGGGTAAAAATTATCCGGGGTTTTTAATGGATGCTCAAAAACTTTGGAAAAAAATAGATGGGGATATTATTTATGCAGTCAAACCTAAACCTACAAGCTTTGGGCTATCACTGCTAAAAAAACTGGCGACTCGCCAATTTATAATTTTAGATATAGACGACTGGGAACTGAGCTGGTACGGCGGAGATGAATGGAAATACCGTCCATCTTTCAAACAACTTTATCGAGATATTTTTAAACAGAACGGTCAATTGAGAGAACCAGATAATCCGCTCTATCTCAAGTGGATGGAAAGTCTCATTCACCGTGCTGATGCAGTCACCGTTGATACTGAGTTTTTAAAACAGCGTTTTGGTGGTGTATATTTGCCTAATGGTAAGGATACTGGAATGTTCGACCCTGCTAAATACAATCCTGAATTGAGCAGACAGCGTTACGGCTTATCCGGGTATAGAGTTCTGATGTTTCCGGGGGCACCGCGACCTCATAAAGGCGTGGAGGATGTTTTGATGGCCCTCGAACAGTTAAATGAGCCCGATTTAAAATTAGCGATCGTCGGCGGGAGTCCTTATGATGATTATGATGATAAACTTGTGAAACAATGGGGGCGTTGGATTATTAAACTGCCAAGGTTTCCAGTGGAGACAATGCCGTCCGTTGTAGCGGCGGCTCATGTTGTCGTTGTTCCTCAGCGAGAAACTCTCACAGCCGTGGCTCAGTTTCCACTCAAGCTGACAGATGGCATGGCAATGGCTAAGCCTGTTTTGTCTACGCGAGTGGGGGATATTCCAGCAATTTTAGGGGGAACGGGTTATTTAGTCGATCCGAGTTCTCCCGCTCAAATTTCACAAAAGATTCAATGGATATTTCAAAATTGGACAGCGGCTAATTTACAAGGCATGAAAGGGCGGGAAAGATGTGTGAAAAAATATAGTATTCAAGCAATGAAACCGATACTTTCAGATATAATCGCAGGTATGTAAATGTTATTTTAAAACTACTCACGGGAGGAAGAAAAACTGTCTCTTATTAAAGAATATTTTGAGATGCCGTACTGTTTAGCTGGGAATGCTTCATGTCTGCCAATAAGCTACTCCTAAAATTTGCCAGACGATATCCCGGCAGGATTTTCTTAACTGTGATGCTGGGCTTTTCTGGCGCTTTATTCAACGGTATCAGCACGACTCTGATTGTACCAGTGCTTTTAAGTTTTTTAGAGGAAGCGATCGAGCTGCGTGGTGCTCCACCTCTAATTAAAACTTTGATGTATCCCTTTGAGGGAATGCCCGGAAATCAGCGTTTAATGTTGATGACCGGGGCGGTTGTGCTGGCAATTTTTTTAAAAAATGTTGCGAGTTATATCAATACTTTAGTAGCTACTTCTCTGACGCGCTCTCTGACTTTTGATTTGCGAGAAGCAGGTTTGCGGTTGTTGTTAGAAGTAGATTTAGATTTTTACTCTAAAACTAAAGTCGGGGATTTAATTAATAGATTGGGCGGAGAGATTGGTCGGACTGCTAGTGCAGTTGGTACGGCCATCGGAATGTTTACTACCTCAATCACTGTTTTGGTGTTTGTGGGTCTGCTACTTTCGATCTCCTGGAAACTGACGGTGACAGCTACAGTTTTGCTGGGGTTAGTTGCTTGGACAAATCAATATATTATTAACCGTTCCAAGCATTTTGGTCACCTGCTTTCTGAAATGTCGAAAGATTATTCGGTTAGGGTGCTGGAAACGATTACTGGGATTCGGCTGGTTAAGTCAACGGGGAACGAGGAAAGAGAGTATCAGCGGATCAAGCATTTAATTCAAAGGCGAGAACAAGCGGATTTTCAGGCTCAGGTAAATTATGCGGCGATCGCCCCAATTAACGAAGTTGTTAATTTGATAGTTATAATTTTGATTGTATTTATAGGTCGCACAATATTTGCGAATGAGATAGAGTCTATTGCGACAATTTTATTAACCTATTTATTGGTACTGTTTCGATTGATTCCTTTAATTTCACAGTTGAATAGCGGGCGCAGTCAATTTGCAAATACGTCGGCTAGTGTAGAGGTGGTTAATGATTTTTTGAGCTGCGAGGACAAGCCATTTATGCTGAACGGTTCTGTGCCTTACACTCATTTGCGATCGGGAATTCATTTTAATAAAATATCTTTTAGTTATCCTAACCACAAAAATTTAGTTTTGCAAGGAATTGATTTGTTTCTACCTCACGGCACTACTTTGGCTTTGGTAGGAACTTCGGGTTCGGGCAAGTCAACTTTGGCAGATTTACTGCCGAGATTTTACGATCCTACTGAAGGTCATATCTCGATCGATGGCAGGGATTTGCGCGAATTTGATCTAAAAAGTCTCAGACAAGCGATGGGTATTGTTAGCCAAGATACGTTTTTGTTTAATGCTTCAGTGCGCGAAAATATTGCTTATGCTAGACCCCAAGCGACTGAGGAAGAAATTGTGGAAGCGGCGAAGGGAGCGAATGCTTACGAGTTTATCCAACTATTGCCGGATGGGTTGGAGACTCAAATTGGCGATCGGGGCGTGATCTTATCGGGAGGGCAGCGTCAGAGAATTTCAATTGCTAGAGCCCTGCTGCAAAACCCGGAAATCTTAATTTTAGATGAGGCAACGAGTTCGCTGGATACGGTTTCGGAAAGGTACGTGCAAGCGGCGATCGAGAAATTGAGTTGCGATCGCACAACGTTGGTAATCGCCCACCGCCTCTCCACAGTCCAAAAAGCCAACAAAATCGCCGTGATCGATCGCGGACAAGTAGTAGAAATGGGTTCCCACGAAGAATTGCTAGCAAAAGGAGGTTACTACACTCGCTTGTATTCAGTGCAATTTGCTGAAGAAACCGCTCGCGATGAAGCTCTAATTAGAGGTTCTTACGAAATTCGCACTCGCCTGACTCCCATGATAGCTTACCTCAAAATGCTAGTAGATGAAATGGTAGACTCTCCCGAAGAAAGAGACGAGTTAATCCGAGAATCATTTCACTCTGCTGCTAATATTTTCACTACTTTAGAATTTATAGAAAACACTATTAAGCGTCAGGCTGTTAAAAAGTAGTCTGTTGGCAGTTGTCAGTTGTCCACTGTCTACAGAGTTAACAATTACTAATTACCTATTACCAACTACCAATTACGATGTCTAAATATTATGTATTTTTTACCAGAAATATCTTACCGCAACCCAATATCGCGAGCTTAGTTCAAGTTGCACACTCGGCCAATGCCGCAGCAAACCTCGGTTATCGAGCAGTTTTGGTATACCTCCGTAAAGGCTGGAGTGCTTTGAATCCGGTTGATTTGCTTTTTCCTTTTCAACCCCGGAAACCCGATGACAAACTTGCCAAAATTTACAATATTCAAGATAAATTAAAAGTAGCAGATTTACCGATGCCGTGGCCGATCGACCGTTGGGACAGCAAGTGGACGAGTTCGAGTACAATAGTATCAAAATACTATTTACCGATTCACCTGCTTAAATCAACTAAAATTGTCCACACCCGCGACTGGAACTTTGTCAAAGCAGCAGTTAAAAACGGAATTCCCGCTATCTACGAACAGCACCACCATGAAAACAAGCAATTTGAACCAGAAATTGTCCGCAATCCTCTGCTTCAGATTTCCGTAACTGTTGCCGATACAGTGCGAGACAGCATGATTTTGAATGGGATGCCGCCGGAAAAAGTAATTACGCTGCACAACGGTTTTAACCATTTGTTTCTCGCGAGACAAACAGAAGCTGCCCTGAAGTGGCGACAGCAATTAATAGAAGATGAAAGACAATATTTAGCAGTTTATGCAGGCGGACTTTACCCGTTTAAAGGTGTTGATATTTTGGTGGATGTGGCTAAGGAATTGCCACTGGTTCAATTTGCGATCGCGGGCGGTGATTCATCCCAAGTAACAGCATACCAGCAGTTAGCAAAATCCAAGCAAGTTAACAACATTAAATTTCTCGGCTACCTCCCTCAAAATCAACTGGCTAGCTTGCTGCAAGCAGCCGATGTTTTGACTCACCCTCACTGTTTGACAGAAGCCGCGACGTTCACATCTCCTTTAAAATTCTTTGATTACATGGCATCGGGAACTCCGATTGTAGCGACGGAGATTGCATCATTAATGGAATTTAAATCGGGAAATATAGCAGCAACTTGGTGCGAACCGGATAACCCGCACCAGTTCGCGCAAAGCATTCGAGATTGTTTAACCAAATATCCGAGGAAAAGCGAAGGTTATGCAGAAACAATGGATTTTGTCAAGCAGTTTTCGTGGGAAAATAGGATAGAGAGAATTTTGAGTTATGTGGATGACCAAGTGCGATCGCAAATCATTCCTTAATCCTCATCCGATAATTTTAAAATCCGTAGGGGCGGGTTTTACCAACAATCATCGCCTAAAATTAATAATCTCATAAACCCGCCCCGCCCACACGCAAAAACCCGATTTATTATTAGATATGAACCCAAAAATCATCGGCACAATCACCACCTATCCAGGGATGAGTCAAAGCGACTGGCTGTGGCAACAAACCCCCCAAAACTTCGGTAAATGGGGCAACATTCAAATGCTCGCCAACCACCCAGAACCCGACTTTTTACTGATGTATCAATTTGACTTTCCCCAACAACCCAAAAAGCAATCGTGGGTCGATAAAATACGTCACTACAGGCATCAAAACGCAGAAAAATACATCCGAGACAAATTGCGCGGTGTCCCCAAAGAACGCATAATTTACCTGATCCGCGAACCGCCATTGCCAGAAGTTATTGAAATTACCAAAGCCAACTACGAACAAGCGAAACTTTATTGCGGTTACGTTTCCGGGCCCGACGATTTCGCACCAAACCCCAATTATATGCCCGCGATTTGGTATCACTCTAACTCGTTTCGAGATCTCGATGAAATGCCTGCGCCGCCGAAAACTAAATCCTGTTCTTGGATTACTTCAGGTGTTAGCCGCAGCGCCAATCACCGCCAGAGATTAGACTTTATCAAATTGCTGCAATCACAAGAATTGGATTTTGACCTTTACGGGCGAAACTTGCCAACTTGGGCGCGCGGGAACGGCACTGTGAACAATAAATGGCACGCCGTCGCACCATACTATTACAACTTAGCTATTGAAAATTATGCAGAAAACGATTTGTATGTCAGCGAGAAGCTTTGGGATGCTTTTTTAGCTTGGTGTTTGCCGATTTATTACGGCGGTTCGGCGGCGGATAAATTGTTGCCGGCGGGGAGTTTTCTGCGGCTTCCCAGTCTGGATGAGAAAGGAGTAGAATTTATTAAAGAGGTTGTGGCTAATGCGGATTATTGGCATGAAGCGAGGGAGAAAATTGCCGAAGCCAGACAAATCATTCTCCATGAATTGAACTTGCTTAATTGGCTGTCTAAGTTTGTATCTTAGGAAATAGGGCAATGACAGAAAACCAAAATCAACCCAAAAAATACGATGCCGTCAAGGGCGGTGAATCTCAAGTGCCATTTGCTGCGGCTGTTTTAGGCGGGATTCCCGGCGTTAAGAGTCGTTTGGCTTCACCGATTG
Organism: Microcoleus sp. B3-D7; assembly: GCF_036705305.1. Lineage (NCBI taxonomy): Bacteria > Bacillati > Cyanobacteriota > Cyanophyceae > Oscillatoriales > Microcoleaceae > Microcoleus > Microcoleus sp. B3-D7. Next base: position 117,572 of record NZ_JAUBUE010000008.1, on the reverse strand, counting down.
TCGAGGTAAAAATTGCTGCGCTGTCTGAAGCAATCAGATATGGAGATGTTGGTTTAGATTTGATCGTTGGGGCACTGCAAGATGAATCGCTGCAGGTGAAGTTGGCAGCCTTTTTGGTGCTGAAGGATAGAGATGAACCAAATATAAAAAAGCAGTTACAAAAATATTTTCCTACTTTTGACTTTGATGCGATAACAGTAAATGCTAAAGGAAAAGAAAACAGTCGCTGCCGTTATTATGCTCACTTCTTCGCCGAAGACTTGGGGAATGGAGTTGTGCTGGAAATGGTTTATATTGCCGGAGGCACATTTATGATGGGTTCGCCTAACAGTGAACAAGGACGATATGATTACGAAAATCCGCACCATCTAGTCACGGTACCGGCTTTTTTTGCAGGCAAATACCCCATCACCCAAGCACAGTGGGAAGCAGTAATGGGAAACAACCCATCGGGTTTCAAAGGTGAAAAACGTTGTGTAGAAAATGTATCGTGGGATGATGCCGTCGAATTCTGTGCCAAAGTCTCGCAAAAAAACGGGAAAAAATATCGCCTCCTGAGTGAAGCAGAATGGGAATACGCCTGTCGTGCGAAAACCACAACCGAATTTCATTTTGGAGAAAACATTACCCCGGATTTAGTCAATTATCACGGATACTACCCCTACGCAAACGCTCCCAAAGGACTTTCCCGTAAAGAAACAACCAATGTCGGGAGATTTCCCCCCAATGCCTTTGGACTGTACGATATGCACGGCAATGTTTGGGAATGGTGCAGCGATAGGTGGCATGAAAACTATAACGGCGCACCAACTGACGGAAGTTGCTGGGAAACGGGCACATCTGAATACCGTATGCTGCGTGGCGGTTCCTGGGACAACTATGCGGTCAATTGTCGCAGTGCCGATCGTAACTGGCTTTCGGCGGGCGGTCGCCGCAGGAAGATCGGTTTTCGCGTAGCTGCGGATTTGGCGTAGTCTCCGGTTTTCGGTTCTGTGCTGCGGTCACCCGGACTCGCCCTTTTCTGTTCTTTTACCCTTTAAATGATTCGGCGGTGGCAATCGCAACTACATAAACCAAGTCCGCCTTCGCGAGACTATAGATATGAACGGAATTTGCACGCTAGCCAACGATACAGTTTACGACCAACTAATAGCCTTGCTCAACAGTATTGAAGTTATCTTAGGCTCAAATACTCCTGTCTGTATTTATGCTTTCGACGAGCAAATCGAGCAAATCAAAGCTGAAATTGTTAACCGTCCCAACGTCTTTGTTTATGAAGATAACGCATCTATTCAGCTATGGGATAAATTCATGCAAGCAGCCGCACCCGAGCGTTTGAACCGCAAAAAAATTCGGCTTTACGGCGCACACCGGCGCTTTTGCGCTTTCGACGGCCCGTTTGAAAAGTTTATCTATATGGATGCGGATACTTTGGTGATGAATTCCCTGGATGCGGTTTTTCAGAAATTAGAGGAATCGGATTTTGTGGTTTATGATTTTCAATTTCGCGACCCAACTAAAGTATACAATATTCAGTCGCCAAAACTCCTAGAAGTTTTTGAGCAAAATCGGATCGACTCGGAAATATTTTGTTCGGGATTTTACGCCAGCAAGCAAGGATTGTTTGAGCCAAATACTAGGGAATGGCTGTTAGCTCAACTGCACTCGGGCGAGGCGGAAATTCTCTATGAAGGTGCGGGAGAACAGCCGTTGCTCAATTATATGGTGATGAAAACGGGGATGAATAGCTATAATTTTGCTTACAGCCTCCCGGATGGCGAAAAAACCGGGTGCAGCGTCACTTCTAAACATTTTGAAGAGCAAGATCAGATTTTGTACGACAAGGGAAACCGACTTACTTACATTCATTATATTGGTGTGCCGCCGGATTTAATTCGGAGAGTTTGTGCAGGGGAAAATATTGAGTTTCCCTATCGCGATTTGTTCCTGCATTACCGCTATCTCCACGAACCCTCCAAGCGTCCGATTTTTGCCCAAGCGCCAAAGTCTTATACTGAGGTTTCTGGGCCGAATTTGTTAAAAAGGGTATTGAGAAGGTTGAGGATAAATGTATGAGTCGCGGTATTTATATTGTTGCGAATGATAAGGTGATCGAAAGTGCGATCGCCCTTTTAAACAGCATACGTCTGTACAATTGTCAAGTACCTGTTTTTCTGATTCCCTTCGACGACAATTATCAGCAAGTCGCAGCCGCACTCAGCCTTCTCCACGACGTGCGATTGTTCCCAAATCTGGAGTTTGTGGAACAGTTTACCAGAGAAATTGGCCAAATGTTCGATCGCAACTTTTTAGCCCTCCCCAACAAAATGCGAAAACTCGCCGCCTGGTTTGGCCCCCTAGACGAATTTCTGTACATCGATACCGATATCATCGTCTTTGAAGACATCGCAGACAACTTAAACAAACTATCAGAAGTAGACTTTTTTTGCTGCGATTACCACTACCTCAGCGAAAAACTGCGAAATGTATTTTCACCTACTGTAAAAGAACAAAATATCTTTACAGACTCACAGCTTCAAGATGTATTTAACAGCGGTTTTTGGGCTTCCAGAAAAGGAACTATTACAGAATCGCAAATGTATGAAATTTTGCGAGAATGTTCGCAGCATCGAGAATATTTTGACTTTACTCAAAATGTCACAGACCAACCTATACTAAATTATATCATTCTTAAACTGATTCCCAAGCGCTGCAATCTTGTTAAAAATTCAGCAACCGAACCGGGAAGCTGGGCGGGTTCCAAGCATTTTCAGGAAATAAATTATGTTCTTTATGACAAAGGCAAAAGGTTAAAATATATTCACTGGGCTGGAATCCCGATTAAATCGGGCAGCCCTTATTGGAAACTTTGGAAACATTATCGTTATCTCAATGAGGAACAACCAAATTTAGTGCAAAAGATATTTCGGGTTTTCAGTAGGTGAGGATAAAATTATATGTTGTATCATTATCAAAAAGCTTTGAAGAACAGGCAAGATGCCTGTTCCACAATTCATAAATTTTGTTGTATTTTTGACACCAAACAAGCTTTGAAGAACAGGCAAGATGCCTGTTCCACAATCAATAAATTTTATTTCTTGTGGTGTGGGCATCTTGCCCGCACCTAAAAAGCAATATATATGCGCTGGGTTACTTATTAACTAAAAAACTATGGCTGATGGCATTTATATTCTGGCAAATGATGTTGTTTTCGACCAATTCGTGGCTTTATTAAACAGTCTCAAAGTCAATGGGGCGAAAAATATTCCTGTTTGCATTATTCCCTACGATGATAACTTGAAAAAAGTGCGATCGCACATTTCCCGCCTACACAATGTCACCCTGTTTGAAAATACCGATTCTATCCAGTTCTGGGAAGATTTTGCGACTCAAGTTTGGAAAACTCATGCAAAAGCTCAAAAAGTTTGGCAATCTCAAGGTTTGAAACCTGTTCAATGTTTGGAAATGCACCGAAAGTTATGTTGTTTCGACGGTCCTTTTGATAAATTTATCTATTTTGACGCAGACACTCTGTTAATGGGTTCTCTAGATTATATTTATCAAAAGCTTGATGATTTTGATTGGGTAGCAAACGATTTTCAATACAAATCCGACCTCAATTATATATGTGATTTATCGTCTCCAAAATTACCTCAAATTTTAAATGTTGACGAACTGCAATCTCATACTTTTTGTGCGGGTTGGTATGCGTCAAAAGCTGGGGTTTTTAATCGAAACAATTGCTCTCAATTATTAGAAAAATTAACATCAGGAGAAGCGGAAATTATGTCTTTACGGGGCGCTGACCAATCTTTACTTAACTATTTAGTCGCCCGCAGCAATATCTCTTTTTACAACTTTGCATATGCTGAACCCGAACAGGTAACGGGAAATCATTGGTCTTCTCAATTTGAGGTGATAGATTATGTTCTATATGACAAAGGGCGACGGCTGACTTATTTGCACTACATGAGTATTTCGGCTGCAAAGTTTACTCGCTTGTGTGCTGGCGAAGATGTTGAGATTCCCTACCGAGACGTATTTCTCCACTATCGCTATTTGAATTCGCCGGAAACACAGCCAAAACTCGCGCCTCCAAATTTGTTGGTTCGCTTGGGGAGAAAGCTCAAAACTTGGGGAAGTCAAAAAGTTAACAACTTTCAATTTAAGCTGCGGAATTTCTGGGATAGATAGCATCTAACTGTACTCTAACTGTACAAAGACTGAATCCACTCCCATTCGCGCCTTAAACCTTCTTCTAAAGCAACCTGCGGCTGATAACCTAAGATTTTCTTGGCTTTAGACACATCAGCGCTAGTGTGTCGGGCGTCTCCCCTCGCAGCTTCAGTAAAATCTATCCGAATAGGTCGATCGACAATTCTCTCTATTGTATCAATAACTTCTCTCAAAACTACCCGACTTCCCCCACCAATATTAAAAACTTCTCCCGCAGCTTCTGGAACCTCAGCCGCTGCTAAGTTCGCCGCAACGCAATCGCTGATAAACGTAAAATCCCGCGTTTGCAATCCGTCGCCAAAAATAGAAATCGCCTCATCAAACAAAACCGACTTAAAAAACTTGTGAAAAGCCATATCGGGGCGCTGTCTCGGCCCGTAAACAGTAAAATAGCGCAGCGAAGTAGTCGGAAGACCAAAATTTTTGTAATAAAGCCCGCACAAACGTTCACCGGCTAATTTCGTAATTCCGTAGGGAGAAACCGGGTGCGGACAAGCATTTTCATTCGTGGGAAAAGATTCAGCATTGCCGTAAATAGAAGAAGAAGAAGCATAGACAAACTTTTGCAATTTTGGCGCATCTTTTGCAGCTTCTAACAATACTTGGGTGCTGTTAATATTGCGTTCGGTATAACTGCGAAAACCGTCGCCCCAGCTAGCACGAACTCCGGCTTGCGCCGCCTGATGAAATATTACCTTAACATCGGATAAAAGACCTCGCCAATTTAGAGACAAAATATCGCCTTCCACCAATTCAAAACCCGGATACTTTTCAAATCGTGCAATATTCTTGCGTTTGAGATCCGGATCGTAATAATCGTTGAACTCATCAACACCGATAACCGTTTCGCCTCGATTTAAAAGAGTTTCTACTAAGTTAGAGCCAATAAATCCCGCCGCACCCGTAACCATTACAATACTCATTCGATTTTAGATTTTAGATTTTAGATTTTAGATTTAAAAAATTTTACACAAATTATTGCCTAAGTTGTCCTATTCTTCTTTCTCTTTCTCTTCCTCTGCGTTCTCTGCGTTTCAAAAAACATCAAATAGGATAATCTTAGAGAACTATCAACCCCCTTCCTTCAGATAAAAAGAGGTTGATAGTTAACCTTTCATTGTTCAAAAGAATCTAAATCCAGCGCTTGGGAACCTCCGCGTTCTAACTCGATCAAAAGCTTACCCAACTGAGTCCAAACTAGCCAACCTGTGAGTACCGTCAGTGGCAAAGCTAGCGCATAAGAAAGTAGTTTTGGGAAGCCAAAAATCTCCATTCCAGAAGCTAAAAATACGCAAATACCGCCAGCCATTCCCAGAAAAGGTATGACCAATTGCAGCCTTGGCAGGTTAGCCAAGGTGCGAGTAGAACGATTTTTAGACCACTGTTGTACGGATTGTTTGAGAGTTGCTTCAAATGCTACACCGGAGGCCATCCCTGCTAGCAGTCCAGCCGACATTAAAAAATAGGGAGGTTCTGGAAAATAATACACGAATAATTCCTTAATTTGGGTAATTTGGGTAATTTGGAATTGGGAGTAGGTAATTGAGAATTGGGAATTGGGAATCGGCAAAAGTAGAATTATTTTTCTTCCTTCTTCCTTCTTCCCTCTACCTTCTTCCTTCTAATTAAAACCGAGTTAGCGCCGCTGCTCCTGCTGTGGAAAACTCCGTCAAAGCGCCTAGAGCAACGTTGAACAGGCGACCTGGCTGCAAGTCTTCCTTGACTAAGTTCCACAGGCTGCGAACTTCTTCGGTGTGGATTCGATCGTCCTCAATCAAAGCTAACATTAGCTGGCGTCTCAAAAACGACCCTTCCTCTGACAGCAAGAATTGCAAGCCTAGTTGTGCTGTTGGTAGCAAGTCGAAACTACGATCGGATCGGGCGATCGCGATCATGTCCTCCAACCTGTTCCACTGGAATTTGCCATCTTTGAATAATACCTCAATCAGTCGCCGCCGCAGTGCCGGAGATTCTCCGTTCAACAAACGCCGCGCTACATAAGGATACGCCACCTCGACTATCTTGAAATTGGGATTCAGCGTCAAGGCCAAACCTTCTTCTGTCACCAGAGAGCGAATAATTAAGGCAAATTTCGCCGGCACCCGGAAAGGATAATCGTACATCAACTCCGAAAACTGGTCTGTAATCGTCTTGAAGTTAAAATCTGACACCTTTTCGCCGACGATATCACCCAGTACAGATTCCAACGCCGGAACGATCGGCATAATATCTGTATCTGGTGTCAAAAAGCCCAGTTTGACAAAATCCTTAGCTAACTCTAAGTAATCTTTGTTGATCAAATGAACGACAGAATCAACCAAAGTTTCTTTAGTTGTTTCTTCCATCTGATCCATCATCCCAAAATCAATGTAAGCCATACGGCCGTCCGCTAAGGCAAACAGATTTCCCGGATGGGGGTCAGCGTGAAAAAATCCGTGTTCCAGCAACTGCCGCAAACCGCTGCGGACTCCGACTTCAATTAAACTATCGGTATCCAAACCTGCGGCTTTAACACTTGCCATATCTGTCAGCTTGATGCCGTCAATCCATTCGAGAGTGAGAACGCAATTTGAAGTATAGCGCCAGTAAATGCTCGGAACTTTTACTGTCGGGTCGTCGGCAAAATTTGTAGCAAATTTCTCGGCGTTGCGGCCTTCATTGATATAGTCAATTTCCTCGAACAATTTGATACCGAATTCATCGACTATTAAACAAAGGTCGTGACCGAGATTCAGCGGCAACAAGGGGCCCAACCATCCAGCGGCCCAGCGCATTAAATAAAGATCCAGGCTCAAGACTGGCAGCAAATTCGGTCGCTGAACCTTCACTGCTACTGCTTCCCCGGTGAGGAGGCGAGCTCGGTAGACTTGACCGAGACTTGCCGCGGCGACAGGTTCGGGAGAGATTTCGCTATAGGTTTCGCTAATTTTGCGATCGAGTTCTGCTTCAATAATCTCGAAAGCGCGCACTGAGTCAAACGGCGGCAATTGATCCTGAAGTTTGATCAATTCTTCGAGAAAGTCTTTGCGGATCAAATCCGGTCTGGTAGAAAGGGCTTGGCCGACTTTAATGAAAGTGGGGCCCAAGCGAGTGAGTATTTGTCGCAGGTGGGCGGCCCGTTCCGGCTGGTGTGCTGCGACTTCGTGCTGCCAACTGTCCCACAGCATCCCCAGAACGAAGCCCGCAAAAGACCAAATAACGGTAATTGCGCGCCAAATTGCTTTCCAAGGACGGTTGCGGTAATACTGAGCGATCGCTTGTGGATCGTAGCGTCTAGCCTGAGTGAATTGATACTGAGGCACTCGTTTATTTTCCTCTTATCTTATGAAAATTACAGGTTAAATTGAGAATTGGGCATCGGCCATCGGGCATCGGGCATTAGGGATCAGGCATCGGGCATCGGGGATTGGAAGTCGAAAGTTCAAATATTATTTATTCTTTCTTCTTCGTTCTTCCTTCTTCGTTCTTCCCTCTTTCCTCTTCCTTCTTCCTTCTTCATCATTGACCGATCGCATTGCAAGGTTTAGGCGAGCGGAAAATGCACCCGTGCGAGGCGGATTGCTAGCCTAAATTTGTTTCTTTTCATTAAATATAGTACATAAAAGTACAAGTGATCGGTCAAAATACTTAACGGCTCTCCCTGACCGCTGCACATTCTCACAACACTGCAACCCTGCAATTCTTTTCTCCTGCTGCGTTTCGCTCGCTTATGCCATCGCGCCAAAGCTACCGGATGCGATCGGCCTTTGCCAAGCAATCTTTCAGCCCATAAATCGTCCGCTCTTGTTGATCCCTCGACAGTTCCGGAAACATCGGCAAAGACAAGACTTCGCGACAAACTTGCTCAGCCTTTGGCAACTGACCTGCTTGATAACCCAAAGATTTGTAAACAGGTTGCAGGTGCAAAGGTAACGGATAGTAAACCATCGAACCGATGCCAGCTTCCTGCAACTGAGCCCGCATCCAATCTCGAAAATCGCCAGAGAGATTTTGCGCCTCTTCTGGACTTGTCAGCCGGATCGTGTATTGATTCCAAACTCCTTTTGCTTCCGGCAACTCTTTGGGGACGGCAACTCCGGGCACGCGGGAGAGAAATTCGCTGTAAAGTGCCGCTTTCTCCTGCCGCTGCGCGTTCCAACTGTCGAGATACCGCAATTTAATGCTGAGAATCACCGCTTGCAGGGCATCTAAACGGCTGTTGTACCCGATTTCTTCGTAGAAATATCTAGAAGACTGTCCGTGTTCTTTGAGCACTCGCATCGAAGCTGCGAGGGCTGGATCGTTTGTCGTCACCGCGCCACCGTCACCGCAAGCGCCTAAATTTTTGGTCGGATAAAAACTGAAGCAGCCGACATGGCCGATGCTGCCGACTTTTTGAGACTGCCACTGGGCCCCGACAGACTGGGCGCAATCTTCTATTACGGCTAAGTTGTGTCGAGTCGCAATTTCCATCAACCGAGTCATGTCTACGGGTTGGCCGAAGATGTGCACTGGCATAATAGCCTTGGTTTTGTCGGTAATTGCCGCCTCCAGGAGTTCGACATCCAGATTAAAAGTATCGCTGTCAATATCGACAAATACTGGAGTCGCGCCGACGGCGCTGATTGTCTCAGCCGAAGCAAAAAAGGTAAAAGGAGTGGTAATCACTTCATCGCCGGGGCCAATTTTGAGAGCACGCAAAGCCAAAATCAGCGCATCCGTGCCAGAGTTACAGCCAACGCACTCGGAAACGCCGATGTAGTCGGCGAACTCTCGTTCAAAACTCTTCACGGCCGGGCCGCCTACGTAGCCGCCAGAGGCAAGCACTTTTTGCACCGCCGCGGTTATCTCGTCGCCAATCTGCGCGTATTGGCGGGTTAAGTCGAGGGGGGGAACATTATTCACTCTTCACACCATAAATTTCAAGCATTATCAAAGCAAATTCTTGCAGCAAAACTGTTTCTCAGAAACCTTTATTGCAATATCTTATATTTGGACAGGCAAACAATCACATTATCGAAAGGGTGGGCCGGTGTTAATTCTGCTAGATTTTACAGATTTGGTTTGGGCTTTGGGGATGGTGGCGATCGCGATCGGGCTTTCGGCGTGGCAGGGATTGGGATTGGAGGGGGCGATCGCGATCGCGGCAGGGCGCACCCTGATCCAGCTAATCTTAGTCGGATACGTGCTGGCAGTCGTATTTGACCCCGAGGGGAAAAATCCTTGGCTGGTTTTAGCAGTTTTAGCAATCATGCTGACAACAGCTAGCATGGTTGCCAGCAACCGCATCAGCAAAAAAATCAAGAACTTACTGCCCTTAGTTTGGGGTTCAATTTTTATCAGTACGGCCTTGACTCTCGCCTATACAAACTTGCTAATTTTACAACCTGACCCTTGGTACGAACCGCAATACCTGATTCCTTTAGCGGGTATGATTTTGGGCAATGCCATGAACTCCGGGGCGATCGCCGGCGAAAGACTTGTCAGTACAGTTAATAGCAGCCAGTTAGAAATAGAAACGCATTTAAGTTTAGGTTCGACGCCGCAGCAAGCAGTAAAACAGTACCGCAAAGATGCCATCAAAGCTGGATTAATTCCGCTCTTAAATACAATGACAGTGGTAGGAATAGTAACTTTACCCGGAATGATGACAGGTCAAATGCTGAGCGGTGTCAGTCCTTTAGATGCAGCATCTTACCAGATTTTGATTATGTTTGTGTTAGCGCTGGCAACTGTAATCGCAACTCTGCTGTTGACTTCGGGATTGTCCCGGAAGTTTTTTAATCAAGATGCACAATTGATAAAATCGTAATTGGGCATTGGGCATTGGGCATTGGGCATAGACAATTGGTAATATGATGTAGGTAGGAACTTACGTTTGGCACTATTTTTATGAACAGGCAAGATGCCTGTTCCACAAAGACTGAATTTTATTGTGGGGAGTAGGGTTGGGCGTCTCGCCCGCCCCGGCCATAACTAAGAAGAAATAGCCATGATTGAAACTCCAACTCAACCAGTAACCTTTGAAGAATTTGCGGAATGGAAACCCGAAAACCGACGTTACGAACTGCACAACGGAGGGATTGTTGAAATAGCTCAGCCACCGGGAAAACATGAAGAAGTTATCGGTTTCTTAGTCTCGAAATTAACTCTTGAATTTGTCAGGCTAAACCTCCCGTACTTCATCCCAAAACAAGCATTAGTTAAGGCGCCGGAAAACGACTCTGCTTATTCTCCAGATATTTTGATATTAAACCGCCCAAATTTAGCATCAGAACCTCTGTGGCCAAAGTTCTCAACTGTGACTCAAGGCGCATCAATTCCGCTTGTTGTTGAAGTCGTTAGCACGAATTGGCAAAATGACTACATCAAAAAAGTAGGCGAATACGAACTAATCGGGATTCCTGAATACTGGATTGTGGATTATCTAGGTTTGGGGGGTCGCAGGTTTATTGGCAATCCCAAACAACCAACGATATCGGTTTATCAGTTGGTTGACGGCGAGTATGAGGTGAGTTTGGTTCGGGGAAATGATAGGATTGAGTCGCCAACTTTTCCAGAGTTGAATTTGACGGCGCAACAAGTTTTTCAAGCGGGATTGACTGCGGATGAAATCGCTGGCGATGCGTGAGTGTAAATATTGCGATCATCGTTGAGACAGATTTTTTGCCCTCACGCACCCTACAAATACAACTACTTCGGTTCGTGACTCCCAATCCGCTGGCCTTCGCCATCGTACACCTGCATAGGGATTTTGGCGTTTTCGGCGATCGCCTCCAAAGCTTTTTGCAACGTTTGAACGTGCTTTTCTACAGCTTGGCGAGACTTCACAGCATTGTTGTTGTTTGCTTGAATGAAAGTTTGTTGCAGTTTCTGCACGTAATTAGGAGTCATCTGTACCGCAATCAAATCTTTGCTAACAGTATAGTCGCAAATCTTGGGGTTGCCTTTACAAGTTCTATCTAAATCAGTGCGGGCTTTTTGTAGGTTTCTTTCTTCCTGTAACCTTACTTCTGCTTGCTGCAATGAAGTTTTGTAGGAAGCGATCAGCGGTTGGGCTTTCTGAGAATAGGCAGTTGCCGCCGGCACTTGCTCCGCGTAACTCAAAGCTCTTCGCCAGGATTCTGATGCTTTAAACCAGGCGTTTTTGCCCTCAAAAATTTGAGCTTCCGCTGCTAAAGTCACAGCTTGAGTATAGGCATTTTCCGAAATTCCTTCGACATTTTTGCGCTCGCGAGCTTCTGAAAGTTTGGTTTCGTATTTAGGAACTAACAGTTTAGCTTGTTGGTAAGATGTCGTGCTCGTGGGAATTTCTGATAGGATGTCGAGGGATTCTTCCCAACCTGATTGCACTTGATCCCACGTCTCGGCTGTCTGAGCTACTGCTTCGCGAGCTTCTGCTATTTGGGCTCTACTTTTGGCCGCGAGCAGCGTTTTTTCGGCTTTTTTCTCTGTGCTTAACTGGCGATTTCCAGTTGCTAAATTCTTCCCGTATTCTTTTGTCTTTCTCTGAGCAAACGGATAAACTGGGCTGTCTGTGGGGATTTCTCCGAGTTCGGCGATCGCACTTTGCCACAGAGCTTGCGCTTCCTGTCCGTTTTCGGCAGAATAAGGCGGATTTTGGGTTTTCTGGGCTGCTGACTGTGCGAGGCGCGCTGCATCGATCGCAGAGTTTAAATTCTGATTTTGCGAACGGTAGTTTTCCAGGGCGCTTTGAGCTTCACCGCGATGAATTGACCAAGAGGGAATCGGTTCCAAAAGGGCGATCGCCTGTTTTAACTGTCGCTGCGCTTCTTGGGGGCTGTTGGCAACTTTTGACGTTTTCAGCGTCTTCGTCGAATTATCGCTCAACTGTTTGGCATTAGCTAATGCTGTACATTCTCCGATAACACAGGGGCGGCTCAGCATATAATAACCGCCTGCCAAAATTAGCGCCGCCATGCTGACCATTCCTGCTGCAGCCAGCATCGCAAACGGTGAATGCTTGGGTTTTTGGGCAACTGCTACCGCTTCCATATCCAGCGGATTGAAGGGATTGTCTGCAATATCTGCCGGGATTGCAGCTACCTTAAAGGCGATCGGATCGGAATTGCTGGAACTCTCAGACAAATTGGGGAAATATTCTTCAGCCCACGCATCTTTCCCATCCGTTTCTAACGGTATCTCCTCCTCTACATCCGCCGTCTGAGCAACATTTTCTGTTAAGACTATCCCTGTTTCTTCTGCGGGGGTATTCTCGGTTTTTTTGAACAACTGCACTGTTTTAGGTCTTGACAAAACAGGGTTGTGCATGGTAAAAGAATGGAAAGCATAAGGCTGTTTTTGCCCGGTAATTTTTAGGCAAAGTCCAATCTGTTGAATAGATTCTGGTTCTATTTCGAGAATTGCTGCTTCTAGCACCGCAAAAGTCGGTTTGGCTTTGAGAACTAAACTGCGCGGGTGTTCTCCCACAACCGTTAAAGATTCATCTCGAAAATCACAACTAATATAAAGCGGTAAGTTTTTAAATCCGGCTGCTTGCAAGTGTTGCTGCAATTTTACTTCGAGAATTTGTGCGTTGCTTTGTCGCGTTGCTGCTGTCATATTTTTTCCTCTCTCTGATATCACCACTTTCGATTTTAGATTTGGGATTTTTGATTTTAGATTGCCTAACTGTCGGGATTTTTGATTTGTTTGAACTACGGCACCGATTCATTCCAAATCTTAACTCTTAAAATTCAAGTTGCAACAAAATCTTAACTCTCAAATCTCAGCTTGCAAAGCCTGTCCATAACTTTCGCTGTAATAAACTTGAGTCACGTCAAAACGTCCGCCATATTGTTTGAAAGGTTCTGCTGCATAACCAAGCGGCAGCAAACAGCAAACATCTACTTCTTCGGGAATTTGAAAAACTTCTTTCACCTTAGCGCTGACAAAACCTTCCATCGGACAACTGTCTACCCCAAAACTTTTAGCTGCAATCATTAAGTGGGCTACTGCGAGCATTGTATGTCTGTTTGTCCAAGCTTCTAGGGAGTCGAAGCAGGGACGGTTCTCGAACAATTGCGGGATTGCTTGTCGCATATAACCGGCTAAATTGTCATTCATTGCCCCTGTGGCTTTGCCCAATTCGATGACAGCTTCGGTGTTTTCGGGGCTGGCGGCGCGTCGATCGCCACAACAGATTAATACTACTGGGGCTTCTACCACTTGGCGCTGATCAAAGGCGCAAGCTTTTAATTTTTCTTTGCTGGCTGAGTCTTGAAGTACGATAAACCGCCAAGGCTGCAAGTTGTAACCAGAGGGCGATCGCACTCCCAACCGCAAAATCTCTGCCAATATTGCTGGGGGAATCGGATCGGGTTTGAAGCTGCGCGCGGCCCGGCGGCTTTCGATCGCCGTTTTAACATTAATTGAAGGTTGGATTTCAATTGTCATGGATAATTCTAATGGGTAATTGGTAATCGGTAATTGGGCATTGGGCATTGGGCATTGGGCATTGGGATTGGGGCATTGGGCATTGGGATTGGTAACTTAAAAAAGTTGAATTGTTTTTCTTCCTTCTTCCTTCTTCCTTCTTCCCTCTGCCTTCTGCCTTCTGCCTTCTTCCTTCGTCATCCCAAGCCCAACTCGCGCTTGAGCAAATTAATCGACTTAGAGCCGATGTAATTTTCGGAGCATATCAGTTGCGGGGGACGAATAATATCTTCTCTAGCCGCATTGATGGCAGCTTTAACTGTAGCAAAACTCGGTTGGTCGCAAAAAATTGTTCTGGCCGATCGCACGATCGAGTTAATCTTGTACTCGTCTGACACCAAGGCCGTCATCACCAGCAAATCCTCTCCCCGGATGCTGTGGATGATGACTTCGGTTGATCGCAGCATTCCCGGACTCAGGCTAACGAGACCCAAATAACTGTCTTTCGGCAAACCCCCGACTAGCTGGATTTCCTGGCTGTAGTCGTAAATGTCTACGGGAATAACTCGCACCGAACGCGGTGCCGAAATCGATTCTGCTTCTCCGATAAAATACCGGCTCGTGATCACAGTTCCCGAAGAGATTTGATCCAAAAAAGTACCTAGCTGTTCCATCGGCACTAACTGTATGGGAATGCGAAGAGCTTGTTCGAGTTCTTTCGCCATCAGTTCACCCACGCCGATGTCTTCTGTGGGGGCTGTGACGACCACTCGGGCGCTGCACCTGAGCCGCCAGTCAATTTCGGCCAAAAATAATTCCCTCGCTTGGTTGAGCGTACAGCCCTGTCCCAGCAGTTGATCGATACTGCCTTGCACTATTTTGTTGGCAAGGGGATATTCTTCGAGGATCGGAGATTTGAGTTTGTTGCCGCCTTCGTTGCCTAGGGCGCGGACGTAAATGCCCGATCCTGCTTGGGCTTCTACGAGTCCGGTATTTTCGAGCTGGCGGTATACTTTGCTGATGGTGTTGCGGTGCAAACCCGTCTGCATGGCTAGCTGTCTGGTGCTGGGCAAGCGGTGTCCGGGCGGAAATTGTCGCGAGGCGATCGCAAACCTGATTTGATTGAATAGTTGGGTGGATGCTGGAATATCGCTATCTGTTTGAATATGAAATTGAACCATTATTAAAGGCTCCGACGACTTCAACTTAGTATTTTTATAACGTCGAGTACCGCGCCTAGGATTGCTCCGATATCTCTGTCTATAGCATAATCTTATTTGGTTGATCTGCAGCAGCCGTTCTGCCACAGGGCGATCGCGCCTTCGAGGCGATTAATCGCAGCCTCCGGAGTTTCCCTCAACAATCAGGTACTTTCAAGTCTTAGTTTTATTTACTCTGAGATTTTGAGCTCGCTTGCTATTTTTCTACCCGTCAGCAAATAAGTCTGCATTTCCCCTTTACCTTTAATCTCGATCTCGCCACGATCTTCAAATTCATATTTATCGTGGAGCAACTCATAAGTATAGTGGCTGACTTGAATGCGACCTGTTATGCCGTGAGATTCCATGCGGCTGGCTGTATTCACGGCATTTCCCCACAAATCGTAAATGAATTTTTTAGTCCCGATTACCCCCGCTACCACCGGGCCGCTATTAATCCCGATGCGAAGGTCAAATTTCGCATCTAGCTTCACATTTAATTCCTTAATTGCTGCTAGCATATCCAGCGCCATTTCGGCGATCGCCTCTGCGTGGTCTGGACGTTCAATGGGAATACCGGCTGCTACCATGTAAGCATCCCCGATCGTCTTGATTTTTTCTAAGCCGTGCTTCTCACTCAGTTGGTCAAAAGCTGAGAAAATTTCATTCAGTAAGTATACTAATTTAGTGGCGGACATGGTAGTAGAAATTTGGGTAAAATTCACCAAGTCAGCAAAAAGAATTGTTGCTTTTTCAAACTTGTCAGCAATCACCCCCGGTTTATGCTTCAACCTGTGGGCGATAGGTTCTGGCAAAATATTTAGCAGTAAACTTTCAGTTTTTTTCTGTTCTTTCCTGAGTGCAGATTCCATCTGCCTGCGCTTGGTTATGTCGTGAAAAAACACAGAAATGCCGTCGTGAGAAGGAAAAACCCGGACTTCCAACCACACTTTTAAGGGGCGATAATATTTTTCAAAAGCCACTCCAATTTGTTTAGCTACAGCTTCATGATACTCTTTATAAAAATCCGAATTTGCGAACTCGGGAAACTCTTCCCAAAAATTTTTACCATAAAGTTCTTCCTGCGAGCGCTTCAAAAATTGTGATCCTTTGTAATTGACGTAAGTAAATCGCCACTGGGTGTCGAAAGCAAAAAAAGCATCGCTCATTCCTTCTAAAAAATTGACAATTTGTTCGTCTGTAGAACGGAGTTTTTCTTCTACTTGTTTGTTCCTGATCTGTGCGCGCTTTAATTTAGTCAGATTGATTCGCAACTCCATGTGGTTGATAATTTGCCGTCCTAAAGTCCGCAGCGCTTCTAGCTGTTGTGGGCTGAGATTACGAGGGATTGTATCTATCGCGCACAAAGTGCCGATCGGATAACCGTCAGGAGTTACTAGCGGTGCGCCAGCATAAAACCGAATATTTGGATTGGAAGTTACTAGCGGATTGGCGGCAAAGCGATCGTCATCTAAAGCATTGGGTACAACTAGCAATTGGTTGGGATTTAAAATAGCGTGGGCACAAAAAGCTGACTCTCTCGGAGTTTCGGGTGCTTCCAGACCGACTTTTGATTTAAACCACTGTCTGTTAGAATCTATTAAGCTTACTAAAGCAATAGGAGTGCCACAAATATAAGATGCTAAAGCTGTTAGATCATCAAAAGCTGCTTCTGCCTCTGTATCTAGAATGTCGTAGCGATGAAGTGCTTCTAGCCTCTGTTCTTCGTTGCTCGGCAAAGGTGCAGCTTGCATCGGCGGCCGCGAGGATATAGGTTTACGAACACTGCGTGGAAGTATTAGTGCTGGGAGTTTTCTGACTTGCGAGAACACTTTTTTAACTAATATCAAAAGACTTTTTTGCCAACCTTTTTTCATCTTTATTTATTTTTTTTCACCCCTGATGGAACTGCGTATGTGCGATCGAGCTAGGCTCTACTTACGTATTTACCGCAACTAACTCCTCAATCTCCGGAGCTTTTGTGGGCAATTTCCCTGTCAATACTTCTCTACCCTCATCAATGACAAGTATATCATCTTCTATGCGTATCCCCCGCACATCGGCAAATTTTTCCAACTCCTCCCACTTAACAAAATCTTCATATTTGGCGCGGTTTTCTGGGTTATTTAAGATGGCCGGCACTTGATAAAATCCCGGTTCGATCGATACCAGCATTCCGGGACGCAAAACTCGATTCAAGCGCAAAAATCCCAACCCAAACCGACTGCTTCTCGTTCTTCCTTCTTGATAGCCAGCTAAATCTCCTAAATCTTCCATATCGTGAACATCCAAACCGATTAAATGTCCGATTCCGTGGACAAAAAATAGCGCGTGAGCATCCATTTCTACCAAATCTTCAACATTGCCCCGCAAAATACCTAAATCAACCAATCCTTCCGCCATAATTCGAGCAGCTAATAGATGAATGTCTTGATATTCCACGCCCGGACTAATGTAATCAATACAAGCATCGTGCGCTGCTAAAACTACATCATAAATCGCTCTTTGAGTCGGAGAAAACTTGCCAGAAACTGGCCAAGTGCGCGTCACATCAGCCGCCCATCCCGTTGATGTT
The DNA here is from genome assembly GCF_036705305.1 of Microcoleus sp. B3-D7. Classification (NCBI taxonomy): domain Bacteria; kingdom Bacillati; phylum Cyanobacteriota; class Cyanophyceae; order Oscillatoriales; family Microcoleaceae; genus Microcoleus; species Microcoleus sp. B3-D7. The sequence goes on along the minus strand of NZ_JAUBUE010000008.1, from coordinate 100,187 downwards.
TCCGCACCGACATCTGCTAACAACAAATCTCCGGTTTGTAGGGAATTGTGATAATGTTCGCTGTGCAGCACTTCTCCATGCACCGTCACGATACTAGGATAGGCATAGGTCATATTTTTGGAGATGATGACACTTTCCATTGCAGCGCGCACCCCTGCTTCAATTTGAGCATTTCGAGTTGCCGCCATTCCCGCTTTGTGAGCTTCTACAGTAACAGTCGCAGCTTGACGCAATTCAGCCAAACTGGCTGCATCGTGGCTCAGGCGCAGAGATACGATCGCCTGAGTTAATTCTAGGTCGATTCCGGTTGGCGAGTTGGGCGGTGCCAGAGGGCGATCGAGAATTTGAGACTGTTGCAACTGAGTCCAAGAATCCTGAACGGCGATCGTTGCTGCATTGATCGATCGGGCTTTCAATTCGGCCATTGGGAAAGCACCATCAGCCCCAATTAGTTCGGCAATTTCTGCTCTTTTCGGCATTTCTCCGTGCCAAAGAGTGCTGCTAGCAGGTGCGTCATCTAAGAACAATTCTAATTTCCCCGATTCTAAGCGAATGGCAGCATTTTCTAAGGGCAAACCAGCAAAATATAGAAAGTGACTGCTGGCACGAAAGGAATAAGTAAGTGCCGGATAATTGCGAGGAACGCTGCGCCCCGACCATAAAATTACCGGAAAACTAATTAAACGAGCCAGTTTTTGCCGCCGTTGGTGTAGAGTAGTAGTTAACAAATCATCACCTTGTGTAATTTTCATGGGTAAAAACCTATAATTTTGAGTTGGGTTTGCAGTCAGCCACAAGTTTTTGCATTCTCAGCATTAAAGCACTAAAATTCTGACTGCCAATGGCAGCCATTTTGGCTAAAATTATCATCAGGAACTTCTTTTGTGCTAGCATTTATAGGCTGTATTTTTTATAGTCTTTGTCGTCATCGCGGGGATGATTGGGTTAAGCCGTAAGCCTGATCCACAGGCAAAAAAAACAGGCTGAAAGTGCTACTTTGCAGGCAATTAGCAGAAAGGTCACAACACCCGCAATCAGTCAAATTCCTTAGTCTGGTTTTTGTTGATTGGGTGACATGAGCGATCGCCTATATTGACGGTTTGATCTTTTAGACTTTAAAGTATAAGTAAAATTAACTGAAAAAACATGAAAGTTTCTCATAAAGCTCCTCAAACTTCTGTGGAAGTACGCGATTGGCCGATCGCACACTTACCGGGATTGAGCAAGGAAAACCAATCTCAACTAGAAGAGTGCAGCATCACCACAACCGGGCAACTAATTCGCATGACGAAAACGCCAGCGGCGAAAGTATTGCTAGCCAATCAATTACAGATTAACATTCAATATGTTAATAAATGGGTAGCGATGGCAAATTTGGCTCGAATTCCAAGTGTAGGGTGTCAGTATTGCGGGCTGTTACTTCACGCCGGCGTTGCTTCTCCGGCTCAATTGGCTCAAATGCCCGTGGAGAGATTGCACCAACAAGTTTTAAGGCTGCACGTAGCAACAATGCAGCGCAATGACTTGACTCCTTCAGTCGATCGCGTGCAAAAATGGGTTCAACAAGCTAGATTAGTCAGTAGTCATTAGTCAGTTGTCAGTTGTTAGTTGTTATTAGCAAACAGTAAACAGTAAACAGTCAACAGTCAACCATCATTATTATGTCAATTCAAGTTTACGGAATCCCGAACTGCGGAACCTGCAAAAAAGCTTTCCAGTGGCTCAAAGATAGCGATGTTAATTACGAGTTCATTAACACCAAAGAACAGCCGCCGACTCGCGAAAAAATTCAAAGCTGGGTAGCTGCTTTGGGTTTTCAACCCATGCGAAATACTTCCGGTCAATCTTACCGCGCTTTGGACGATGACAAGAAAAATTGGACTAGCGAAGAGTGGGTAGATGCTTTTGCTAAGGATGCGATGCTGCTCAAGCGTCCTCTTTTCGTTAAAGATGGAACCGCTGTTTTAGTAGGTTTCAAAGAAGACGTAATTCGAGAAAAATTGGGGCTTTTAAAGGGCTGAGTTTAGCCTGTTGTGCGCCGCAAAAACTTTAGTTCGCCCACATCATCCGAGAAACCCCAACGCTCGTAAAACGGCATCATGTTCGGCAAACAATTAAGATAAAAATGCTCGACAGCTTGCAGTTTGGGATGAGTTAAAACTGCATCCATCAACTTCGCACCCATTCCCATCTTTCTGTGGCTCGGCTTGATAATCACATCAAAAATCATGGCTCTGTATACGAAATCGGTAATGACGCGGGTAATGCCAATTAGTCGATCGCTCTCATCGACAAAACAAATGATAACATCAGTTGCCGCCAGCATTTTCACAACATCTTCCCGCGTCCGCTTGTCGCTCCAAAACTCGTTTTTGTACAAATCCATCAAGTCGGAAACCTGGCTTTCGGTCAAAGTTTCGACAATTCGGTACTTATCCATTTGATCTGTCATACTCTACTTTACCGTAATCTAGTTTAATTGCGCGATCTGCTAAATCAAAATAGCGGTCATCGTGACTAATCACAAACACCGTTTTCCCCCGCCGCTTCAACTCCGGTAGCAACTGCTTGTAAAAAATATCGCGGAAAAACGGGTCTTGATCCGAAGCCCATTCATCAAACAAATAAATCGGTCTATCTTCCAAATACGCAGTCAGCAAAGCCAGCCGCTTTCGCTGTCCCTGAGACAAAGCCGTAGTTGACAAAACTCCGTCTTTCACCTGAACTTTATTTTCCAAATGAAACTCTCGCAAATATTCAGCCGCCTGCTTGTCCAAATCGTGATTAGTCATCCCCAAAAGCCTTTCAAACAGATAGAAATCCGAGAAAATCGCAGAAAAATTCTGCCTGTACCACTCTCGATTTTCCTCAGTAATTGGCTGGCCATCTAAGATAATTTTTCCCGATTCAGGAATGTACAAACCAGTGATTAGCTTAGCGAGAGTTGACTTACCGCTGCCGTTACCGCCAATTATAAACACTAATTGACCCGGATGAAACTTCAAATTAAGCTCGCCCAAAATAAAATTGCTGTCTTCTTTTTCTCCCGGATAGCTGTGAATTACTCGATTTAACTCCAGCGTCTCCCACTCAGCAGTTGGAAACGGTTTAATCGTTGAATTTATCTCAGCTTGACTCGCCAAAGCCAATCCCATTCTCTCTATCTTCTCCACCGAAGTATTAGCACGAAAAATTGCCGGCAACCTTTGCAAAATATTCTGAAATGGAGACATCAAATAGGTACTTGTCAGAATATAAGCTGACAAAACAGGTGTAGAAACTGGCACAAATTTCGGCAAAGCAAACAGCAGCAAACCCATCAGCATAAAAAACAGCAACTGACCGACTCCAATCGCAACTGCGCCAGTATTCAAAGCAGTCACGTTATAATGGCGGGAAGCATCAGCACTCACCTGCAATTGTTCCGTAAAAAACTCTTGGCGGCGCAAGGAATGCAGTTTAAGTTCCTTAATTCCATCAGTAATACTGCGAAAATGCTTAAATAATATATCTTGTTCTTCTCTGGCTAAGTCGAAGAATTTCCTCATTTTGCTGAGCAACAACTGCACCGTGCCAATCATCAGCACCAAAAAACCAAATACAACAACAAAAACCGTCCCCGAAATCGTGCTTAAGTAAGTTAAGCAGCCGACAACAACGGCGATATCAACACAAAGAAAAGGAATCAAAAATATAGTATTAGAAAGCGTTCCCACATCATCAGTCAGAGTTGCAAGCAAGCGGTTAGCGCCCAACTCTTCCAAATTCCGCAAAGGAGTAGACAAAATCCCGCGACTCAAACTCAGACGTAAATTATAAACCGCTTCTTGAGAGAGATAAATTAACAAAAATTGGGATACAAAGCCACTCAAAAGAGCCAAGATTGCTAATCCCGCAAAATACCAGACTAAATTACCATTGGAATTGTCGCTGATTGCCCGATTAATTAGGGAAATTAACATAGCGCTGCAACCGCCGCTGATTAAGCCTGTGAGTATGGCGATGGAAACATTTAACCAAGAAGCCTTTAACAGTAACCAAATTACATTCATCTAATTTTACTCTTAATTGAAATTTTGAAACTCTGGTGCCAACCAACCAAATCTCCGACTTCTTGGTAACAATCTCGATTACTACTGAATAAATTTGATTCAGCAGTCGAGTCTCTTAATATCCGCATCCCCCAATAGCATTAATTTTCTTCTTGTACTTCCGTTTCCTGGGTTTCAAATACAACCAGCTCATAAATATCGAGCATCGACATTTGCACTTCCACTGAAGCGAAGGAAACTATTGCTGATTCCCCCTCATATTCCCGAAACAACCATTCATTTGATTCGGTTTTAATATATTGTGCTACTAAAAACTCAGATTGATTGACTAACACATATTCACGGAATTCAGGGATCGATCGATAAAACCGAAACTTATCCTCCCGATCGAAATCCTTGGTAGACTTAGAAAGCACTTCCACAATCAGCGAAGGATTGAGTATTTCATCTTTCCGTCCCTCTGTGCAAACTAATTCTCCTTCAACTACCATCACATCTGGATAAGTCCCGCGTCGATACCGAGGAATCCACAACCGCAAATCGCTCATAAATGGTCGGGCATTCTTTCCCCGCAAAGCAGATTTTAAGAACGCATAAATATTACCGATTATCTGGCTGTGATTGATACTACCACCCGTCATTTTTACAATTTCTCCATCCCGGTATTCATTTCTAAACTCAGCAGTTTCCTCTAACTCCCGGTACTCATCTGGAGTATAAAACTTTTCCTTACTTTGTACTAACATTATTGCCTCTGTACTAACTTTTATCTGCGTTTATCTGCGTTAATCTGCCTACATCTGCGGTTAAAAATCATAATTAAAAGTATATCACAACAAAAAAGAAACGCCCAACTTCAAAGAGTCAGGCGTTTTCCACTATTTCAAAGCCAGCCAAAATTAATCCCGGCGAGACACCAAATTCGATTCATTTTTCGCACCCGCAACAGGTTGCACATGACTCAAAGCCGACTGCAAGATGGGAGTTTTGGTAATAGCATCATTAGCCAAATTAAACAAAGGGTTCGACAAAATTCCCGCCAATGTTGTCGCAACCAAGGTGAGTACAACGCTGACTTGCAAAGGCCGCATTCCCTGAAGGTTCCAACGAACTTCGGGATAATTTTTTACCGCGTCTGACATTTCTTGAGGTTCTTTTACTACCATCATCTTGACAACGCGGATGTAGTAGTAAATCGAAACTACGCTGGTAATTAATCCCAGAATAACTAAGCCGTAAAGTCCTGCTTGCCAGCCGGCCCAGAACAGATAGATTTTGCCGAAAAATCCAGCCAGGGGCGGAATTCCACCAAGAGAAAGCAGGCAAATACTTAAGGCTAAAGTTAACAGCGGGTCTTTTTGGTACAAACCCGAGTATTCGCTAATTTGGTCGGTTCCAGTCCGCAGCGAGAACAGGATGATGCAGGCGAAAGCACCCAAGTTCATAAACAGGTAAACCAACAGATAAAATATCATGCTGGAGTAACCGGCTTCTGTTCCTGCAATTAAACCCAGCATTACAAAACCGGCTTGGGCGATCGACGAATAAGCCAAAAGCCGCTTCATGCTAGTCTGGGCGAGGGCAACCACATTTCCCAACACCATGCTGAGAATGGCTAAGGCCGTGAATACGAAGTGCCACTGTTCGGTAAGAGCGGGGAAAGCACTTGTTAACAAGCGGATTGCTAGGGCAAAACCGGCTGCTTTGGAACCGACAGAAAGGAAGGCAACAACCGGTGTAGGAGAACCTTCGTAAACGTCAGGAGTCCATTGGTGGAAGGGAACCGCAGAGATTTTGAAGGCGATTCCGGCGATCGCAAAAACCAAAGCAATTACCAAACCGAGAGATTGACCTTCATCCACAGTAGAAAGGTTAGCCGCGATCGTACTCAGCTTAGTTTCGCCGCCAGACAACCCGTACAACAGCGAAAGCCCGTAGAGAAACACCGCCGAAGAAGACGACCCAATTAACAAATATTTCAAAGCAGCTTCATTGGAACGCGGGTCGCGTTTTGTGTAACCCGTCAGCAAATAAGACGAGATACTCAGAGTTTCCAACGAAATAAAAATCATCACCAATTCATCAGCGCCGCTGAGGAACATTCCCCCCAAAGTAGCGGTCAGCAAAATGCCGATAAATTCCGCTAAAGCAGTACCCGTTTGCAGTACATAGCGGACGGATATCAAAATAGTGACAGCCGTACTCAAAGCGATAATTCCGCGAAACACTAAACTCAAGGCATCGCTGTTAAAACCGCCCAGAAACGAGATGGTATCCGTGTTATCCCACTGCAAACACAAGGCAGCGACGGCGGCCAACAAACCCGCAACGGCAACGTAGGGAGTCCAACCCGAGGAACTGCGGCCTACGATTAAATCGCCGACGAGAACCACCAAGAGGGTGATGATGACAATTCCCTCTGGCAAGATAGTTCCAGCATTTAGCTGGGCAGCAAGAGTAGCAAAATCCATATTTTCAGGCAGGTTGGGTAGTACAAGCCGCAAAGGCTGTAAAGGGCTGTGAACTTGTAAAAATTCTTTACCAAACACAGATTGTAGCGGATTACAGCTTCGCGATCCCAGTTGGGCGGGTGTTTGTTGCCGGAGAGTTGATACTCAGTAGCGGTTTTGCATACATTTGCGGGCATTGTAGAGATTGCCGACTGATGTCACCTGCGACGAGAGTCGCGATGGACCATAACTGCCACAATGTAGAAAGTTAAACCAGTAATTCGGCATGACTGACTCGCTAAGTGCCTACAAACAACAGATTCTCAATGACTTCAACAACCGCCCCGACTACGAGAAGGAATTTCACAAACAGGCTGCAACTCGGTTAGTAGAATTGGCAAAAGTGCGATCGGGCCAGCAAGTTCTACATATCGCCACCGGAACAGGTTTAGCGGCGATTGCGGACGATGCACTTAGGTCGATCGGACTCAAGAAAATATAAATCGCCTTTTCTACACCAGGAATGCTTTAGATAGTATGTCTAAACTACTCAATTTCATCTGTATCTTTATTATTACCGGCTGCCTACTGTTTGCTTGTCATTTTCCGGAACCTCTAAAAGTAAAACCTCCTCCCCTAAAAGTATCTTGTGTTCCTTTTGTTGGCTATACACCTCTAATCATTGCTCAAGACAAAGGATTCTTCAAAGCGCAAGGGGTAGACGTGGAACTCAGCTATGTAGACTACTCACAATTGCAAGACGCGGATTTCAGTGCAGGGAAGTATGATGGGATCGGATTGACCTTGGGCGATTTGGTGAGCTTGAGTGCCACAAATCCTGATATGCAAGCTGTGATGGTGTTGGATGAATCGACAGGTGCAGACGTGGTAGTCGCCCAATCCGACATTAAAACAATCCCTAATTTGAAAGGAAAAAAGCTCGGTGCAAATCTAGGCAGCTTTAGCGAGGTTTTCGTTACTGAGATGTTGAAAGCCTCTAAACTGACGAGCGATGATGTTAGCCTGGTTAAAGTCGAGCCTTTAGAAGTTCCCAATCGCTTACAAAACAATGCTATCCAAGCCGGGCACACTTGGGAACCGCATCTTTCTGAAGCATTAAAATTAGGGGCGCATATCCTGTTTACAAGCAAACAAACCCCAGGCTTAATTTTGGATTTGGTCGCGTTTCGGGGTGAGGCGATACGCGATCGCCCCGAAGATATTCGCGCCTTTGTGCGAGGCTGGCTTCAAGGCTTGTCCTATTGGGAAGCAAATATTCCCGAAGGAAACGCGATCGTCAGCAAAGCGTTGAATATGCCAATCAAGACAAGCTCTTTCGAGGGAATAGACCTCACTGACCTTGCAGAAAATCAAAAGTTCTTTCAATCAGACAGCCCTAATTATATCTACAAAACTGCCCAGAAATATGCGGACTTTTTTATTCGCGCTGGCAATGTGACGCGCCTTCCCAATCTAGAAACCTTGTTCAATTCTTCTTTTTTAACCCCCCCTCCTAGTCTGAAACCATGAAGCGCTCCTTTTTCAACAGCATCTTTATTATTATTACCTGCGGGCTGCTGTTTGCTTGTCATTCTGTGGAATCTCTAAAAGTAAAACGTCCTCCCCTGAAAGTAAGTTTGATCTCTTTTGTTGGCCATAGACCGGGCCTCATTGCTCAAGAGAAAGGATTCTTCAAAGCGCAAGGGGTAGACGTGGAACTCAGCTATGTAGACTACTTACAATTGCAACAAGCGGATTTCAGTGCAGGGAAGTATGATGGAATTGGATTGACCTTGGGCGATTTTATGATCTTGAGTGCCACATATCCTGATATGCAAGCTGTGATGGTTGTGGATGAATCCACAGGTGCAGATGTGGTAGTCGCCCAATCCGACATTAAAACAGTCCCTAACTTGAAAGGAAAAAAGCTTGGTGCAAATCTAGGTGGCTTTAGCGAAGTCTTCGTTAGTGAGATGTTGAAAATCTATAAGCTGACGAGCGATGATGTTAGCTTGGTTAAAGTTGATGGTTTAGAAGTTCCCAATCGCTTACAAAACAATGCTATCCAAGCAGGGCACACTTGGGAACCGCATCTTTCTGAATCATTAAAATTAGGGGCGCATATCCTGTTTACAAGCAAGCAAACCCCAGGCTTAATTTTGGATTTGGTCGCGTTTCGGGGTGAGGCGATACGCGATCGCCCCGAAGATATTCGCGCCTTTGTGCGAGGCTGGCTTCAAGGCTTGTCCTATTGGGAAGCAAATATTCCCGAAGGAAACGAGCTCGTTAGCAAAGCGTTGAATATTCCCATCAAGACAATTTCTTTCGAGGGAATAGACCTCAGTGACCTTGCAGAAAATCAAAAGTTCTTTCAATCAGACAGCCCTAATTATATCTACAAAACCGCCAATAAATATGCGGACTTTTTTATTCGCGCTGGCAATGTGACGCGCCTTCCTAATCTAGAAACCTTGTTCAATTCTTCTTTCTTAACCCCCCCCTCCTAGCCTGAAACCATGAAGCGCTCGTTTTTCAACAGCATTCGTACAAAGTTAATCGTGTCGTTTCTCCTCGTTGCTCTAATTCCGTTGCTGTTGTTAGCATTTATCAACAAGCAGACAACTCAAAAGGCATTGACCGACAACGCACGACAAGCCCTATCTGCGGCGGCTAACGAAACCGCTAACAGAATAGACGGGTTTATCGATGCAAATCTCAATGCCGTGCGCGTAGAAGCGATTTTACCAGGTTTGTCTGCCTATCTGGGCCTACCTCCAGAACGGCGAAATGGTAGTCCCCAAGAGATGTTAGCGACTGAAACCTTAACCCGGCTCAGTCGCAAAGATATGCTTAATATTATCTCCTATGCTTTGCTCAACTTAGAGGGACGGAATGTACTCGATACGAATACACCGGATGTTGGACGAGATGAATCCGGTCAAGATTACTTCCAAGAACCGCTCAAAACTCAACTATCTTTTGTTTCTAGTATTAGGCAATCGCCGACAATTCCCAACCTCGTGACGCTCTTCTTTAGCAGTCCTGTTCGCGATGCGAAGGGAAATATATTGGGTGTATTGCGGGTGACATACAATGCCACATCTGTCCAGCAGTTGGTGACTCGGGAAACTGAACACGCAGGGGCGAAATCGTTAGCAGTTCTTTTAGATGAACACTATATCCATCTGGCACATAGCACTACACCTGAACTCCTTTTCAAATCGATTGTGCCTTTGCCGCCCAATGTTGTAGCGAAACTGCAACGCGAAGGGCGTTTGCCTAAGACTCTAACGAAAGAACTTGCAATCAATTTGCCTGACCTCAAGCAAGCATTAGACACTAAACAGCCTTATCTAACCACACGATTGGCAGCTACGGGTAATAATGAGTTGAGCCTCTTAGCGATCGCCCGGCTGAAATATAAACCTTGGTCAGTTCTTTTCGCACAGCCCATTGCCGTTGCCCTAGCACCTGTAGAAAAACAAATACGTGATGCACTTCTTTTATTAGCAATCATCACCACAATTGTAACTATCATCGCTTTGGCGATCGCACAACTATTAACAAAGCCTGTGATTTACCTCACCCAAGCGGTTGCCCAGTTTACGGCGGGTAACTTAGATATGCGTGTGAAGATGCGATCGCGAGACGAAATCGGTCTGCTGGCACGATCCTTCAACAGCATGGCGAGGCAAATCCAAGAATCCTTTGAAACCCTCGAAGACAAAGTTAAAGAACGGACAGCAGAACTCGCTAATGCTAATCAGGAAATCATTAGCCTCAACGAAAAACTCAAAGTAGACAACCTCCGCTTAGGTGCAGAATTAAATGTGGCGCGTCAGATCCAGCAAATGATTTTGCCTAACCCTGATGAACTGGAAATTGACGGACTAGATATCGCCGGATACATGGAACCCGCTGATGAAGTAGGAGGTGACTACTACGACGTGCTACAGATCGATGGTGTTGTCACACTGGCGATCGGTGATGTCACCGGACACGGCCTCGAAAGCGGCATTCTGATGCTGATGGCGCAAACCTCAGTTCGCACCCTGCAAGAGATTCGTGAACTAGACCCCGTTCGATTCCTGGATGTACTCAACCGTACCCTCTACAAAAACGTACAGCGCATGAATTCTGAGAAAAGTCTGACGCTGGCGATTTTGAGCTACTCCGAAGGACTCATTAGCATCAGCGGTCAGCATGAAGAAACGCTAGTGGTGCGAAACAATGGAGAGGTTGAGCGCATCGACACGATGGATTTAGGTTTCCCGATCGCTTTAGATGATGATATCGCAGACTTCATCAGTCACGTCCTGATTGAGCTAAAACCTGGAGATGGCGTGGTGCTTTATACTGATGGCATTCCAGAAGCCTATAACATCGGCAAAAAGCAGTATGGACTGAAGCAATTGTGTCAAGTAATTAGTCAAAATTGGCACAAGTCTGCAGCAGGAGTTAAGGATGCGGTGATTCTAGATGTGCGGCAACATATCGGTAAGCAGAAAGTGTTTGATGATATTACGTTGCTCGTCTTTAAGCGGCAGGCTGACGTTACTGAAAAGGGAAATTTAGTTAATAAAATCATTTCCCCAGAAGAAATGCTACAATGAAGAACAAAGTTTGAGTAATACTTTATGAAAGTAAACTACCAAGAAAGAATTGATTTAACAGCAGACGAGTTAAAAATAATTCTGTCAGAGCAGCGAACTCTACCTAATAAACAAAAAATTCAGGCACTTTATTGGTTAAAAACTGGAGCTAGTCAAAGCCTTACAGATGTAGCTGAACGTTTAGGTGTACATAGAATTACTGTACATAGATGGTTAAAACAATATATTGCTGGCGGTCTGTCAGAAATGTTAGAAATACGGCAAGCAACTGGTAGACCAAGAGTAATTCCTTCAGCGGTAATAGCCGGAATCTCAGAAAAATTAAGTGAAGAGTCCTGTGATTTTAAGACTTATAAAGAAATTGGTCAATGGGTAGAAGAGAACTATCAAGTCTCAGTCAAATATCAAACATTACACAAGCAAGTACACTATCGCATGAAAGCCAACTTAAAGGAACCAAAGCCTGTGAGTAACGAAAAAGCTCAGGAGGCAGCCATTGAGTTTAAAAAAATCAAAAAACTTGATTAAACAGGATTGAAAGGAACAAGATAACAGCTTATGAACTAATTTTATAGGTCAAGTCAAAGGGGATTTCAAAGTTTATTATATAGCTATAGCAATCCTAAATCATTGGTAAATTTCTTACTCCCTCCCCTTGATAAGGGGAGAGTTGGGGTGGGGAAAAAAATTACGACTGATTTAGTATTGCTATATTAGCTTTAATCTATCTGACGTTTTTAGAGGTGGAACTACTTAGAAGATGGTTAGGGAACTGCGACGGTGGTAACACGGACATTTGGATCGAGGGCGTCACCTTGAGAGTAAATATAATCAAATGCCGATCGATCTTTAAGCATATTTGCCCGCAAAAATAGCGCGCTCCAACGGGCGATCGTTTCAATACCCACGGCTCGCTCTAAGGTAGCAGAATTGCGATCGGGATTCGCACCAGCGGGGTTATTAACATCGGTAATGGCGAAGTGATTTGCACCCATAACAGTAATCAAAGCTTTGGGTGGTGTTTGAATTTGGTCAAAGGTGCTTTGAGATCGATCGGGCAGGGCGACACCATCGATATCGCCTTGAATCAACGCCACTGCAATGCCATCATTAGCGATGGGTACAAATTCATTAGCAATGGGATTCCGCAAGTTAGCTCCAAAAAATGCACCCGCTAATAGTTCTTTCGGGCGCGTAAATGGCTCTTGACACAAATACAATTCTGGGAGGCATTTATTAGCAATCACCGATAACCCCACTGCACCCCCAAAAGAATGACCCAATAAACCAAGGCGCTGCGTATCGATAACAGACGCAATCGGAGATGTGGGCTTTGTTTTTTCGATCGCCATTTGCGACAAAACCGCCGCAATTTGCGAAGTTTCCGACGCCAAATTAGGGGGTAAAGTGGGGTTGAAGGGCGAAGGGCGCAAATGGTTCGGAACGACTACCACAAAGCCGTACCGCGCCACGTGGCTAGCGTAATCTGAATAAAATGATTTATCTACCAGCGCACCTTGCAATAAAAGTACAATGGGGAAAGAGTAATTACCCGAATTAAGATCCGATGGTTTAGGATAATAAATGTCAGCTAAATCGTTATTAGCAGATATCATCGTACTGTAAAAGCTGGTTTCTTTAAATCGCGGTGCATAATCGATTGTTGTGGCAAAGACTTTGCTAGCAAGGACAACAAACGCAGCAATTGTACAAACAATTGCTAGGGTTTTTGCTGAAAAAAAATGAGGGTGGAAATTCATCATTATTTTGGGTTTGAGAGTGCGTGCATAACCTAGTGAAAAAAAACCAAGTCGGCTATCGTTAGTAATTTAAGGAGCCTTGCCGAAAAAGGTTTCGGCCTCTGTGACTAAAAGTATCAACTTCTGATTAATAGAAAATTGTGTAAAAATTGCCAATAAACTGACTCATAAATAAACACGCTTCCTGATTTTACACCATTTTTGAATACTTGGATTTTAGTGTGGCTTATAACCCGACCCAATCTTCTTTATAAAAACCTTTTTTAGATTGGTGAATCGGAATTTCGATGGCTAATGTCGCCCCGTGATCCGGTATCGAAAAACAACGGAGCTGCCCGCCGTGGTCGTCCACTACAATAGTATAGCTAATCGATAACCCCAAACCCTTTCCTGTACCCACTTTCTTCGTTGTAAAAAATGGCTCAAATATGCGTTGTTGAATATCTTCGGTTATGCCCCGCCCATTATCAGTAATATAAATACCCACTTGAAAGTCGGAGAGTAACTTCGTGCAAATAGTAATAGTAGGAATTGGGCTGCTATCATCTACATCATTTGCCCAACCTATTGGGGATTGCAACGCTTCAATCGCATTAGTCAGAACATTCATAAAAACCTGATTCATTTGCCCCGCGTAGCATTCTATCTTTGGCAAAGCCTCATACTCTTTTACCACTTTAATTATCGTTTGAGCTGCTTCATCTTTCAGCCTATGCTGCAAAATCATCAGCGTACTCTCAAGTCCTTCATGGATATCCACCGCTTTTAACTCAGCTTCATCGAGTCGGGAAAAATTCCGCAGCGATTGCACTATTTCTTCGATTCGGTCAGCTCCTATGCTCATAGAAGCAATTAACTTGGGCAAGTCCTTCCTGAGAAAAGTGAGATCCATCGCCTCTAGTTGTTCCTGGATAGCTGCTGTGGGATTGGGGAAATCTTCTGCGTAGAGTTGCACCAGCCTCAGCAAATCTTCAGTGTACTCCCTTACGGGCGAGAGGTTCCCTTTAATGAAGCTAATCGGGTTGTTAATTTCGTGAGCTACCCCTGCTACGACATTCCCTAAACTTGACATTTTCTCGCTTTGGATTAGTTGAGCTTGTGCATTTTGTAACTGTTGTAGAGCCAGCTCTAGTTGTTGGGATTTCTGCCGCTCTTTAGCCTCGGAATCCTGCAATCGCGCATTTTGCTCGTGCATTTTTTTTTGCAACCGCTGAATAGTTAGTTGATTTTCGACACGAGCTAAAACTTCTTCTAAATCAAATGGCTTGGTGATGTAGTCTACTCCTCCAACAGCAAATGCTGTGACTTTATCCAATACTTGATTTAAGGCGCTCAAGAAAATCACTGGAATACCCGAAGTTCTGCCATCCGCTTTTAAATGTTGGCACACTTCGTAGCCGTTCATCTGGGGCATCGTGATGTCCAGCAAAATCAAATCTGGCGGGGTTGAACGCGCTGCTTTTAATGCCATTTCCCCGTTTATTACTCCCCGAACTTTATATCCTTTGTCGCTCAGCATAATGGATAAAAGACGCAGGTTGTCTGGGGTATCGTCAACCACTAAAATATTGTCAACATAAGATTCTAACTTCTGGGTGTTCATGGGATAAATTTTTCTGTTAAGTCAGTAATTTTATCATATCTAAAATTATGAATCCAATCGGTGATAATCTCCGCAGAAGAAGTATTGGATTCAGGGATTGTGGCGACTAAACTTAAAATCAGGTCAGCATCTGCATCGATAGCTCCATGATGTAACTGTATCACCCACTCCGTAGGCATTGTCGCCAAAGTTGTCCTTAAAATTTCAGTTTTTTCCCCTTCTTTTACACTCAAGTCTTGACCCTCAAGCTGAGATAATGTAAAGTTCGGTAAATCTTCATAAATATACTGTACCCCTAAATGTTCAGCCATTTTGGCAAAAATAACTTCTTCTTGGAAAGGCTTGCTCACAAAATCGTCACAGCCTGATGATAAAACAATGGCTCGTTCTTCCTCAAAAGCGCTAGCGGTCAACGCAACAATCGGGGTAGCCTCATCTTTAATCTTGGCTTTAATTTGTCTGGTGGCCTCATATCCGTCTATCACAGGCATTTGCATATCCATCCAAATTAGGTGAGGTTTCCAAGTTTCCCAAATTCTAATAGCTTCTTGACCATTTACTGCTTCGCGCACCTCCAAGCCAAGCGGTTGGAGAAGATGAACCAATAGCAAACGGCTCTCCCATTTATCATCAACCACCAAGATGCGATATGAGGCTTGGTTGGGTTCTAAACCAATTACCCGCTTTCTTGATTGTCGAGGTTGAACTTTAGCCATCTCAGGGGAGCTAATTTGGATATCAAAACTAAAAATTGTTCCTCGATTCAAGGTACTGCTGACGGTAATGTCTCCTCCCATCAGTTGTACGAATTGTCGGCTGATGGGTAAACCCAACCCAGTTCCTTCTTGAGATTTCCGACCAGCGTCCGTTTGTACAAAAGGCTCAAATAAAGAATCTACATCAGTAGGAGCAATACCGTGACCCGTGTCTTCCACTTCAAACGTAATAATCCGTGGTTCGTTGTCTTTTGGGGACTTTTGTTTCTCACTAATTGCTGCAACCCGAAGTGTGACACTTCCCTTCGTAGTAAACTTGATCGCATTTCCTAGCAGATTAATTAAGACTTGACGCAATTTGCTTTCGTCAGTTTTTACATACTGAGGAATATTAGAATTGATGTGCCAACTGAGCTGTAAATCTTTAGAATCAGCTTTGAGTTTGAGCATTTCTTCGAGAGAATGGAGCAAATGATACAGGTCAAAGCTAGTAGGATTTAATGTAATCCGACCTGCCTCGATTTTAGACATTTCCAGAACGTCATTAATCAGCGTCAGCAAATGCTCGCCAGAACGACTAATGATGGCGATCTGTTCCTGCTGTATGTGAGAAAGGGATGGGTCGCGTCCCAGCACTTGGGTAAAGCCGAGAATTGCATTGAGGGGAGTTCGCAATTCGTGACTCATTTTTGATAAAAATTCGCTTTTAGCCTTGTTAGCCGCATCTGCAACTTCTTTGGCTTGTTGTAAGGCTGCCTCTGCTTTTTTGTCCTCCGTAATATCGCTGGCTGTGCCAGTTATTCCTAGAATGTTTCCCTCGGAATCCCGCACTACAAGTGAATTAAACCGGAGATTGATAGGTCTGCTGTCTTTAGCTAATTGTATGGTTTCATACTGAAATACGGACTCTCCATTCAGCATACGTTGGAATATCTCGTTATCTTTGGGAAGTTGTTCAGGTATCTGAAACTCACTGAATTTTCGCCCTATCATTTCTTCAGGGCTGTAGCCAAAAATCTGTTGGACGGCAGCGTTGACGAAGGTATAACGCCCTTCAACATCAACTGACCAAATCATATCTTGCGATGTTTCAACTAAGTCACGGTATTTAGCCTCGCTTTCTTTTAGCGCTTCTTCTACCCTTTGACGATCGGTAATGTCGTTAATGACTAAGAGAATACACGCTTCTCCACCCAGCTCAATAATATCTGCTGATACCAGCATCTTCCTCACCTCGCCTGATGAAGTACAAAAATCAAATTCCTGATTCCGAAGCACTCCTGATTCTTGCAAGAGCTGCTTGTATCTGTCACATTCTTCTAAATTAACCCAAAAATTCAACTCAATTGCTGTCAAACCAATTACCTGTTCGCGAGAGTAACTAAAAGTGCTGAGGAAACTGTCGTTCACTTCGATGTAGCGTCCATCTGCAAATCTGGCGATCGCGATCGGGTTAGGACTGGAACGAAAGGCTTTAGAAAACTTTTCTTCAGACTTGCCCAAGGCTCTTTCTGTCTGCCTTCTGACAGCCATTTCCTGTTGCAATTCTTGCGTTCTTTCTATAACCTTACATTCCAGCGTTCGCGAGTATTCGCCTAATTGCTCGTAAAGTTGAGCATTCTCAATAGAAATAGCAATTTGGGCAGATAACAGTTTTAACAATTCTAGGCGATCGGTAGTAAAAGCCCCCTCAATCAGGTTATTTTCCAAATAAAGAAGGCCCGTCAGCTTACCTTGGTGCAGCAGAGGAGTACAAAGAATAGATTTCGGTTGAGTGGCTGCAATATAAGGATCGCGAGTAAATTGTCCTTCGAGAGCGGCATTATTTAACACCACATTTTCCTGAGTACGAATCACATAATTGGCGATCGCACTTGCCAGCAAAGGGGTTCCCCCAGAAGCTGTTGTTGGATTGAGAGGAAGCGATTGCAGCACGCTAACTTCATCCTCGTTCACCGAACCTTCCGCCTCTAGCGCCCAGTGTCCCGCTTTTTCTAAAATCAAAAAACCTTTTTGCGCCCCCGCATTCTCGATCGCAATTTTCATCAATCTTTCCAGCAACCTACTCAAAACTATTTCACCCGAAATCGCTTGAGAAGCTTTCATCACCGTAGCTAAATCTAGCGTCTCACCCAAATTGTTGCTAGTAGTCGCAGTCGTTGTGCGGTTAACTTTTGTTTGAGTAGTTGTCTTCCCTGAAGTTCTCGCGATTAATTGGGGATACTTTTCCTCTAACTTCTCAACTTTACGTTTAGCACCCCAATATTGGTAGCCATAGTGGGCTTTAGTCAAGTAGATTTGGGCAAATTCTTCTTTATTTTTCCCCAACCAGAACTTAGCAGCCAGTTCCGCCGCCAGCGCTTCATTCTGAATAAAATCACCCTCTCTAGCCTGAGAATAAGCGCGATCGTACAAATCCATCGCTTCTAAATCTCGACCTGAAATTCTCGCCATTTCTGCCGCCACCAGCCAGAATTTATGTGCGAAACTTTCCCAGCAGTTATCCGCCCAAATTTTGATTTGTTTCTGATTAGCTTCTAATTGCTCCCAATAATCTTTTCGCTCCGATTCAGAAACCTCTGAATACAGAGCCGTTAAAATCAGACAACGGTAAAAATGATGGTGAGCACTAGAAATATGACCCATCAAATAATCGAGCAGTTCAGCAGCGCGATCCGATGCTTCTAGCGCCTCACTATACAGTCCGTAAAGATATAAATTCTGCGCTTTTAAAACATAAAACTCGCACAGCGCTGCCATACTTTTACGGCTGTGGAAATTTTCTAAATGCTGTTCTTCGCTAACATCATCCTCTTCGCCCATCAAATTTAAAATTGCTGACTTATTAGCAAGAATTATATCAATCGCCCATAAATTTTTAGTTTGCTCGCAAAAATGGAGCGACTTGGCAATATCTTCCAAGAGATTATTCAAATTCATGCCCTGGAAGAAATAGGTAATAGTTTGAAACATCCGGTTATAACCCGTCCATTGCAAATTGCCCGATTGCAAGCCAACTTTATAACCTTCATTATTAATTTCCGCCGTAGTTTTGAGCGGTCTCACCCAGCAGTTTAAGTAATTGGCAAATATCACACTATCTTGGCAGTTTTGAGACAAGTTATTTGAATTTTCGCTCAGAGTAAGAGCGAGTCTGCCAAACTCATAAGCCGATTGGTAATCGCCTAAAATTGAATTCAGGATAATTCCATAACATGAATAGCAATAAGACCCTCCCGCAACAAAACCGTACTTGAGAGAAAGGTTAATCGCTTTGATCACAGTCAACTTCCACAGTTCTTGAGATGAAAAGAACGTTAGCGGCCCCATGTTGCCCAATAATTGCATGGCCATTAGTTGAGCCGGGTCTTTCATCTTTTCTGCATTAATTAAGGAAGCAATTTCTTGGTTTGCCAAGTTAGCTTGAGCTGCCGCCATTTCCGCATTAACCGCCTCGCTTAAATTATCTTCAGCCAAGTCTATGCCTAGCAAGTGAAGGGCTTTTAATCCAGATTGAACTGCTGCTTCATATTTACTCAGCAAAGTGTACTGCACGATCAAAATGTTGTAAATTTCTGCCTTTTCTATATCAGATTTTGCCCGGGCAAATGCCAGTTCTATTAATGTTTCTGATTCTTCAAAATTTCCGTTTAAATATTCGGCTTCTGCCAGCTCTTTATGAAAGGTAAAAGCTAGTTCGTAGGAGTCTTGCCAAATATCGCCCGGTAAAATTTCTCGACCCAATTTTAAGTAATCTCTGGCAGCAGCATAAGCCGTTGCATCTTTGGCTTTGCGAGCGGCTGTTAAATTTAAAATAGCTAGTTCAGTTTTCTCGCGATCGTTAATGATTAAATTGCGACCCAAATTTAAATGATCGGCAATTTCAAAAATTCTTTCTGCTCGTCGCTCCGGAGAAATATTGGCCAGTAACAGGCGACCAATTTGTAGGTGAATTGCTGTTTGCAGTTTTGAGTCAATCAAAGCGTAACCTGACTGCTGCACGCGGTCGTGCAAAAATTTATAAGTAGTAATTACCAAGTCTGAGTTAATTATTTCTGATTCGGTAGCACCTAACTCAGAAGTAGTTAAGATTAATCCCTCTTGGATGGCTGGCAATAGTTCTTGAAACGTGGCTAGCCACGATTTCTCATTAATAATTGAAAGAGTGTTTAAGTCAAAACTATTACCCACGCAAGCAGCCAAGCGCAAAACTTTCTGAGTTGATTCTGGCAACTTTTTCAATTTACCAAGCATCAATTCAATGACGTTATCAGTAATACCTACTGATTCAATTTCTGAAATATCCCAATCCCAGTTTCTTTCTTGAAAATTGAATCGCAGCAGATTTTCTTGATAGAGTGTTTTGAGAAACTGATTGACAAAAAAAGGATTACCTTGAGTTTTACTGAGGACTAACTCGGCTAGGGGGAGCGCTGATTTTTGGTCTTTACGCACGGTGTCAGTAATTAAGTTACTTATTTGGTGAAGGTGTAAGGGAGCTAAAGTAATTCGCTCGATTCTTGCACCTTGATTTTGCAGCTCATCCAAAGTCATCATTAAAGGATGTGATGGGTTAATTTCGTTGTCTCGATAAGCACCAATTAGAAACAGATAGTTCGTTTGTTCATCTGGTATCATTACTTGTAGCAATTTCAATGTAGCGGCATCAGCCCATTGTAAATCGTCGAGAAAGATGACTAAGGGATAGTCAACTGAACAAAACACGCGGATGAATTTTTGAAATACTAAATTAAAGCGGTTTTGTGCTTCTGTAGCGCCTAATTCTTGTACGGTATGCTGTTTACCAATGATTAATTCTACTTCAGGAATGACATCTACAATGATTTGACTATTAGCGCCAACTGCAGCTAATATTTTTTGTTTCCAGGTATTGAGTTGATTTTCGCTTTCTGTTAAGAGTTGCTTGACTAATGATTGAAAGGCTTTGACAACGGCCGCGTAAGGGATATTTCGTTGAAATTGGTCGAATTTTCCGGCAATAAAATAACCTCTGGCTTTAGTAATTGGTTTATAAACTTCTTGTACTAAGGCGGATTTTCCAATGCCAGAGTAACCGGATACTAGCATCATTTCGGTGCTGCCTCTGCTGACTCGCTCAAAGGCTGCTAATAAGGTTTCAACTTCTGTTTCTCTGCCGTAGAGTTTTTCGGGGATGAGGAAATGGTCTGTAATATCCCGCGTCCCCAATGCAAATGTCTCAATGTTACCCGTGTTTTGTAATTGAGCCAGACAAATTTCTAAATCGTGTTTCAGTCCTAATGCACTCTGATAGCGATTTTCCGCATTCTTTGCCATCAGTTTACTAACAATTTGGGATAAAACTATGGGAATTTCTGGCTTGATTTGATGTACCGGAATCGGCTGTTTGGCGAGATGACAATGCACTAACTCCATTGGGTCCTCTGACTCGAAGGGTAACTGTGTTGTCAACAATTCATAGAAGGTCACACCCAGGGAATAAAAGTCACTCCGATAGTCAATGCCTCGATTCATTCTTCCTGTCTGTTCTGGGGAGAGATAAGCTAAGGTTCCTTCGATAATGTTTGGATTCTGGATTTCTTGGGTTTGTTTCGGCAGCAGGGAAGAGATACTAAAGTCAATGAGCTTAATTTGTTTGCTATCGGGGTTGATTAGGATATTGGCCGGTGTGATATCTTTATGAATAACTTTATTTTCGTACAAAGAGTGAAGAATATCTGCTAGTTCCCTGGCTAGGTCGAGAAAGTTTTCTAAAGATCTAGATTGAGCTGGTTGGTTTTTATCAGTTGGGGTCGGGATATAAGTAGACAGAGAGACTCCTCCAAAGTCCTCCATTATCAAAGCATAGGCGCTTTTGTAAGGTACTAAATCGAGGGGTTTAACAATACTGGGGAGGTTGAGATTTTGGGCAATGGTGTACTGGTTGCGGAATTGCACCAGTTCGCTGAAGCTAGGGTATTCGTTTCGCAGCAGTTTGATGACGACTGGAGTACGATCGCTCTCCCGAACACCGCGATAGACTAAAGTGCGAGATCCTGCATAGACTTGTTCTGTTATGCGATACCCTGGCAGGTCAGTAATTGTCTCCATTTTCCAGTTCTCAATAAATTGCGGGTTACTATATCTCTAGTTTACTCAGCCAACTTGAAAAATTCTCAATGGTCTCTAATGTTCCTGCAATTGTCAGTGGGCGTTCTGTACGAACGATCGCAGTTCGTTGGATACTGAAGCCATATTATTAATTGTTTTACAGGTTTTGATTACCAACTGATAATAAGCGGCAATCCAGGTCGGAAATCTACCTGTTGTCCCTGCACTTCTCCATCAAAACCAAGCTCGACAAAATACTCGGTTCCTATTCGCAACTTTAATTGATTTGTCTCAAGCACTGCTTGAAGTTCAGGTGACGGATTATTAGCAGCAGGACTGACTAATTCTACGCGAGTAATTTCCCGGAAACCAACACCATGATCCAAAGGCTGTGACTTATCAGCAGAGTATTGATCTGGACGTTTACCAAAGGAAATTTGGAAAAGCATCGGCTCAGTCAACACATCACTATTTGTTCCTACTGCGATACTCATCGTTTCAGATAAATAAGGTGGACGATATGCCCAACTTGAAAATGCAACTGTGTCCTCAGAACCTTTGGCTGGACGCAAACAGATGCCAAATGGACACGCACCATTATTCCGATTTGTCGATCGCTCCCAAAGACGAGTCTGATGAATTGGCTCAGACTTCGCCTCTTCTGGATCGTGAACCCATAACAATTCCAACATTGCATTATGGAAAAAGAAACAGCGATTGGCTGTACCTTGTCCGTGATGAATGCGAGATCCACCCTCAACTAAACCGAAGGATGATAAACGATTAGCTTCCGAAGCACCAATATCAGTAAGGATGAAAAGATGGTCGAATTCAAATGTCATAGAATTATTCATCGAATTGCTCGATCGCTCAAGTAATTTTAATCCCCTGTGATTGCTTTTTTTGCGCTCGCCACGCTGATGCTGCACAGCGTACTGTACCAAAGCCCCAAACCTCTAGTCAGTAAATCTTTCCCAATCTAAAATCTAAAATCTAAAATCTAAAATCTAAAATCTATCGCCCCAACCTTCAAGTTACAACCAGATTGAGGAACCATCCGCCCGCATCCAGCAGTCTCAACATCCAGTTACCGACAATTCTGCTAAAGTCAGGTCATCATCCGGTGCATCTTGTAGAGACGTGATTCGCAGCCTCTGCCCCCAAAGCAGTAAAATCCCATCACATTGTCACCTGCCACCCGATCGGCAGTAAGTTAAAAATTAAGGTAGTTTGAAAATAATCGCCCAAAGTTGAAAGAAGCCTTGACATCTGACCTAAACTCTCTAACTTAGACCCTCTAGCTGCGCTGCCATCCATATTTAAAAGATGCCATGTCAACCTTAGTCATCGTCGAATCTCCGACCAAAGCCCGCACCATCCGCAACTTCCTGCCCTCCACCTACCGTGTAGAGGCATCGATGGGCCATGTCCGCGACCTACCATCCTCCGCCGAAGAAATACCAGAAGCCGTTAAAGGAGAAAAATGGGCGCAATTGGGCGTAAACGTGGAGGCAGACTTTGAACCCCTCTACGTCATCCCGAAAGATAAAAAGAAAATTGTTAAAGAACTCAAAGACGCCCTCAAAGACGCCACAGAACTGATTCTAGCCACTGACGAAGACCGAGAAGGCGAAAGCATTTCCTGGCATTTGCTGCAAATCCTCAAACCCAAAGTGCCCATCAAGCGGATGGTGTTTCACGAAATCACCCGCGAAGCAATCCGCGACGCCTTAACCCACTGCCGCGATATCGACAATCGAGTAGTACAAGCCCAAGAAACTCGCCGAATTCTCGATAGACTCGTCGGTTACACACTCTCTCCGCTACTGTGGAAAAAAATCGCTTGGGGTTTGTCCGCTGGTAGAGTGCAGTCAGTCGCAGTCAGGCTTTTGGTGCGCCGGGAACGCGAACGCCGCGCTTTCCGCCAAGGTAGTTACTGGGATTTAAAAGCCCTTTTGGAAAAGGGCAAGATTTCCTTTGATGCCAAACTCGTGACTGTCGGCAATGTGAAAGTTGCAAACGGTAGCGATTTTGATGAAAATACCGGGCAAATTATCGCAGGCCGGCGCGTACTTTTGCTCAACGAAGAACAGGCGCGGGCTTTACTTTCACGCATTCAAAACAAACCCTGGACGGTCGGCAATATCGAAGAACGGCCAGTCACCCGCAAACCGTCGCCACCGTTTACGACCTCGACTTTGCAGCAGGAAGCTAACCGTAAGCTGCGGCTGGGTGCGCGGGAAACCATGCGAATTGCCCAAGGTCTCTACGAACGCGGTTTTATCACCTATATGCGGACGGATTCGGTGCATTTGTCCGAACAGGCGATCGAAGCGGCGCGCAGTTGCGTGCAAGAACTTTACGGCAGCGAATACCTCAGCCCCCAACCGCGCAAATATACGACGAAAAGCAAAGGCGCCCAGGAAGCCCACGAAGCTATCCGTCCCGCTGGCAGCACTTTTCGGACTCCGCAGCAAACCGGATTGGATGGGATTGATTTCCGCCTGTACGATTTGATTTGGAAGCGGACTGTCGCTTCTCAAATGGCCGATTCCCGCCAAACTCACGTCACTGTATTAACTCAGGTAGAAGATGCCGGTTTCCGTTCCAGCGGCAAACGCATTGATTTTCCAGGCTTTTTGCGGGCTTACGTCGAAGGTTCCGACGATCCGAATGCGGCGTTGGAAGACCAAGAGGTGATTTTGCCGGCGCTGAAGGTGGGGGATAAACCTAATTGTAAGGATTTAGAGGCGATCGGGCACGAAACTCAACCTCCCGCCCGCTATACGGAAGCTTCTCTGGTCAAAATGCTCGAAAGCGAAGGCGTGGGCCGTCCGAGTACCTATGCGAGTATTATCGGTACAATTGTCGATCGCGGATATGCCAAATTAATAGCTAATGCCCTAATTCCGACATTCACCGCTTTCGCCGTCACGACTTTATTGGAAACACATTTTCCCGATTTAGTAGACACCGGTTTTACTTCCCGAATGGAACAAACCCTCGATGAAATTGCCACCGGCGAGGCGAAATGGCTGCCGTATTTGCAAAAGTTTTATACAGGGGAAACCGGGCTCGCAACCCAAGTTAAAGAACAGGAAAGTCAGATTGATGCGAAAGTTGCCCGAACTGTGGTGTTGGAGAATCTCACCGCCAAAGTTTGCATCGGGAAATTCGGCGCATACCTGGAATCTGAAAGCGAAGAAGGCTTGGTAAAAGCATCGATTCCCCAAGATTTGACGCCGGCAGATTTAGATCCGGAACAAGTGGAGTTTCTGTTAAAGCAAAAAACCGAAGGCCCGGAAAAATTGGGTCTTCACCCGGAAACTGGGGAACCGATTTATGTGCTGATTGGCAGTTATGGGCCATACGTTCAGTTAGGAGAAGTTTCGGAAACGAACAAGAAACCGAAGCGGGCTTCTTTACCGAAGGGGACGGATAAGGATAGCGTGACGCTGGATATGGCGGTGAGTTTGTTGACTTTACCTCGGTTGTTGGGCACTCACCCGGAGACGGGGGCGAAGGTGCAAGCTAATTTGGGGATGTACGGGCCTTATGTGGTGCATGACCAGGGTAAGGTGGGGAAAGATTATCGATCGATCAAACCGCCGGATGATGTTTTGACGATAACGCTCGATCGGGCTTTAGAGTTATTATCGCAGCCGAAAGCCGCCCGCGGCCGCAGCAAATCAGCTACACCTTTGAAGGAATTGGGCGCGCATCCAGAGTCGGGAGAACCCATCAATGTTTACGACGGCCGCTACGGCCCCTACGTGAAACACGGCGATATCAATGCTTCTTTGTCCAAGGATGAATCAGTGGAGAATTTCACCTTGCAAAGAGCACTGGAATTGTTAGCAACGAAGGAAGCAGCGGGAGGCGGTAAATCTAGCAGCAAGTCGAAGAAGTCAACCAAGACTGCGGCGGCGAAGTCTGAGACTGCAACTGAGAAGACTGCGGCGAAGAAAACCACTGCTAAGAAGACGACGACTGCGGCGAAGAAAACGACTACTAAGAAGGCGGCGACTGCGACAACAGCCAAGAAAACAACTAAGTAAAATTAGTTGAGTTTACGCACTGTACGGTCAGAAACCGGGTTTTTTGCGAAAATAATTTGTTTTTGCAGACAGATTCGGTAAAAAACTCGGTTTCTTCGATCGCGCGGTGCCTAAGTAGGTCGGCTCTTTCTAAACTAATCCTTTCGTTCTCATGATATAATCAAGACTATCCATGTAGTAATTGGAGTAATTGAATAACCATGATAGCTGAACTTATGGTACAACCTTCCTACTGGATCGATCGGGAAATTTCGATTCAGAAAGTCAGAGATCTTTACTTATTCAAATTTACGGAAAATCTGCAAGCCAGATTAGAAGAATTAGCCGAGAGAAAAAAGGCTAATCTTTTAACTTCAGAAGAGGTTGTAGAATTAGCAAGCTTACTAGAACTAGATCGGATTTTTACCTTAATTAATGCTAAAGTTATAGCAGCCTCATGTCCGTAAACCGCGCTACTAGAAATTCAGTAAGAAATAGAGCTAATTTTCTTTGTGAATATTGCCATTCAGCGGAAGAAAGTAGCTCTACTCTATTTACAATAGATCATATTTTACCTCGCTCAATAGGTGGTAGCGATGAACTTGAAAACTTAGCTTTAGCTTGTCATCGCTGTAATAATAATCGCTATAATTTTGTCACTGGTACTGACCCAGAAACAGAACAAGAAGTAACTTTGTTTAACCCCCGTCAACAGCGATGGTCTGAGCATTTTAACTGGTCTGCGGATGGTTTAGAAATAATGGGTATTACTCCCACAGGTAGGGGAACCTGCCATCGATTAGACCTTAACGATCTATATCATAATGAAGGAGCGATTATCAGAGCTCGTCGTTTATGGATTAGTGCAGGGTGGCACCCTCCTTCTGGCGATCCTCGCCAAAATTCATAATATGGATAAGAACAGTTGATTTTAATCATATGCAAGACGTTCGCCTTGAGAAAAATATTGAATATCTCAAATCAGTTATCCGTTCGTGGGCGCAACAAAAAGAATTATGGCACGATTGCACATTTAAGTCATGGAATGAACATTTTGATGATGAACCACCAGAAAATCCATGCGTTTTAGTTCTCTGTGCTTCTGGGCAACTTGGCGAAATTCTATATGACTATGGTAATGAACTATACGATGAATTTGACGAACTAACTCAGAATACTGGGTTCTACGTCAATAATTATGGAGGTGGAGTATTTACATTTGAGGTTATTGATGAAGAGTTAGAAGAAGCATATCGTAACTACTTTGAATGGCGATGGATTTGCGATTTAGTACAACCAGATTTTTCGGATCTGTATGAAGAGGTTTATGAACGGTTTCATAAATCTCCTGATGATTTATACCACCTCGATCCCAGAAAGTTTGAGGTTTTACTTGATGGAATATTTCGTAATAACGGGTATCACACTAAACTTGGTTCTGGTCGATCTGACGGTGGTGTAGATCTTCGCCTGTATTCTAACGATGTGATTGGTGAAGTTGTGACTCTAGTGCAAGCTAAGAGATACGCCACATCCAATCCAATCGACCTTCAAGCAGTACAAGCTTTAAGTGCTGTTGTTGAAGACGAACGAGCAAATCAAGGACTCTTTGTAACAACTTCACGATACTTGCCTTGTGCTCAACGCTTCGCCGCTAGACAAAAGACACGGATAAAATTAGCAACTTCAGACGAGGTGAGTCGCTGGTCTTTTTACGCCGCCGAGCGTATTATTCGTGATAAATCTAGTCTAGTAAAACCTGACCACTTGAAATATTTACTCAATTTAAATGGTTTAACAGATACGCTGGAAGGTAAGATTTTTCATGCTACTAAATACTATGGGATGATTTGGAACTGTTTTGCGATAGTTCTTCGAGATTCAAAAGGAGCTGCTTTACTCATGGAACTCCCAAGGACTACGGTCAGTATAGTTGGTGATTCTTTTCGAGGATACGAGATCCCAGATACAGGGATTGCTGCTCTTTCCTATTTAAATGCAGAAAAGGTGTTCAGAGCAAAAAAGAAGTACAAAGATGATGGTGAAGTTTATCTTTGGGGAAATCTAAATCGTTATTCTCTTTGGGATGGTATACCTCAGTATTACGATTGGTGTGATTAATAATCATCATTAGACATCTCCAATAATTATTGTGGAACAGGCATCTTGCCTGTTCAAAATAGGAAATTCTTGCTATGACTCTTACTCTTTTCTTTCTTAACTGGTAGCATTAAGGCCCCCTTCAGATTTAATTGCGAGCGGCCACAGCGTTTTTTATATTGACAATAATATCTGTTATGAAATACTTGAATCTGTGGGCGGATGCCATCCAGCACTAACCCACTGACGCCTGGCAGTAACAGCAATAGGATTGTTTAGTTGTAGTGCTGTTACTGTTGCGCGACCGCAGTCTGTAAGTCCAATAATTTCTGTAGCGTCTTCACTCCAAGCAAAATTTTGTGACCATTGTTGAGTGCGCGGATTAAACAAGTTAACGTGCTTTTGCTTTACCGGATCTAATGCGTCAGTTTGGGTTCCTTTGTAATTATTGCACAGACTACAAGCCAGCCAGAGACTTTCTTCCTCGTTAGTCCCCGCAATCGCTTTAGGAATAATATGGTCAATTTCCAGTATTCCCAAAACATACATTTGTAAACTGCGACCAAGTAGAAAACCAAGTGAAATTAGTTTAGTTTTCACTCATCCCAAAAACCCGGTTTCTTAAAGAAACCGGGTTTCTTTATTTGTAAAACACTAGACAAGAGGGCAAAAATAGGTTTGTACTTCCGTCCTTAAAATTCTCTTCTCTTCTCTTCCTTTGTCTCATCAGCGTCTGCGGGGTTCGATCGCCCATATTTTTTTTGAGACGTATCAACTCAAACTCTTGTCAAGCCTAGCTTTTGGGCTTGCTTGTCACCTGTGGGCCAAATCATCCTATTTACTTATTGACAATTGCTCTTCTCTGTTCAATTGTCAGGGAACGTATATATAAGGTTACAAATTGTATCATAAGCAACAGAAAGTACCCAATGTTTTATGTAGGGCTCTACAATTGAAAAAAGAAACAAGATTAAGAGGCGCGATTCCGATGGATATGAATATGGATATGAATGGAAACCTAGACTGGGAAGAAGCATTTGAGTACAGAGCGGGCTTAACAGTAGAATTGAAGTCCCAGCCTGGGGTTTTGCATACGATCGCTTACTATGAAGTGATGATGGTACCGCCCATCTGGTTAGAAAATGACCCCCGTCCTCGCTATCCTCACGAAGTGCGAGTCGTTGCCCACCAGCCAACTGTGTCCAATGTTTGCCGGATTTCAGAGAGTCCTGTTTTAGTCGCCTCCTAAGTTTTTTCAGCGGGAAATATTGGCGATGGCATCTAGCTAGCAATCAAACCGATGCAGTGATTTTCGGATTGAGATTGCTTGAGTTTACTTTGTGGCGATCGCTTAAGATATAGATGGTCGCGAGAGTGCGATCGACTCGAATCACTTGACCTGTTAATGTTGCAAGTGAGGAAATAGCCTGATTAAGATTAGCAGTCATTCTGTGAAATCATCCTCTCCCCTACAGACAATAATTGCAGCATGGTCAGACTGTAAGCTGTGCAGTCTGATAAAATAACGGCGATTTAGAGTTAAAACAGCTCAATTTTCACTGACTGTAAAAGCTAACACTTCTGCGTCCGGATTTTTTAGGTTATCCTTTCCGGCTGCTTGCACTGTCAGAATATTTTCCCCCATCCGGCGCAGCAATTCTACAATTTCTCTGGGAAATTGTTCGTCACCATAAAGACGCGCCATTATTTCAATCCTCGTCATTCTTGCGGATAGCTATGTCACTTTCATCTGGAAAAGCTGCCGCATAAGCCGACGCATTTGCTAAATCAGTAGCAGTTAGTGTGGAATAGTTATCTAAGAGTCGAGACTCGTTCATACCCAAACGATGAAAGCTCACCAGTTCCCAAATAGGAATGCAAGTATTTCTCATACAAGCATCACCCCCACAGACACCGAGAGTTGGGCTAATTCCTTGCCAGGTGTTAGCTAAATTTTGCGTTAATAATTAGATAATATGTATTTGCTATTATACGCAATTCCTTTATCTCTGCTCTCTTCCTCTGCGCCCTCTGCGCCTCTGCAGTTCATAAAAAAAAGCTTTTTTACAAATGAAATAGCATTGCTATATCTGTTTAAATTCAGGCTAAATCTCTCTCATTATAAAAATTAATCGCCCTTTTACCCTGAGCTTAAACTAACCTAAAAAAATTAACCCAAAACGAGTCATACCATTTTTAATTTTAGATTAAAGAATGGGGAATGACTGAGGACATAAAGTTTTGGATATTGCCTACAGTTGAATTTTTTATGATAACTGGTCTCAGCCATCAGCAGACCCAAAGTGAAATTATATTCACCTATAAATTATTATGACTTCTACCTTGAGAAGTATCTTTTTGGGGACTTGAACAACACATCCTACTACTCGCAACATATTCTACGGCTCAGTGCGGAGTGCACAGCCTACAAAAACTCTTGTGTAAATCCTATTATGTATTGCTTAATCCCTTGATCCCCGCAAGTAGCGGCTTTTTTTTCCTCAGAATCGTGCGATGTTTAGCCAGAAATTAACATTGATTTAAACTTTAATGGAGGCATAAACGAGCTAGAATTCAATAGTTTGCGTGGAAGACATGGAGTTTAAATACAAAATGTCACAAATAACAAATTAATACCGATCGCACTTCTCGATCGCACTTTACAAAACAAGCACAACTTAGGAGTCAATCGCTGATGATGCTAGGAACAACCGAGATCCCGCAATTAAAGCCGCTTTCCGACTCAGAACTACACAAAATGAACGCCTACTGGCGGGCGGCAAACTACCTATCCGTCGGACAAATCTATCTCCTCGACAACCCCCTACTCAAAGAACCCCTCAAAATCGAACACGTCAAACCGAGACTCCTCGGACATTGGGGCACCACTCCAGGCCTCAACTTCATCTACGTTCACCTCAACCGCATCATCAAAGCCCAAGACCTCAACACCATCTACATCGCAGGCCCCGGACACGGCGGGCCGGGCTTGGTCGCCAACACCTATCTTGAAGGCACTTACAGCGAATATTACTCGAACATTTCCGAAGATGAAGAGGGTATAAAACGGCTGTTCAAACAGTTCTCCTTTCCCGGCGGTATCCCCAGCCACGTCGCCCCGGAAACCCCCGGTTCGATTCATGAAGGCGGCGAACTCGGCTACGCCCTCGTCCACGCTTACGGGGCGGCCTTCGATAACCCCGATTTGATTGTGGCGGCCGTTGTCGGCGACGGGGAAGCCGAAAGCGGTCCGCTAGCTGCTAGCTGGCACTCTAACAAGTTTCTCAACCCGGTTCGGGACGGGGCCGTGTTGCCGATTTTGCACTTGAACGGCTACAAAATTGCCAATCCCACGCTGTTGGCCCGCATTCCGCAAGAGGAATTGGAAAGTTTGATGGTCGGTTACGGCTACAAACCTTATTGGGTGGAAGGTTCAGACCCGGAAACCATGCACCAGTTGATGGCTGCAACTCTCGATACCGCGATCGGCGAAATTAAGGCGATTCAGGAAAAAGCCCGGACGGAGGGCTATTCGGGCCGTCCCCAGTGGCCGATGATTGTGATGAAAACTCCCAAAGGCTGGACGGGGCCGAAGGAAGTAGACGGTAAGAAAACAGAGGATTATTGGCGATCGCACCAAGTCCCACTTTCGGAAATGGCTTCTAAGCCGGGACACGTCCAACTCCTGGAAGATTGGATGAAAAGCTATAAGCCGGAAGAACTCTTCGACGAAAATGGCAAGTTAATTACCGAATTGGCCGAACTCGCACCCAAGGGAGCTCGACGGATGGGGGCAAATCCCCACGCTAACGGCGGCCTGCTGCTGCGAGACTTGAAAATGCCGAAATTTGAAGACTACGCCGTTGAGGTGCAAAAACCGGGCACTGTAATGGCAGAAGCAACCCGCGTTTCCGGCCGCTTCCTGCGAGAGGTGATGACACTGAATCAGGAAAACGCCAATTTCCGCATTGTCGGGCCCGACGAGACGGCCTCAAATCGTCTCGATCCCGTGTTTGAAGTGACGAACCGGGTGTGGGCGGGGGAAATTTTGCCCGAAGACGACCACATCTCCCCCGACGGCCGGGTGATGGAAGTCCTCAGCGAACATATGTGTCAGGGATGGCTGGAAGGCTATTTGCTGACGGGACGCCACGGCTTTTTCTCTTGTTACGAGGCGTTTATTCACATCATCGATTCGATGTTCAACCAACACGCCAAGTGGTTGAAAACTACTCGTCACATTCCTTGGCGCAGGCCGATCGCCTCTCTCAACTACCTGCTAACTTCTCACGTTTGGCGGCAAGACCACAACGGTTTTTCTCACCAAGATCCGGGTTTTATCGACCACGTAATTAACAAGAAAGCCGAGGTTGTGCGGATTTATTTGCCGCCGGATGCGAATACTTTGCTGTCTGTAACGGATCACTGTCTCCGCAGCCGCCACTATGTCAACGTGATTATTGCAGGGAAGCAGCCGGCATTGCAGTATTTGGATATGGATTCTGCGATTAAACACTGTACCGCCGGCATCGGCATTTGGGAGTGGGCTAGCAATGATAAAGGCGGCGAACCAGATGTGGTGATGGCTTGCGCGGGTGATGTTCCGACGCTGGAAACTTTGGCTGCTGTTGACATTCTCCGCCGAGATTATCCCGATTTAAAAGTGCGGGTAGTGAATGTGGTGGATTTGATGACGTTGCAACCTGCTAGCGAACATCCCCACGGTTTGTCTGACAAGGATTTTGATACTTTGTTCACGAAAGATAAGCCGGTGATTTTTGCTTTTCACGGCTATCCTTGGCTGATTCACCGCTTGACTTATCGCCGGACAAATCACTCGAATATTCACGTTCGGGGTTACAAGGAAGAGGGAACGACTACGACGCCGTTTGATATGGTGGTGATTAATGACCTCGATCGATTCCATTTAGTTGGAGATGTACTCGATCGCGTTCCAAAACTGAGTTCTGTCGCAGCTTACGGCAAACAAGCTATCCGTGACAAGCTGATCGAACACAGGCAGTATATCAACGAACACGGCGATGATATGCCGGAAATCCGCGACTGGAAGTGGCCGCACGCGGGCCCGGTTTCGTCGGAAGCGCCGCAGGAAACGAAAGATCCGACAACGACAGGAGATCAAACCGTGCGATCGGGTGCACCGGGCTAGCGATATTCTGGGTAGGGACACGGCAATGCCGTGTCCGGCACAGGATCGGGGATTAGGACACGGCACTGCCGTGTCCGGCGCGGGCGATCGAGAATCTCTTCTGCGGTGCCTTCAATAAAAGTCTTTTTCAACAATCCAATAAAACTGCTATATATGAGCTTAAAAATCTACTTTGTCCGACACGGTGAAACGACTTACAGCAAGACTGGCGGTTTCTGCGGTCATATCGATCCAGAATTAACGCCCGTAGGTTCTCAAATGGCAGAACAGTTTGCCGCTACTTACGCAAAATTGCCCTGGGAGGCTGTTTATGTCAGTCCGATGAAACGCACAATTGCTACTGCAAAACCTTTGTGCGATGCTGTGGGAATTGAAATGCAGCTTCGCGACGGACTGAGGGAGATTAATTACGGTAAGTGGGAAGGCAAAACAGTAGAATTAGTCAAAAAAGAATACGAAGAAGATTATATTAACTGGCTGACAGAACCTGCTTGGAATGCACCGAATGGCGGCGAGACTTCCGTGGAAATTGCTAGCCGATCGTCCTTAGTTATCGCAGAAATTCAGGAAAAGTACAAGAGCGGTAATGTTTTGGTTGTCTCGCACAAGGCGACTATTAGAATTATTCTGTGCAGTCTCTTGGGGATTGATTTGGGACGTTATCGCTATCGCATTGCCGCTTTAGCAGCTTCTGTCAGTATTGTTAAGTTTGACGTGCGCGGGCCGCTGCTGGAGGTTTTGGGCGATCGATCGTACATGGATGAAAACCTCCGCAATTTACCCGGTACTTGAAATTGCGGGTAAGGTGCGGGGGCGCACCCTACAGTCTGAAACTAAATCGCGCCTATGTAAGACAATCCTAAAATCGTACCCGTTCCCAAAATATGACCGAAGCAGAGACTTCCGACAAGTGCACCCAAACTCAAACCGCCGACCAAACCCGATGAGGGCGCGGCTGGGCCTGTGTGAGGCTTTTGGATGGTTGATCTGCCGATCGCAATAGCTAAAATATTGCAAAGAATCATAATCAAACCGGTCGTGGGGCTCCACTCTACGGTTCTGGCGACAGTGGCAAGTAAAATTGGTGTAAACATCGATCTGCTCCTTAAACTTTAGTAAATGAAAATCTGCTGAGAAGATATATCAAAAAAATGCAACTGTTAGCTACAGATTGCATTAATAGTTAATTTTTCGACATTTTTCTTAATAATTTTCCCAGGCTCTCAATATTTTTTAGTCCCCCTCTGCTGGGACGAAAGTTTGACAAAACGCGATTTCAATCGCCTAGCGATCGAAAGAACGAATCAACAGGACATAATAAAGCATGAAAATACTGGTGTTAAATGCGGGTTCTAGCAGTCAAAAGAGCTGTCTTTACGAGTTAAACGATGTCCTGCCCGATCGCCCGCCGCAACCCCTCTGGGAAGCGCAAATTGACTGGAATCACCGCGAAGGTGTGGCTCAGTTGAAAGTCGAAACTGCCTCAGGAACTGAACAGGAGGAAGAATTTGCCTCAGACTCTCGCGAAGCCGCCATTTCTCGAATGCTGGAGACTCTGTGGCAGGGTAAAACTCAAGTTATTAATAGTTTAAACGAGATTGATATTGTCGGCCACCGCGTCGTACACGGCGGACAAGACTATCAGCAAAGTACGTTAATTTCGCCGGATGTTAAAGAGGCGATCGCCCGTTTATCTGTTTTCGCCCCCGTACACAATCCCGTCAACCTCGAAGGCATCGAAGCCCTGGAAAAAATCCTCCCAAATCGGCCGCAAGTAGCAGTATTTGATACAGCTTTTCACGCGCAATTGCCGCCTGCCGCCTTTGTTTATCCCGGCCCCTACGAATGGCTGGAAAACGGAATTCGCCGCTACGGTTTTCACGGCATTAGCCATCAATATTGCGCGCGCAGGGCGGCTCAACTTCTGAACCGTGATTTGACCCATTTGCGGCTGATTAGCTGTCACTTGGGCAACGGATGCTCTCTGGCGGCGATTCGCGGCGGCTGGAGTGTTGACACGACGATGGGTTTTACGCCTTTGGATGGTTTGATGATGGGAAGTCGATCGGGTGCGATCGATCCGGGGATTATAATTCATTTGTTAAGGCGAGAAGATTTAACTTCTGAAAAATTAGATAATATTCTCAATCGTAATTCTGGTTTAAAAGGGATTTCTGGGGTATCTAGCGATATGCGGCAGATTGGAGATACGATCGCCCAAGGTAATGAGAGATCTCAACTTGCTTTGGATATTTACATCCACCGTTTGCGCGCCGGAATTGGCGCCATGCTGGCGAGTTTGGGTGGGTTGGATGCTTTGATTTTTACGGCGGGAGTTGGAGAAAATTCTGCTGTTGTGCGATCGGCTGCTTGCCAAGCTTTTGGATTTATGGGTTTAAAATTGGATGGGGAGAAGAATCAACAGTCGCCAGTGGATGAAGATATTGCGGCAGTGGATTCAGCGGTGAGAATTTTGGTCATTCACACGCAGGAGGATTGGGAAATTGCGCGAGAATGCTGGAAACTTTATCACTAACTTAATTTTATGAATTCCTTCAACAGCGATTGTAGATTAGCTTCGTCGAAGCGTCAACAATCACAGACTGTGCAACCATAATTTCTCTAATTCATCTGCGTTAATCTGTGTTTCTCTGCCCTCATCTGCGGTAAAAAAATAGAAGTTATTAACCGCAGATGACAAGGGATTGACGCTGATTCACGCAAATGAAAAGAAGAGAGATAGGAATAATTCCGATGCTAACAGATTTGATATGACAACGCAAGGCGTGACCGGATTATTAAGAGTTGCTAACTGGAATTTATTTGGGGATGTTGGTTAATAGTGAGTGGTGCCGATTACAAAACTTGCCTGGGGGCGATCGGAATTTCAATAATAAACTCGCTCCCCTCTCCTGGTGCAGAAACGCAAGTCAATTTTCCGCCGTGAGAACTCACAACAATCGAGTGAGAAATAGACAATCCCAAACCTGTTCCCGAACCCACCGGCTTAGTTGTAAAAAATGGATCGAATATCTTGTGCAGCACCTCAGTGCTCATCCCCGGCCCGCTGTCGGCAATTTTAATTATGGCAGAATTCCTGTCTGTCACCTCTGTAGAAATTGTAATCGTAGGCTGTTGATGAGAGTTTTCCGGGGCATCTCTTGCGACGAGGAGAGCATCGATCGCATTTGTCAAAATATTCATAAACACCTGATTCAACTGAGACGCATAACAAGTAATTAGTGGTAGCGGGCTGTAATTTTTAATCACCTCAATTCCCAAACGCCCGCCCTCTTTTCTCAAGCGTGGTTGCAGCAACATCACCGTACTGTCGATGCCTTGATGGATATCTACCGACTTCATTTGCGCTTCGTCGAGGCGAGAGAAATTCCGCAAACTCAGCACAATATCCCGGATTCTTTCCGCTCCTACTTTCATGGAATCCAGCAGCTTTTGCAAATCCTCGCTCAAAAACTCCAGCTCAATTGTTTCTATTTCTTCTAGAATTTCATCAGCAGGTTCTGGATAGTGCTGCTGGTAAAGCTCAATCAATTTTAGCAAGTCTTTAACGTATTCGCTAGCCGGATTAAGATTGCCGTAGATAAAACTTACAGGATTATTAATTTCGTGAGCTACACCAGCGACCATTTGCCCCAAACTCGACATTTTTTCCGTTTGGATTAATTGAGCTTGAGTTAGTTTAAGTTCGCGCAAAGTTTGTTCTAAACGCTCGTTCTTTTCATTTAACTCCTGCGTCCGCTCTTGCACTTTCTGTTCCACAGAATTGTAAAGCAGAGCATTTTCCAAAGAAATAGCAACTTGGGAAGAAAGCAACCTTAAAACTTCCAATCTGTGGGGAGTAAATGCTCCGACAGTCAAATTGTTTTCTAAATAAAGAATGCCGATTAGTTTGCCTTGATTGATGATTGGAGTACACAAAATAGATTGGAGTTGGTGTTTAGCGATGTAAGGATCTGCTGTGAATAGTCCCTCAGCCGCCGCATTGCTCAACACCAAATCCGAGCGAGTTCTTTCCACATAATTAATCACCGTTACTGGCAAATCATGATAGTCTCCAACAGGCGTAAATTGCAGCACAGCTACATCTTCAGCAAATACTGACGCTTTAGCTGAAATCAACAGTTGACCATCTCTAACTAAAATCAGAAAACCTAATTGAGCACCTGCATTTTCTAAGGAAATTCTCATCAAAGAAGCCAGCAACTTATCGAGGACAATTTCGCTAGAAATCGCCAGAGATGCTTTCATTACCGTTGCCAAATCCAGCACTCTCGCATCGCTGCCAGTAGAAGTATGAATAGTTGTGGTAGTTTGATTGTTGTTAAAACTTCCGTTGAGCGGCGTCATTTCCCGCAACTGCGGATACTTCTGTTCTAAATCTTCTACTTTGCGAACTGCACCCCAGCGCAAGTAGCACGAGTGAGCTTCGCGCAAGTGAATTTTGGCATATTGATACTTGCCTTTACTCAACCAAAACTTAGCTGCTAGTTCATTAGCTAGCGCTTCATTTTGGACAAACTCATTGTCTTGGGCTAAATTTATAGAGAAATCGTACAATTCTACAGCTTCTGAATCTTTTTTGGAAATTCTGGCTATTTCTGCTTGTACTAAAAGATACTTGTGCAGAAAATTTTCGGCACAGTTATCTGACCAAATTTTCATCTGTTTTTGGTTTTCCTCTAATTTTTCCAAGTATTCCTTTTGCTTCTCTTCTGAAACATTTGGGAAAACGGCGGCTAAAGTTAGAGAAAAGAAAAAATTCCATTCGGTAGCCGGTATCGCTCCGGTAATAAAAGATAGCTGTTTTTCTACTTCAAAAGCTAGTTGTAGCGCTTCGTTGAAGTTGCCGTACCAGTACATTACCTGGCATTTGCGAATCTGATAAAGGCAGAGCGAGTACAAATTTTGATGAGCTTGACAGTTGTGTACGTATTCAGCTTCGCTGATATCTTCGCTTTCAAATACAAACTTTTCAGGAGTTAGTTTGCTCAAGTTACGCAGGATTAACTCTACCCCTAATAATATATCGGTTACGAGCTGATTTTTGGTTTTTTGGCTGAACTGCAAATACCTGCTCGTGTCTGCCAGAATTTGCGAGATTTCTTTACCTTGAAAAAATGAGTTAGCTATGCGGTTGGACAGAATATAACCCGCATACTCTAAATCTCCTGATTCTAAAGCTGCTTGATATCCTTCATTGCTGATTGCGTGGGAATCTTTGATGTGATTGAACCAGTAATAAAAAATACTGACCAGGGATGAACAAGCTCTGCACTTCAAGCCGATATTGCCAGATTTTTCGCTGAGATTCAGCGAGAGCAAGCCGAATTGATACGCAGCTTTGTAATCTCCCGAAACTGCGTTTAAGAACATACCGTAGCCAGCATAGCAAAGAGAGGCTTCGGGTACTAAACCGTATTGTAGAGAAAGATTGACTCCTTTTAAAACGCTGACTTTCCACAAGTCGGGATTTTTGAGGTACGCGGATGTCAGCAAGTTTGTAATTAATTTGACGGCAACTTTTTTGTCGGGTACAGTCATTTCGGGGGCGTCAATTAGGGAAGCTATTTCTCTACCTGCTAAAATATTTGTAGCTGTTGCAAATTCTTCGGATATGACTTTTTGTAGCCCGTCTAGCGGCAAGTCAATGCCTAGCAAGTCCAAAGCTTGGATTCCGGCTTTAACGGCTTCTTCGTACTTCGCCCGCAGGGTGTACTGCACGATCAGCAGGTTGTAAATTTCTACCTTTTCTAAGGGCGATCGCGCTTTTTCCAGAGTTATATTAATAAATTCTTCAGACTTCTCGAAATAACCGTTTAAATACTCAACATTTGCCCGCTCCATGTGCAAGGCAAAGGCTAAATCGTAGTGGGCATCCCAAATATCGGCGCTCAAACCGTCCATGCCTGCGGTCAAATACTGCAAGGCAGCAACATAAGCAGTGGCATCTTTGGCTCTGCGGGCGGCGTCTAAATTCAGCGTTGCCAGTTCAATTAATTCTCGATCGTCTTTAATTAGCGATCGAGCCACATTCAAGTGATCGACTAATTCAAAGATTCTGTCAGCGCGATATTCAGCCGGGGTATTTTCTAGGATTTGCCTGCCTATTTTCAGGTGAACTGCCTTTTTTTGCGAGTCGTCGATCAGAGCGTAAGCTGCTTGCTGTACCCGATCGTGCAAAAATTTATAATTCAGAATTAATAGCGGAAACAGCACGTAATCTAATGACTTGCTTTCCAATTCCGAAGTTGGCAGAATCAATCCCGACTTAATGGCGGGCAACAGGTGAGAAAAAGTTTCCGAGGCTTCTTTTTCATGAATTAAAGAAAGAGTATTCAAGTCAAATTCATTCCCCAAACAAGCCACTAAACGCAAAACTTGCTGCGTTGAACTTGGCAGTTTTCTCAATTTTTGTACCATCAAATCTACTACATTGTCAGTGATAGCGCACTGTTCAATTTGAGTCATATCCCAATGCCAGCCGCCTTTACTACCCGACTGTGGCGGGTGAAAAACTAGCAGATTTTCCTGATACAATGTTTGCAGGAATTGATTGACAAAAAAAGGATTTCCGTCGGTTTTGCTGATTACCAATTCAGCTAACGGTTTGACAGATTCTCGATCGCTGTGCAAAGTCTCCGCAATCAAATGAGTTATGTTTTCTACCCCCAGCGGCGACAAAGCAATCTGATTGATGATAGCTTCCTGATTTCGCAGTGTCTCCACTGTCATCATTAAAGGATGAGTAGGACTAACTTCATTATCCCGATAAGCACCAATTAAAAACAGATATTGCGTAGCTTCATCTGTCATCATCAATTCGATCAGCTTGAGAGTAGCCGAATCAGCCCACTGCAAATCGTCGAGAAAAATGACCAGCGGATGTTCTGGCTGGCAAAATACGCGAATGAAATTTTGAAATACTAAATTAAAGCGGTTCAGAGATTCCGTCGGTCCCAATTCAGCTACAGGAGACTGAGCTCCGACAATTAGTTCAACTTCGGGAATAACATCAATAATAATTTGTCCGTTTTGACCGAAGGAACTGCGGAGTTTTTCGCGCCAAACTGCTAATTGAGCCTCACTTTCAGTTAACAGTTGCCGCACCAATTCCGAAAAAGCGCTGACAACGGCAGAGTAAGGAATAGTCCGCTTGTACTGGTCAAACTTTCCCCAAATAAAGTATCCACGCCTGCGGGTAATAGGTTTGTCTAAAATCTTCACCATTGCAGATTTGCCAATGCCGGAATAACCGGCAATCAGCATCATCTCGCTGCGGGATTTATGCTGTCCTCTCGCCAGGACTGACAAGGGACTTTCTTTTTTCGATTTGCTCTCTTTTTTGATGACAGAAATTTGGGAATCTTCGGTGCGGTAGCCTCGATTATTTGTTGCTGCTACCCGTTCAAATGCCGCTAAAAGAGTTTCAACTTCTCGCTGTCTGCCGTAAAGTTTTTGAGGTATTTGAAATTTGTCGGAAATATCTTGGCGCCCGAGAGGAAACTCAGAAACAACCCCAGATGTTTGCCACTGAAACAGGCAGGATTCCAAATCAGCTTTTAGTCCCCAAGCACTTTGATAGCGCTCCTCAGGAGTTTTTGCTAACAATTTCATCACAATATCTGAAACAGTTTGAGGAATTTCTGGTGCAATTTCAGCGAGAGGTACTGGCTGTTTGGCAATGTGACAGTGAACTAACTCCATGGGATCTGTAGTGGAAAAAGGGAGTTGTCCTGCCAGGATTTCATAGAAGGTCACGCCGAGCGAATAAAAGTCGGTGCGGTAATCGACTACCCGGTTCATTCTGCCGGTTTGTTCGGGCGACATATAGGCTAAAGTGCCTTCTAGAAAATTGGGATTTTTAGTCGGGATCTTTTCCAGGTTGGATGCAGTTGAAATGCTAAAGTCTATTAGTTTTACTTGTCCTGTAGCAGGATTAAAAACTATATTAGAAGGGTTTATATCTTTATGAATTACATTTTTTCCGTGAATTTCGCCCAAAGTTTCCGCAACTTTGATAGCCGTAGTCAGAAATCCTAAAATGGTAAATTTTTGGGAACCCATAAATATCTTTAAAGATTCCCCGCCAAAATCTTCTAAGATCATTGCCAGACTATTTCTAACCTGTTGCAACTTATACACTTTAACAACTCCGTCCAACAGGCTTAAGTTGGCAGTGATCTCATATTCGCGCTTGTATCTATTCAGTTCTTCAGGAGTCGGATAGTCTTCTTTGATAAGTTTGATAATAACAGGTTGGTTGTTCTGCTCGTTGTGGCCGCGGTAAACCAGGGAAGTGCTGCTTTCATAAATGAGAGCGAGAACTGCAACGCCGGGAATTGCCATCATAGTTGGGTTCTCTCAAATTAGGTGTGCTTGGTCAATGTTACAGGACTGACGCGCGGCGGGCTAGAAACCCGGTTCCTTCGTTGCTAGTCGTTGACAAACCCAAGATTTTTTCGTGTAAATCGGGTTTCTTTTCGTAAATCCTATGTTATTCTTCATTATCGCTCAAGAGCTATCTTTTGGGATGTGTGGGTAGGCAGGCCTTGACAGCAAAGAGCTACTGCTGACAAAAGCACGCTGGGGCTTTCGTTACCTCAGCAGTTAGGTTAACAAGAGCGCAAATACAGGAGTTGTGCAAGGATTTACTCTAATACTCGATCGCCACGCTGACAACTAAATCATCTCAGTTTCCAAGCAATTGCTTGATTTTAACCCCTCGCCATCACATCTGGTGAAAATATGCAAGTGCTGAAAGATTTATTTTTTCCGATGATCGGGTATGAATTTGCGGTGCTTCAAAAAAACTGGCCGGTGCAAATCTTAACTATAATTCGCGACCGAGGTGCTGAGTGAAGTAAGTGTTGCTTCGGAATCGGAAATTTCCTTCAGTTCTATCTATTTTGACCGATCGATTAACAATACGAACTGACCGTTTGACCAGAGTAAATTTGACAAGAAATTCAGAATTATTGCACCTTGTCTGGTGCGCGGCAGCGAACCCTACATTAATCAAATTTGCCTAACTCTTAAGAAAATTTGAGGAAAGATTAAGAATTATTGCCATAAAACCCAGGTAAAGTTGTTTGAATTGCGAGTCAAATCCCAAGCAGGCAAAGGGTTTGAGCATTTCCTAACTCTGTAAATTCTCAGAAAATTAGTATTTCTCAAGGATTCATCCGGTGAGAAAATCAGAAACAACCTTAAAATTTAGCAGTAATCGCCCGATCGGGCAATTCTCAACCAGCACCAGGAAAAATACCTATGAAATTGGCTTATTGGATGTACGCAGGCCCAGCCCACATCGGCACTTTGCGCGTGGCCACTTCCTTCAAAAACGTCCATGCGATCATGCACGCACCCATAGGAGACGACTATTTTAACGTCATGCGTTCGATGCTGGAGAGGGAACGGGATTTCACCCCGGTAACTACCAGCGTCGTTGACAGACACGTACTGGCGCGGGGTTCGCAGGAACGGGTGGTGGACAACATCACCCGCAAAGACAGAGAAGAGCACCCAGATTTAATCGTGCTCACCCCGACTTGCACCTCCAGCATTCTGCAAGAAGACTTGGAAAACTTCGTCGAGAGAGCTCAATTGGATGCCAAAGGCGACGTATTGCTGGCGGATGTTAACCATTATCGCGTCAACGAACTGCAAGCTGCCGATCGCACTTTGGATCAAATCGTCCAATTTTACATTAATAAAGCCCGCAAAAAAGGCGATTTAGTAGAAGCCAAAAGCGAAAAACCATCTGTCAACATTATCGGTATGTCTACGCTGGGTTTCCACAACCAGCACGACTGCACCGAGTTGAAGCGTTTGATGGCAGATTTGGGCATTGAAGTCAACGAAGTTATTCCCGAAGGTGCTTCGGTTCACAACTTAAAAAGACTGCCCCGCGCTTGGTTTAACTTGGTTCCTTATCGGGAATTGGGGATGATGACCGGGGAGTATTTGCAAAAAGAATTCGGTACGCCGATGGTGGATATTACGCCGATGGGTGTGGTGGAAACGGCGCGCTGTATCCGCAAGATTCAGCAAGTTTTAAACGCTCAAGGTGCGGATGTTGATTACGAAAATTTTATTGACCAACAAACTCGGTTTGTGTCGCAGGCTGCTTGGTTTTCGCGATCGATCGACTGCCAAAACTTAACGGGCAAAAAAGCCGTCGTATTTGGCGATAATACCCACGCTGCGGCAATGACGAAGATTTTGGCTCGCGAAATGGGAATCCACGTTGTGTGGGCAGGAACATACTGCAAACACGACGCTGACTGGTTCCGGGAACAGGTAAGCGAGTATTGCGATGAAGTGCTGGTGACAGACGATCACGGGGCGATTGGAGATGCGATCGCCAAAGCGGAACCTTCGGCAATTTTCGGCACCCAAATGGAACGCCACGTTGGTAAGCGGTTGGATATTCCCTGCGGCGTAATTGCTGCACCGATTCACGTCCAAAATTTCCCGATCGGCTACAAGCCATTTTTGGGTTATGAAGGCACGAATCAGTGCGTAGATTTGGTGTACAATTCCTTCACTTTGGGAATGGAAGACCACTTGCTGGAAATCTTCGGCGGCCACGATACTAAGGAAGTGATTACGAAGGGTATTTCGGCTGATTCTGATATGGGTTGGACGAAGGATGGACAAGCTGAGTTGAATAAAATCCCTGGTTTTGTGCGGGGTAAGGTGAAGCGGAATACTGAGAAGTTTGCGCGCGATCGGGGGATTGATAAGATTACCGTTGAGGTGCTTTACGCAGCGAAGGAATCTGTCGGCGCGTAGTTAGTTGTAAGGTGGGCATTTGCCCACCTTACTCAAAATGCAAAATAGCTTTAAGCAGGAATGACCTTTTCTATACGAGATAGTAGATTAAGGGCTAAATCATCTTCTTCTATCACATCTCGGTTTAATCTCTCTTGAAGTAGCCAAATAAGATGATTTACCGAAACTTCCTTAACTTTGATATTACCGTAATCACTGATTTCTCGCGTTTGACCTAGAGTAATAATCCAAACTTGTTTGCTTTTGCCATCAATCCTCAGAGTTTTTTTCTTTTGTACACCGTCTGAAGATCTAAGGTTAAATGTCAACTGAGCCTGCTCAAGCTTATTTATATAGTTTTCAATTTGGTCTTTCTTATATTCTTCAAAACCCTCCCTGAGCGTGCAATCATACATTACTGCAAGGTTGCCAATAATGAAAAATCCATCGGCTCTACCAGCTTGGTTTCTCTTGTCATATTGATAGAGATAATGGATGCCCAAATTTTTCAGTAATAAAAAAGTCAAGTCCTCAAATTCACTTGAACTGGTTGTATGTACTATTCGCTTAAATTGCTCAATTATTTGGTTTTTAAGTTCATCACAGGTGATAGGAGTGGGGTTCAACTCAGCAGGAGTATCATTTTGCTCTATTTGGTCAAAATTAATAAGTTGGATTCTATTGGCAAATCGTCTCCCATCTTCGCTCTCACCAATGGTAAAGGTAACTGCATCGCCTACTTTTAAAGTTTCCAGTTTATTCTTTTCTACTTGCTTGGCAATAAAATAGAGATCTTGAGTGCTACCCTCAAGTGTAATATAACCCGATTGCCTGTTGATAAAAATTTTTTTGACATGACCATGAAAGCGAGTTTCTGTGGTACAATCCTTATTAGTCTTTTCTGCGCTAACTAATTTTACTTTATTAGCAAAAACTACCTTGCCCTCCTTGCCTTTGCCAACAGTAAAAGTAACGGGATCTCCTGGCTTCAAAGTTTCAATTTTCTCGTTCTCAACTTGTGAAGCGATAAAATAAAGATTATCACTTTTATCATCTGGTAAAATGAATCCGCCTCTTTTATCACTAAGAATTTTTACCACTCGTCCTTGAAAACGGCTTGTCTCTGAAATTTCCCCCATTTTTTGCCTCGAATACTGAACAAGGATTGAGAAAGTATCTTTTATCGGAAAATGATTAACTCTCTCGTAACTTTAGGATCAGCTTGAAAGAGTATTTGCTACAATTGATTGATCAAATAAGTATACCTTAGATATTATAAGCCAATCCAAAGATAATAAAATGGTAGTCCTGCAGAGTCAGGACTACCCGATCGCACTTATCGAAATTGATGAAAACTAGCATCCGCGCCCGCAGTTGGCGCACAAGATTTAAAACAATTCTCTGCTTTGTCCTCACGATCGCCTGTTAGTACATAAGTCTTATCAGCAATCGAAAGTGCCAGTTTTTTAATTGTCCGTCGGCTAGTCAGTTGCAGGGAAACTCACAGAAAAATATCATTCTCAGTAACGAGCTTTCTACTATACATCCAATCCTCTTGTGGGGCGGGCTTCTAGCCTGCCCCTAAAAACTTA
This sequence comes from Microcoleus sp. B3-D7, assembly GCF_036705305.1. Classification (NCBI taxonomy): domain Bacteria; kingdom Bacillati; phylum Cyanobacteriota; class Cyanophyceae; order Oscillatoriales; family Microcoleaceae; genus Microcoleus; species Microcoleus sp. B3-D7. Next base: position 55,210 of record NZ_JAUBUE010000008.1, on the reverse strand, counting down.
TTGAGAATAGTGCGCGAGCTCAAGGGAAACGGAAATTGTATCCAAGGATTTCCTCCGTGAGGCCAATTGTGAAAACTGTACTGTTCGATCGCCCTAATCAATCCAACTTATTTAGGTTAGACGCATCAACATCTTTTAAAGGAATGACTTATGAACTTCACAGCAAGACTCACACAAACCAGCTTACTCGGTTTAATGCTATTTGCCAGCAATCCAGCGGCAACCTTTGCTCTAGGACAATCGAACACAAGCACTGCACCAACAGCGTCTCGCACTCAGTCTCCGATTGAAACCATACAAATAGCTAATGTATCCACCCCCCAAAAACTGGTGAGGGATTTTTGTGCTCGCAAAAGACAGAAAGTGGAAAACTATTTCGAGACCAGCAACTTTCGCATTTATCTGTGCTACAACCACGCCAATCAACTATATTACTATGGCGTTAAAAAGAGTAACGGCAGCACGATCGCCCTGCGTGCTCGTACTGAAGAGGGGACTGGTTACGTGGCAAAAAATGGCACCTACGATTACATTGTTACAGGAGCCAGCCTTAGTATTTATAACAAAGGCAAACGCATTCTCGAACAACGAGTGATTCGCTCCCTTTAGTATTTAAATGCGATCGCTCTTTCAAGCCCAGACTTCTTGAAAAAGCCGGGTATCTAACAAAATATCTGGCTTTTCTGCTGAGGCAGACGAAAGTTTGTTTAATTTAACCTGGGAGCATCCCGCTCTTGTGGCGATCGCCGGGAAAGCCTTAAAATAGTTTACCGAAGCATCTCCAATTCCGATTTAATGAGCCCGCTTTCCTGCACAACAGCCGACGCCGCTTCTCCCAAAATCCTGTGTGCAGCCGTCGTCGGATGAATGCCGTCCCAAAACAAAAATCGATCGGGACTACCACAAACACCTCCACCCGATAAACACGCACTCGTCACATTAGTCAAGCCATATTTAGCCGGAGAAGCAATGGCTTCCCGATAAAGCGCATGAGCATCCAGAGTCGCAATCTTTAAGTCAGAATGCTGTTGACTTAATACCTTAACCGTTCGCCTCAAACCCTGATTGTGTGCTTGTGTTAATGCAGTGAGCCTTGCAGAATTAGTGCCTGTTCGCGTCGCCGGTAACTGCCCCAAATCGGGTAAATTTGCTAGCAGGATATTTTTGGCACCCACACCAGCAAGAGATGCGATCGCCCTCGCCAGATTTTCAACGGGAATATTCGCATTATTTCCCCCCTGCAAATAGTCATTCGCCCCCGCCCACAGTACATACAGCGCATTAGGATTTGCCTGTTTTTGGGAGTTAGTCCATGACTGAACTTGAGTTAACAAACCAGGGACAAGGCTATTGCGATCGCTCCCCGTTGTTGCACCTCCATAAGCCAAATTAGTGACTCGTTCAGGCTGCAACTTCAGGCGATCGGCAAGATATTCTACCCAAACCTTACCATTCGAGTAACGGCCTTGAAAGTAAGTCGAACGAGGCGGATATTGACTCCCGCTTGCTCGAAACACCATTCCCATATCCGAAAGACTGTCCCCAAATACATATAGTTCATTGACAGCCTCAGAAGTTTGAGCTGATAGCATGAGTGAAACCATAAAAGATAAAAGTGCAATAATTACTGCAAAAAAAGTTCTTTTTAACACTTGGTATTAGTTAGATTCGTAAAATGTTTTATAATTTGTGTCGATAATTACCGAGTTCGTGATTTTGACATTTAGTTTTACTTATATTCTTGAAATAGCTTAAATATTTGCCTCAATTACTAATCTATCAATTTTGGGAAAAATGTAGGGAGTAAAACTCAACTTTAATTGTGGGTTGCCTCACTCCACTGCTCAACCGACATAGATTGGTGATGTCCTTGACACTTTTCTCATGGTATCTACCTCATAGCGCTCTAGAGGGGATAAAACCGTACATCTTTTGGGAGATTACCCAATAAAGTTAGGCAAGAGGCGAACCAGCAGCATCCCGGTTTTAAGCTAGCACAAGCTTTAAAACGCTCCTTTTGTTCAGGGGTCATAGCCACTTATCCTACGAATGCAGTTCACGCTTCTGTTGACGCTCTACCTATTATCCTCTCTTGATAGTTGTTTTACCTAACCGGGCTCCTCCCTACAAAATCCTCCCAAACAACCACCCTTGAGATAACTATCAATCACAAAAAAAAGAATTGATTCAAAACTGATTTACTGGGCGATCGAGAAATTGACCGCACTTTTGTTCCTGGAAAGCCGACACAAAACAAAAACCCTCCCCAACAAGGAGAAGGGAGGGTGAAAAGACAGTGAAAATTTTAAGTTTTTGCAGAATTAACAATAAGGAGTTACATCTTCGCCACACTCGTCAGCCAAATAACACAAAGCTCGAAAGCGCAGCCCAACGATTTGCTCGTAAAGCGGATTTAACTTGCACAGCGGCGGAATGGATAATAAAGTGCGATCGCCAATTTTGACTTCTCGCTCAAACGGACACTGGCTGGGAATAAACTTACAAAGCAGCCGAGCCAACTTTTGACTTTTAATTGCAGTGTTATCAAGCCATTCTTTTAGCGGATGCAAGGGGTCAAAGTGTGGCTTTTGACCGTAAGGTTGAGAATTTGTAGCGACATTAACGGCTGTTTCTTGTTTGCCAAATCCTACCCAAGTTGGCAGAGTTCGGTAGGAGACTGTATGCTCAAATACGTTCATTTTGCTCTGTTCCTCTTTTATAACGAGGGGCCAAGAACTCTTTGTAGAGCTTGTGCGATATTATCTACAATCAGTATCTACAGCATCTCGTTTTGCTTTACCGGATTGAACTTCTTAAAATTAATGACTTAGGGCGAGAAAAGTAGTTCCTGATTTTTTTTAAAGGCGGTGTGCGCTCTAAAAACTGTCCTCATTTCAAGCCCAACGATTGATTGATAGGGTAAAAATTCTGTCTTCTACGTTCTAGCTTCAACCTTCGGTTGACTCTCCTTTTGTAGTTCAATTACAATTGTGACGCATCGAGGTGAATTATCCTATACGTGAAAATGCGGAACTTTTAATAAAACTTATCATATTTCTAAATAAGCTCTGCTGCAAAAAACCCTGAAACCTCGCCCCAACAATCTTTGCTCGCGATCGCTCAGAAACTTCTACAATGAGAAATAATCGGTATCACCGCCCTCACCACCCATGAGCAACCCAGAAACCAAAGCTATCACCCGCGAATTGCAAAGCCACGCCGCCATTCTCGGTGGCTTCGTCTCCCTCCTCTGGATTATCGAAATTGTCGATGTATTCCTGTTCCGAGGCAGGCTGAATGCCTACGGAGTCCGTCCCCGCAGCCTCGACGGACTTCAAGGCATCCTGTTGATGCCTTTTCTACACGGCAGTTTTGCTCACTTAGCCGCCAATACCCTCCCTTTAGTGACATTGGGTTGGTTGATCATGCTGCGAGAAATTAGCGACTTTTTTATCGTGAGTGCCGTCACTGTGCTAGTCAGCGGATTCGGAGTTTGGCTGACTGGCGCGCCCTATTCCGTTCACATTGGTGCCAGCGGATTAATCTTTGGTTACTTCGGCTTCTTACTGCTGCGGGGCTATTTTGAACGCAGCTTTACATCTATTTTGGTATCTTTAATTGTCGGTTTCTTCTACGGCAGTTTAATTTGGGGGGTTTTGCCCTCGCAGCCAGGAGTTTCCTGGCAAGCGCATTTCTTTGGCTTTGTCGGCGGGGTATTAACAGCTCAACTTTTGGGGCGGCGGAAACAGGAAATTAGCTAGGATTAGGACTTATGGTGTATCCTATCATCACCTTAGTTTATTGCCCCGAACTTATCTGAAAGGGTAGGTTTTTTGTCAATAAACCTGGTTTCTTGTGTAACAAGTGCGTCCCGGATAGCAAGACTAACTGCTGACCAATAATTCAACGCAGGCAGGCAAGTACACAGTAAAAACCGAACCGCAACCTAACTCGCTTTCAACGTGCATATCGCCACCCATCATCACGCAAAAGTGACGGCTAATAGTCAATCCCAAACCGGTGCCACCATACTTGCGCGTAGTTGAGGCGTCGCCCTGCATAAAAGCTTGAAATAAATGCTGCAATTGTTCGGGGGGAATCCCAATTCCTGTATCAGCTACGCGAAAAATTATTGAGTCGGAAGGTTCTGCTATTTCTTGAGTGGTTAAGCTGTCATGTTTAACTCTTTCAATGCAGAGGCTAATAGTGCCACCTTCGGTAAATTTCGCTGCATTACTCAGCAGGTTGAGCAATATTTGACGAGTTTTGGTAATGTCAGCATACATCATTCCCAAGTCGCTACCACAATCCACTTGAAACTTATTAGAATTTTTATCTACCAAGGGTTTGACAGTCGAAACTACCTCGTCAATTAAATTAACCGGGTTGAAAGTTTCTAAGTAAAGTTCCATCCGACCCGCTTCAATCTTAGAAATATCTAGAATGTCGCTAATTAAAGATAGCAAGTGTTTGCCGGCAGTTTGAATTTTTTGCAAGTCGGGGATAAAATCTTCGCAGCCTAAATCCTCGGCGTCTTCTTTGAGCATATCGCTGTAACCAATAATCGCGTTGAGAGGAGTTCGCAATTCGTGGCTCATATTAGCTAAAAAGGCGCTTTTGGCTTGGCTTGCTGCTTGAGCAGTTTGAGCGACTTGTTGGAATTCTTCTGCTAATTTGCGCTGGGTAATATCTTCGGCAATACCGACGATGCGGTAAATTTCTCCGGTTTGGCTGCGGACTGGAAAAGCCCGATCGCGCACCCAGCAAACGGAACCTTCCGTTGGCATACCCCCCCTAGGGGATCGCACTACCCGATACTCCTCATCATAATCGCCCCGCACCTGTTTCGCAAAAGCAGCCTTGACGCGATCGAGATCCTCCGGGTGAATAGCATCCCAAAAAGCCTCCGGTTCTGACTGCAAACTCTGACAGCTCAAATTCCATATTTTTTCGCAAGCAGGGCTCACATAAAGTAGCTGTTTTTGATTAGGTTCTCTAATCCAAAATACCTCATGAATATTTTCTGCCAACTGGCGAAACCGCTCCTCGCTAGCCCGCAACTTCTCCACAGCACTGTGAAATTCAGTCACATCCTGAATCAGCGATGCCACCCCAATGATGCTGCCATCAGCATCAACCAAAGTCGTGTTGTACCACTCGCACAGAATTATTTTGCCGTCTTTTCTGATGTTCTCGTTAAGGCTGGTAACTCCTCCTTTATTAGTTAGCAAAGTTATAGATAGTTGCCTGACATACTCCTTAGCACTTTCAGGAACGATTAGATCGACTCCGTGGCGTCCGATAGCTTCCAAGCGGTTGTATCCAAAAATTCTTTCTGCTGACAAATTCCATTCCGCTACTTCAAAGTTTAGATCCCATTCAATCGCTCCCAAAGGAGTTTGGTGAAGATGGAGAGCCAGTTTCTGCTGCGAGTTTTTCAGAGAAATAATTAATTCATTTTTGTCGGCGATCGCAGATTCTACCCGATCTTCGAGAGTAGTAAACGCCTCTTCCAATTGACCGGCCATCGTATTAAAAGAGCGAGCCAGGACACCCACCTCATCCTCCCGCTCTACAGACGCCATCAAGCGGGGATCTACCGCCATCCCGTCCCATTCTCCCCGCGACAAAGCCTCCGCAGCCTTGCTCAGACGCTGAATCGGTACAACAATCCACCTAGAAGTCAGAGCGCCAATCGCCGTTGCCAGCACCAAAGCACCCAGACACATCACCACAGTATACCGAGTGTTGGCATTAATCCTTTCCATAAAATCGGCTTCAGGAACCGCCACCACAATCAACCAATCGAGGCCCCTGCTGTCTGAGAGTGGCGTCACCTGTATAAATTGTCGTTGACCGTCGATCGTAAAATCTAACTGGCGAGATTTGTCAATTTTGTGCAAATCTCCGAAGCGTTCTGTCAAATACCGGGCGGTCGATCGAATTAGAACATTCTTGCTGGTCGTTGCCACAATTCGTTTCGGAACGCCGTTGCTAACAATAAATGGCGGTTCCAGAGTAGAAGTAGCCACTAATTGCCCCGACCTTTCTACAATAAAAGTCTGTCCGGAACGGCCAATTTTTAGAGTTTCCAAGAATTGATTTAGCTTGGAAAGTGCCAAATCAGAACCCAGGATGCCAATCAGTTTTCTATCCTCGCCATAAACTGGTTGAGCCGCCGTAATCGCTAGTTTGGGAGCGTCAAAATAAGTATAAATTTTACTCCAAGTCGGTTTCCCTGCCTGCACCGGAGCTATGTACCAAGGTCGGACGCGGGGGTCGTAGTTGAGAGTAGTTTTTAATAGCTTGGTTGGTTCCCCCAACTCTGACGGCGCGTAGCTTTGAAAGTTATAGCCAGTAGATTGATTAGAAATTTGAACTTGCAACTTGCCGTCGTCGAGGCGTTCAACTCCAATAAAATCTTTTTGTTGAGAGGCGAATTGAATGTAGCTAATTTTATCAAAGGTTTTGATCTGTTGGGAGAAGTAGCGTTGCAAATTATCAGCATCCTGCACGTTCAAAATGCCGAGACGGATGGCATCGAGATTGAGCTGATTGATTTGGTGTGGCGTTTCAATATAACTATTAATATGTTGCTTGATACGCGATGTGACTTCTGTCCGCAGTTGTGCGGCAACATGGTTGACCGCTATGCGCCCGTTCCGCAACGACAGCCACCCCGTCAACCCTACCGCAGCGAAAGTCTGGAGGGCAAAAGGCACAACAAGGACGATGCGAATTGGCACTTTGCCCGACATTTTTAAAATCGGGTCGGTCAGATATTTGATGGGCATGGTAAAGCAGAATTATTATGAACCGACAACATTCCGGTCAAGTACAACTTGATGAGCGCAGGTTTTAAAGTTGAGATGGTTTTAGTAGGCAAAGTGCTGTTAATAACTCGGAATCTGCCGCTGGCAACTGAATTTTTAACGACTGCTACCGCCATCTTAGCGCGATCGGGAGCTTTGGGAACATTGGCGATCGAGATGAATGCAGTATCAATCCTGGACTGACTCTACACGCTCATACTATTATAGATTTGAGATTAAAGAATTAAAGAATTGGGAAAGACTGATTCTGTAAGGGTTTAGAATTTGCCGACAGTTGCATTTTTTTTTGAACTGGTATCTCCAACCCAGGTTTTTTTAGCGTTTTGGCGGTCTGCAACGAACTATTTTCTTGAAAAACCACCGATGGATCGCCGCTCGTGTGTCCAACACTAACTATTTTTCCATTCCTGACGCGCGCTAATCAAACCAATCGAGTTTTTGGTTGACTCATACCTGAAATGAGGTATTTTGGCGTTTCAACCCGGTTGCTGCGTCAGTTCTATTTGACCGATAGCGCGATCGAAAATTATAAGTTTTCACAGCAACTGCAATTGATATCTCCACAAGCAGCTACTTTTGATAGAGTGCAACTTAATTCCGGCTCGGTACAATAAGCGCATAGTAGGATGCAACTAGCGGAGGCATGGATGATGAACGCAGTTATTGCTACTCTTGGCACTGCTCTCGGACTGAGCTCAATTTTTATCGGTTTGACCCCGGCGGTTCTCGCCCAACAAAGACTGCAACCAGGGCCCCAATATTCGGAAACGACTTTATCTGGGGACTCGTTGAGGACTGTGGAGGACAGAACCTTAGACTCTGACTACCAAAACTTGATTGGTGTACCAGAAACGGCGGCTAATTCTGCTAGAAGGGAAAGAAGCTTGGGCGATACATTTCGCCTCAAAATCGAGGGTCCATTGGAATTTATTACTACTCCTTCGGACGCCCAGCGTCAAGGAAATCCTTTACCTCCAAAACAAACCGACAGCGGTACAGAAGCGGGAGTTCAGCTTCAGCTAGGACTTTAGCAATTTTAAATGAATTCATTTGAAGCGAGCGATCGCGGAACCCACTTTTTGACTCTCGGAGTTCTTGTGACTGCGATCGCTTTTTTATCAAAGTTTTATCACAAGTTTTGTGCGGTTTCGATCACACAAGGTTCTCTATTGTGAACCTAAAATTAGACCAATTAAACTTCCGATACAGACCGATTAGATACATATCTTTACAATAGCGCATAAAACTGGCGGTGAAGGTGATGGGAAAGGCTCAACTTATCGATTATTTGCGGGGGGAGTTGGCGATATCGAATTCGGCGATCGCCGTTGCTCTCCGACACGGTGAACAAGATGCAAGCGAACTGCCGATGGTTCTGTGGCAATACGGGTTAGTAACACTGGAACAGTTAAACCTAATTTTTGATTGGTTGCAAGCTCAGCCGACTTAGCAATTTAAAATCCTGAGTTAAAAAATATGGATATCGCATTGCAATTTTTTGACAAATAAAGCTTGCACAAACGGTCGTCTAAAAGTATAGGGTTGAGTGTTTAGGTGGAGGGTGGGCCTTATTTTGTCCCAATTAGAAAAATATAAATATACAGTAGGGACACAGCACTGCTGTGTCCTCATTTTTTTGCCGCATAAAATAAACTGCTTTCATATCAAATCGGGCAGCATCGGAATTAATATTACCCACAACTTTCGAGACGGTAGTGCCGTGTCCTCTATATCATGTCACTCGTCGTGCAACCGGAAACGCTATCAATCTGTCGAAGATGCGATCGCAGACGGCATAAAACAAACCCCACCAACTTTTAGGTTGCCGGGGCGTGTCTTATTTAATTTGGTGGCGGGAAGTGGATTTGAACCACTGACCTTCGGGTTATGAGCCCGACGAGCTACCAGGCTGCTCTATCCCGCGTCGCTTTGTCTCTCTCTAATATAAACATATCTTTCTGAAAATTGCAACCCCTAAATCAAAAAAACTTTTTAGATTATGGGAGGGGTTGCTTAAATCGACTCAGAGTCTCGATCGCCCTAAAGCATCGAAACTTCCCCGATTACCTCCAAGCGCTTGAAGTCACTGAGAGTGAGGTAAGTTTCCGAAAGAGTTTCGGCGATCGTTGGAGTAATCCACCCCAACTGCTTGAGCAAGTGAATCGCCACAGCAAATTGAGCGCGCTTTCCTCCATCCGTCACCTTAATTGCCAAGCCCATGCCTTCGCCAACGCGGCCAATGCACTGCACCCCTTCGGCGCCGGATTTGCTCACCAATTCCCCTTGAGTCAAGCGCATCAGTTCCGTGTCAAATTTGCCCTCACCAGCAACCATCATCGGGTGATGAGTCATAGCGCGGACAATCCGTTCCATATCCACATTGTTGCCGGAGGCTAACTGAGCGTACAAAGACGCCATTTGCCCCAACTGCAACAGATAGGTAGGAGCGCCGCAGTCGTCGCGAGCGCTGATAAACTCTTCGGCAGGCATTGCCAGCAAGTCAGCCACTTTGCCCAAAATAAGCTGCTGGACGGGATGTTTGCGGCGCAAATAAGTTTCCATAGGCCAGTGCAGTTGCTGACAGACAGCCAGCATTCCGGCGTGTTTGCCTGAGCAGTTGTATTGCAGGGCGCTCTTTTTGCCTTCGGGAATGGGGCATTGAAGTTTAGAGGGGTCAATGTCGCAGCGCCACAGGACGTTAAATACCTGGCGCGATTGCTCGATCGTACCTTGATGGGAACTGCAAATAATCGCTAAATCTCGATCGGTCAATTCGTAGCGTTCTAAAGTGCCAGTCGCCGTCACCGCCAAAGCTTGAAAAGGCTTGAGTGAAGAACGGACAAATGAGGCCGTTTCCGAGTTACCAGCAACAGACAGAACGCGCCCGCGGTTGTCGCAGACAGCGGCCTGGGCGCGGTGCCTCGATTCCACAATACCTTCGCGCAGTAGTGTGACTTCCAGTTCGGGAGCTTGGGTTCTTTTTCCCCTTGTCATATCAATTTTAGATTTTAGATTTTAGATTTTAGATTGGGGTTCAGGAAGTTATGAGTTGCGAGCTGCCAGTTAAGAGTTATAAAGTTAATCTTTCTGCGATCGTTTCTCACTCATGCACTCCGTGTGCGTTGTTGGCTGTGGGCGGCAATCTCAAAACTCAAAACTCCCTTCCATTCCCGATTACAAACAACTCCAAGTTAGTCCTCCGGCAACCAGCAATACTGTCAAACCATAAAATGTCTGCCGCAGACGCCTGAGAATTGGTTCTAGTTGGTAGTTGACAATCAACTGATCTTGAAGCAAAACTTCGGGAGTTTTAGGCCAAGATTGACAATCGTACCAGCCAGACTCTTCGTAGACGACCGTGGGATTTGAAAGGCGCGATCGCACGTAGAACCAACCCAAGTAGAGCCGCAGCAAAGCTAATCCTAGAATAAAACTGGCACCTGCGGCACCGCTGAGGACAAACTGAGCTGGATACTTGACAGGAGCAAAGCTAGAAGCAGCTATCGGCCCCGATACCAAGCAACTCCAAGCCCACACCCAAGCTAGTTTGGCCAGGTATCCGGGCCAATTGAGTGTTACCCAGCTAAAAAACCAGGATTCTTTAAGTTCTTGGTATTCATTGATCGGTCGCTGTTCTTGCGGAACGGGACAAATAGAAGCAGAAACGTTTTTCACATTAGCCATCCTCACGGCGTGGGGGAAAAGTCAATGCGTTCGGCGTGTCCCCAGAACGCTTCTAAATTGTAGAACTCCCGCTCTTGAGGCTTCAAGATGTGAATGATTGCGTCGCCGTAGTCCATGACCACCCAACTAGCGTCTGATAGGCCTTGTGTACGCAGTGGCAAGCGTTGCCACTCTTCTTCCACTTGGTCTGCTATCGCTTGGGAGATGGCTCGTACCTGCACGTTGGAAAATCCGGTGATGATCGCAAAGTAGTCTGCCAAATAGCATACTTCTGCCACTCGGAGCAATACAATATCTACTGCTTTGCGGTCATCGGCTGCTTGGGCAACGGTCATGATCATGCCACGGGCTTCGTCTGAGGAGGTGCCGTCGGTTGCTGTAGACTGGGCCCTGGAGTATTCGAGTTGGGTTAGATCTGACATTCAGTGTTTAATTTCCTAAGTGATAGGGTAAGGGGAAATGGGTGCGCTACTAGCCATTGGTTGTTGGCAGTTTGAGACGGGAAATAGGAGTTAGGTTGAAGCCAAAAGTAAGGACAGAATTTCTGGTGAATTTTACTTTCAACTTGTGATTTGTTCGATCGACTTTTCTGTCGAATTTCCTCTTTCCGGCGATCGAGCCATTTGCAGCGCCCAATTCCGCGTAAGTACGGTGCGGGGGTGGATGTAGCAGCGAGTTTCTAGCAAGTATTTAAGAGAATAATCGCTAGTTTGCCACACGGCTGCATAAAGATTTTGCAAGCTTGCCTCGCGCAGTGCTTCTAGTTGAGCTGTGTTGCCGCGGCTCGGCTCTATAGTATCTGCTACAAATACGGTACAACTGAGCTGACTCATGTTTGGTCTGCCGAGGGTGTGATTGGCGATTGCTTCCAAAATTTCTCGCTCGACCACCCCGAATTCGTCTCTGGCGACGATCGCGCTCGCGTCTGCGTGCAGCAAATGCGGGTGTGCTTCCAACACTGAGTCTAACTCTAAACCTTCCTTCTGGGCCATTTGCAGCAGCAGTTGAGGTTTGAAGTATTTTGCCAAATCGTGCAACAAACCGGCCGATCGGGCTTTTGCTTCGTCGAGGCCGTAATGGCGAGCCAAGTCACCTGCTGTCTGTTCGACTCCCAGAATATGTTTGATGCGGGCAGCAGGAACTCTGTCTGACAGCCAAGCTAGAACGTTTTCGCGCGCGGGTGCAAGTGTCAAATATTAACTCCAAAATTGTATGAGCTACTATTTTAGCGTTTTGTTTCGATCGGCTGCGGTGTCGGGCACGCAGGGGTGTGGTGACTTCTGGGATGGGGAGGGGTGAAGGGAGCGAAGGGGGCGATCGGCTGTTTGGTAGATACGTTATCTTTTCTGGTAACTCCTGGAATATTCAAAACAGTTCCTACCTGAACAATTAGTCTAATAAACTTGCTATTTTTGGTAATTATCTCATTTTTTCTATTTTTAGTCAGTGCCATCAAAGGTTATTTTGTCGTTGATCCGCTGCTATTTTCTCTGGGATTTTTTATGATTATTTTGTTAATTCAACAGAAAACTTTTTTATAAAAAATTTAATCAAAATGGTTGTAACGGGAAGTCAAAAGTCTTTTTCAGTAATCTGTATTTTACTTTTAATCGCGGTAGTCAGGGCTTTCTGCATGGCGGCTGCGAGGACAGTTCCGGTTCTTGTATATTGTGGAATTCAATCGCTCAACCATCAGTCTTTCATTTTTTTTGTATTTATGTTAACGAACGTTGTTTCTGTACTGCTAAGAACATCTTTTGGCACTCTAATTAGGCACGGTTTCAAGCGCTTATCTTATTTTGGCAGGGGCGCAAATATTTTCTCAGAATGACTCGCTGCCACCGCCGCAAACAAAGCTTCATAATGATTCAAAGCTTCCTCAAATCCGTAATTCTCCACAGCATAATTTCTGCCTTGCTCGCCCAACGCATCCACCTTAGCAGGGTGCAAGTACAAATCCTCAACAGCCTCGGCCAAAGCCTGCGGATCTTCCGGCGCTACCACCACCCCGCCACCGCTTTGCTGCACTGCTTTCTGAGCCGTACCAGTTTCGGGAACCGAAGCCAAAATTGCCCTACCGCTGGCAAGAATTACTTGAATTTTTGAAGGCATATTGAAGTTAGTAACGCGGCGCTTTTGTACGACTAAACTAACATCAGCAGCAGCTAACAAGTCGGGCAATTTTTCTCGCGGTTCAAATGGTAGCAGCATTACATTATTAGCTTTATAAGTTTCGCAATCTTGTTGCAAGCGGGCGAGTGCTGTTGATTCCCCCACAATTACAAAAGCGATTTCGGTTAGGTGTTTCAAACGAGCCGCTGCTTGGACAACTGTTTGCAAGCCTTGAGTGAGGGCAATATTGCCTGCATAGAGAACGACAAATTTTCCCTTGAGTTTGTGAGTTTCTCGAAATGAGTTACTTTCCTTGGGTAAGGGGCGAATAAAATTGACATCAACCCAATTGGGAACGCAAACTATTTTTTCCGGGGGTACTCCCTGAGAGTGCAATTTTTTGATAAAACCGCTGTCGATGACGCTGACTTGGCTAGCTGTGGAGTAGGCCAATTTTTCTAAAGCGTCAGCAATGCGAACTAGCAGTCCGTTTTTTTTGACCAAGCCGACGCGCACGGCTGCTTCTGAGACGATATCCTGAACGTTGAGGACGATCGGGCAAGCGCGAATCCAGCCGTAAAAGGCGACTGGGACGCAAATCGGTAAAGGGGGCATTGTCGAGAAAATCACGTCGGGACGCCAGCCTCTGAAAGCTTGGACGGCGCTGGAGACGACAAAACTGCCGTCTAGCAAAAGTCTGTCTAGGAGGGTGGGGTGGGGGCCGTTGACGCGCAGATAGCTGCGCTGAATTGTGACGCCGTTGTGTTCTTCGGTGAGGTAAAATTTGTCCTCATATTGCGGATAAATCCGGCGCTGCGGATAGTTGGGCATTCCTGTGACGACTCGGACTTGGTGGCCGCGCTTGACTAAGCCTTGCGCTAGTTCTGTCATCAGGGGGGCAATGCCGATCGGCTCTGGATAATAGTTATAGGAATAAATTAGAATACGCATAATATTTATTTTGAAGCAAATTGTCCTCCAGCCGCGTGCATCGAGCCTGCACCCGCAGAATTGCAGAGGATGTGGTTGGGTTCCGGGTAGGACAATAGGGGGCGAGGCGATCTTCCACTCCTTGGGAAAGAAGCCGCCCTGACCGGGCGGGTATCGCGCCCTCAGCTAATGTTTTTTCGCATTACCAGGCAGTTGCGGCGATCTTCGGTACGGATATAGCGAAGATCGTCTGTAAGCTTGTACATGAACACCAGTCCCCTTTCTCCTTCTCTGTCCAAAGGATCGCGCTGCTCTTGCATGATCGAGTGCAGCTTTGCTTCTAAGTTGAAGGGTTGACCCCTGTCCCAAATCCTAATTTCTAAGTAATCGGCAAACACTTTTACCTCAATGTCTATGGGCGTCGAGGGGGGCAAGTTCTGGTGAGCGTGGCGGACAGCGTTTGTAAAGCCTTCGTTGATTATCAGCCGGCACTGCCACCAGAAATCCGCTGGTATCATGGGCAAAACGATATTCTCCAACCATTCCAAAATGGATGTTAAAGCATTCAGGTCTGTTTCAACCTGCAGGTGCCACTCGGCCTTTGGTTGCTTGTCTTTCATCTTTCTTCCCCCTGGTCGGCCCCCACCACCGCTGTACTCAGCGGCGGAGGGAGAGAAAAAGGAGGGCAAGGTCTTGGCAACATATTAGTTAAGTCAAGCTTGAGTTGAAGAAGCCCGTTTTGCCTCAAGGTGAGCATTCCTTTCGCACCATTTACTCGCACAGCAAATGAGAGACTTCCGATACTGTAACCCGCCTCGGTAGGGCGTTTAAATAGGGAAAATTCCCGAGTCAGCTTGCGAGGAAGTGATTTAAGCATCGACCGTGTTAGCAGTCGCTACTTTTCTAAACACAGGTGAGTTCTTCTCGTCCTCGAAAATCATGCTGGGATCATTCGAGTATGACCTCGAACTCGCCAATTGCTAACTATTAATGCTCCGATTGCAGAGCTGGCAACTAGCTGTGCATTTTCTGGGCGTGTGAATTTTAACACTTAATGCTAACGTAGCTATCGCTAGCGATCGTCTGCTTGACTAAGTATCGAGTTCGACTTCCCGCCCCCCGTCGGCAACAGCACCTCAAAGTTCAGCGGTGGGTTGTTGAGGGTTCCTACACAGCGCCACTATTTTTGTTAAACAGGACTGTTACAGTTTTGACAATTAGTTTGAGGTCATACACCAGGCTCCAGTTTTGTTGGTATTTTAAATCTAAACGGATGACATCTTCAAAATCGCGGACTTGAGAGCGACCGTTGACTTGCCATTCCCCTGTCATCCCGGGTTTGACATCCAAACGCTGCCACTGAGGGACTTCGTAACGCTCAACTTCGTCTGGGGTAGGGGGTCTAGTGCCAACTAGACTCATTTCGCCTTTGAGCACGTTCCAAAACTGCGGCAGTTCGTCGAGGCTGGTTTTGCGTAAGATGCGCCCGACTTTAGTAATCCGCGGGTCGTTGTCATTTTTGAAAAATGCGCCAGAAGCCTGGTTTTTGATTTGGGCTTTCATGGCTTCGGCGTTGGTACACATCGATCGAAATTTCCAAATCCGAAATTGTCTACCCATCCAGCCACAGCGGGTTTGACCGAAAAATATCGGGCCTGGATCGTTGATAGTGATGGCTGCAGCTATAGGTACGAGCAAAATTCCTGTAATTATCAAACCGACGATTGCCCCAACGATATCTATCAGCCGCTTCACCCACGATTGCACTGAGGGGTGCGTCATCGGTAGCTGATTGTCCGAGGGGTTGGTCTCTGTGGGAGTTGAGGTTGCAGAGGGCTGCTCGATCGTCAGCACTTGATCTAGGCTGGTGAGAGCAAATACTGCCATCACCTGCGGCTTGAGGCTTCGGAGCACCAAGTCGCTACCACGCTGTTTGGCAAATTTCAGATTGCTGACTAAAGCACCGATCCCGCTACTGTCGATGAATGTCGTCTGACTGAAGTCTAGGACAATCTTGCTGGGAACGGTGGTGCTTTCCGAAAAAAGTTGCTGGCAGGTTGTCTTGAAGTTTACAGCTTCAAGTACGCTCAAGCGCACGGGTATGTGAACTGAGGGAATCTCGTCCGAGTACGTTACCCGAAAATCTGCCTCTGGGGTTTGACTGACCATGAAGTCCTGGTTTCAAATTTCAAGCTGATGTCTTTAGCCTATTCTGTCCTAGCAGCTCCACCTTTACCAAATATTATGGTTAACAAAAGGCTAGCTTTATACAAACTTTACAAAAACGCCTGCAAACTCGCCCACCGAGAATGATATCAAAGGCAAAAATAGACTTAAGTCTACCAGTGCCAGTTTTGGCCCAAAGATTTTTGAACGCAGTCGCTGCCAAACTTTGACATCGGAATCAAGATTTTTGTGGATTCAGGCCGCTTAATCTTGTCGTTAATAATTTTCCTGCCTGTCTTGCACCGGATAGCCATCGCAGTTAACAGTTAACAGCTAACACAGAAGTCAACAGTTAACGGTTAACTGGAAAACCCCCGTAACAAGCGTCGGGGGATGAGGTTAAGAATTGTAGACGTTTTCTGACTGAGAGGTTTCGCGGGTGATGGGTTTGACTTTGGCTTTGGCTTTGGCTGCGTTGCGTTTGAGCGCCTGGAGACGAGCTTCGTATTTAGCCCGCTGCTGTTTTTTGGAGGTTTGCTCGATTAAGGTTTTTAAGGCGCTGCCGAGGCTTTTGTAGGCGTTTGGGAGAGTGTAGCCGAAGCGGGTGGCGAGGGCGAGGGCTTTTTCGTCTGCGTCTACTGCTTCTTTTAAACTTTTCTCTCCGTTGTTTTTTTGGTAAAGTCTCCAGCCGGAGACGCCGCACAGGGATAGGGCTAATAACAGCAGCAAGCCGTCTTGCACCCAAAGTTCGCCGACAGCGCCGCCTAAACCAATGGCCAGGGCCGCCATTTCCCAACCGTCTCTGGGGATGGTGTCGTTTTGGATTCTGGCGACTTCGTGCCAAAATAGGAGGTTGCGCTGATCCATTGCTAGCTGTTCCCAGCGGATCAGGTCTATTTGGATTTCTACCTGGTCTTTGCCTATTTCTTCGCTGCGGATCAGGGTAGGATTAACTTCTATTGTTTTTTCTACTGTTACCCAACTTTGGAGTTCTGGGGGCAGTATGTTTTTCAAGCGCCGGATCTCACTCATCTCGGCTCTTGCTGTAGAGGTTGCATAGGATGTCATAGCTCCGGCCTATTGATTTTGCAAAGGTTAATATATGTCTATTTCTGGAGTATAGCAAACCTTGAATCCAAATATAGTCGAGTAACGGGGGTCGATCGACCAATACTTGCAATTTTACTTGATTTTAGTCTCTGGGGGCGATCGCAACTGCCTGCTAGATCCTTGACTTTCGACTATTTCATCAACGCTTCGATTTCTTGCCGTAATTTCGACCAAGCCGACCAAACTTCCGGCTTAGAAGTTATGCCTTTTTGAACTAAAACAACTCCGTCAAATACTTCAGCAATTCCGTACAAACCTCGCCGTAGAGATTCATCGGTAAAACGCACTCCCGCCAGAACTCTACCTCGGTCAACGGGAACTTTTAAATTGTTTTGCTGCAACTGCCACAACTCCAGAAACTCATAATTAATCAACAGCTAAATTTTTTAAAGTGGCGCCAACTAAATCCGTGTAATATGAGTCTAACAGCTTGTTTTATTTTCAGTTATGGAAAATATTTATCATTGTAAATACAGGAAAGTCTTCTTTTTGTCCCCATATCCTCTCTTTTTTTGCCTCGTTTAACATTCATTTTTTTCTCTTTTTTTGCTACATGAGCGCGATCGCCCACAGTCGGGTGTTCGATCGCGCACAGTAGCGAGTCGAAGCGCCCGCTGCTGGCACTAACTAATGGTCTACCCCCCTTTCGTTCTTGCAGCGGATATTACCCCTTTTCGGGGATTTACACACATTATTCAGACGCGATTTAAATGATTAAAGTGACTTGAGAAGACCGCTTTCTAACTGATAAATTGCTGCCATAATCCCGCTTTCAGGATTTGTGAGCAAGGACTTTTTGACATCTTTCAAGTATTCTACAATGTGTGCCCGCAAAATCGGTCTTTCTACTTTGACGGTGTGATTGTAATCCCACAAATCCCAAATGATAATTCCGATGCCGACAATCGGGTCGATTAAACTTACTCCCAACTGACTAGCAACTGTACCGCCTGTTTTTGTGGCTACCTTGGCGGCGGCTTTGCTGGCAACTTTTGCCGTAACTTTACTACCAACTTTAGCTGCGACTCCCAAAATTAAGGGTTTAGCAACCAAGTAACCGCTACCGCCAACTAATACTTTTAATGATAAATTCGAGACATTTCCTTTGTCGCTAATAGTGGTGGCAATATCGTTCAGGTATTTGTCCCACTGTACTTGCGGTATGTTATAATTGTTTTGAACTACTTTCACATTCTTGCTAACTTCTGATATATACAAGTTAGCAGTATCTTGAGTGATTAATTGAAATCGCAGTTGAGCGTTTTTGGGTACCAGCACTCGGTTAGCAAATTCTCTTTGAAAATCTTCGGTTAATTTTTCGGAAACAGCACGAGATGCTGCTGTCATATCAAATCTGTTGAGAACAGCAGATTTCACGAAATTAAAAGGTACGGTAAACTCCATCTTTTTTTGATTGAAGTAATCAAAGTACCAATCGAGAAAACTGTTGTCTACTCGTGCAATTACTTCGGCTTCCCATTTGTCCAATTCTTTGGATGCGAAAGTTTCGGCTGTTGTATGGGATTTTTGGATGGCGTTTTTAACGTCTTGGTTGACTTTGCTAAAATCGTGTGGCGGCGAGACTACAACTGCTGTGGTTCCCGTATTTGTTAGTGACTGGGAAATTAAAAAGTTACCTAATAGGGGAATGATGACTACTAAAATTACGATCGTCCAAATCATCGGTGTGACAGTTTTGATAAACTGACCGATAACTCTGAGACGTTCTGTTTTCTCTGAATAGCTAATTTCTTCCTTGTCTTGACTCATGGCGGTTTCTCAACTGATGAGAGTTGGGCTAGTTTCGATTATAGGCGGCGCTTCCTGAATTGTGTTACGGGCGTGTGGCCTGGGATTCTGGAAAAGTTGGGGAAAAGTCCGCGCGAAGCTACCCCAAAGGGAATAGCCAGTTTTAAATTTTTGACTGGATAGAAATTACAGTGGTACTATTTTTGAATATATCTCAAGCTGTTAATATGACCTTAGATCCTTATTGTAAATTGATTGAAAAGTACGATCGCACTCTTCATCCGCGTTAATCTGCGTTAATCTGCCTGCATCAGCGGTTCATAAAAAAATAAAAGAGCGATCGCCCTTGAAGCGTGCCTCAAACTTGATAATCCTTATTTGATTATCTTTTAGCCTGCTTTACTTAACACAAGCAGAATGTACTGGTCAAGACTAACTCCTTCCCTTTCCGCTTTTTCTGCTAAACTCAAATGTAGAGATTTAGGAATCTGTAAAGATAGACTTCCACTATACTCAACTTCCGTTGCAGGTAAAGGAATCTCATCGCCGCACTCATAAGCAGTCTCTATCCACAATTCCCTAGCTTCCTGAATATTCTCCATCGCTTCGGACAAAGTTTCACCCTGAGACATACAGCCAGGAAGGTCTTTAATTATAGCTGTATAACCTTCAGGTTCTGGATAAAAATTGATAGGATATTTCAGGCTCAAGTAATAATCTAGGGATTTAAGCTTGACTTTCATCTTCTGATTCATCGCTCCATTCCTCTAACTTCAATAATGCCACAATTTGCCTGACGTAGACTCCTTTTACCTTCTGACCGCCCTTTTTAGGGACTGTAATCTTTAATCCATTGGCATTTCGGAAAGAATGGTGACTTCCTTTCGATCGCTTTTCTTCAAACCCAAAAGCAGTTAGGATATAGCACACATCGTCAAACCGCACTTCAGACGGGTTTGATAAAAATTGTTCTATCAGTTTTCCTAACTTACTCATCTTAACCAAATTTTCCGACTATCTATCACAGCTTTCCAGGACTTACGCAGTGATAACGATTTTTTGTCATTCTCAGCGATAGCGAAGAATCTCAAGGTCTGATACTACCGTTACAATGCGTAAGTCCTGTTTCATTAGGGGGTTGTACTTATATCTAATAAGTTATTGTAATCCTCTTGAATCTCTAGGGAAGGAATTTCAATATTTAAAAGAGACATATAACGATGACATATTGCTCTCGCCTCATCGATCAGTTTTTGCAACTCATCTTGTTTAAGCCTAGTCATCTCTTCAGGCATTGGCAAGTAGGGCGCGTTTTCATCATCCTCATTTTTTAATATATTCCTGTTTTTTTCCCTAACACCTAAAGCTTTTTTATATTTAAAAAGTTCTGCCTTGTCATAGTGAGCTATTGCTTTGTCTCTCTGATTAAAAAGTATTTTTTTCAATCCATCTAGATTCTGATCGTAATCTTTGTCATCCGCTTTTTTATCTTTGAATTTAATTTTGTCTTTCTCTAATTGTTTTATGTCTAACTCACCTATTTCCTGGGAGGTTTTTTTCCATGATTTATAATTACTATCAACAATTTTTAAAATTTTGGGAACGCTTACAGCATCATCATGTGAGTCATATACTTGACACAAATATAATACACACAGGTCGCGAAATCCCAAGGCAGTCATCGTCCAGAAATGACGTGCTTTAGCGTATTTTTCTGGTGTACTACCCAAACCATACAATAAATCATAAGCTACCGACAAATAGTATTGAGCATCGGATAGCCTATCATTAATAGAGTGAACCATCTCACCAAATTCTTCTTGTTCAACTGTCATTTTGATAGCCTTTTATTGATGAACTTATAAAGTAGGGTAGGCATTACCTACCCCACTTATATAATTATAGCGGTTTTTACAGTAGTGAAAACCGGAAGTAGATGAGCTAGAGATTAAACCTTCGCTTCATTCTTCACCAAATTACCCCAACCCAAATCCTTCAGCGAATTATTCCGGCGCAGCGGACGAGTCACCAACTCCAAAATATCCCGCGCATTACCAAAGCCGTGAATCTGAGCAAAAGTAAACTCAACAGACCACTTAGTATTAATTCCCCGCGCTTCCAAAGGATTAGCGTGAGCCATACCCGTAATCACCAAATCAATATTCTGCTCGTAAATCCGCTGAAGCTGATTGTAATTGTCCGGTTTTTCCACAATCCGAGGAGTAGGAACTCCCATCTCGTGACAAGTCTTTTCTAACAAAGCCAATTCCGCCGCCTGATAGCGCTTGTCCATGTAAGGAATGCCAATTTCCGGGCAAGTCATGCCGCAGCGAATCAAGAAACGTGCTAAAGAAATCTCCAGCAAATTGTCGCCCATAAAGAAGACAGATTTGCCGCGAATTATTTGCAAGTAATCTTCCAAACCAGCCCAAATTTGCGCTTCCCGTTCGTCCAAACCTTTTGGTTCAATTCCCAACACTGAGCAAATCTTTTCAATCCAAGCGCGAGTTCCGTCAGGGCCGATCGGGAATGGCGCACCAATTAGCTTACACTTGCGGCGGCGCATCAACGTAGAAGCTGTGCGCGACAAGAACGGATTCATGCCCGATACATAATAACCTTCTTCCAAGACTGGCAATTCAGTGTAGCGCTTGGAAGGAAGCCAACCGGAAACTTTGATTCCTTGCTTCTTCAATTCTAGAGTTAGCTGAGTAACAACCGGATCGGGCAAAGAACCGAAAAGTACCAGCGGTGTGTGCTTGACATATTCCGATTCATCTGCTGCAACTTCCTCTTTTTTCTTGCCGAAATTCAGCAGTTGAGAGATAGCATTGCGTTCTTGTTTCTGAGATTCCATCACGGGCGCTTTCTCAGGACATTTAGCAGCCATCGCTGCTAAAACGGTATCTTCCCCTTGAGTAAAGGCGTAATCCAAGCCGTTAGCGCGCGCTGTGACGATGGGAATGCCAATTTCGGCTTCCAGCTTCGGTGCTAACCCTTCCAAGTCCATTTTGATGATTTCGGTGGTGCAAGTGCCGATCCAGACAATTACACTGGGGTTACGATCGCGCTTAATTTGCAAGCACAGCCGCTTCAACTCATCATAATCGTTTAACTGAGCGGAAATATCGCCCTCTTCCAACTCAGCCATCGCATAGCGAGGCTCAGCAAAAATCATCACGCCCATTGCGTTTTGCAAGAAATAGCCGCAAGTCTTAGTACCGATGACCAAGAAAAAGCTATCTTCAATTTTTTGATAAAGCCAAGCTACGCAGCTAATCGGACAAAATGTGTGATAATTGCCTGTTTCGCATTCAAAGTTTAAAGCTTCCGGTTCATTAGTAGTAATAGCAGTCATATCTCAAATCTTCTCCCTTTAAATTGTTTTTCTTCTCGAACAGGACTTGCGGCGGAGCGAGGAAACGCCTGGATTTTGCCATCGTCTCGGTGCGGTCGCCCAGGAGAGGAATAGGTTGTTTTTCCTCTCGATCACGAACAGGCGCAGTGGGGATAAAACACCTGTTTTGCGCGATCGCGACGCACAGCGAACAATAAATAGAAATACCTATTTTTGGGCTAATTCCTGTGAAAAATAGATGCAACCACTCAATATTTCCGCAGAAGCCGCAGCATCCAAAATTCTGGCTAAAAAATTCTGCGCGAGGGCATACAATCCCTCACAGCAGGGATTTAGTTTACTTCAAATCGCTAAGGAAAAAAGCCTTTTGGCAGTTGTGAGTTGGAGCTAATTAAAAATTAACAACTCGCAACTCACAACTCACAAATAGAGCGGGAAACTTCAAGACTAGAACAGATGCGGGCGATCGCAACAACCTCACTTAAAATCAGATAAAAACCCGGAAATTTCTTCATCCTCATCGTCGGAATCCAAATCGCCGAGACCTAGAGCATCTAAATCATCTTCGTCAGGATCTCCGGTAGTTGCTTCCCCCAGATCGTCGAGTCCGAGATCATCGAGGTCATCGTCATCAGATACAGAGAAATCGTCAATACCGTCATCGTCCAAGTCGCCCAGATCCATGTCTAGGTCATCTGAGGTCGCTGTCCCAAAAGGATCGGGTATTTCTTCGGCGACAAACTCTTCATCTTCTTCCCCAAACGGATCGGAAATCCCCGATTCGAGATCTCCCGAGGTCAAAGTCCCAAATTGTGAGGCTTCATCTTCCTCGTCATCGCCGAGGTCGAGACCGCCCAAAGCCAAAGCTTCATCTTCCTCGTCATCGCCGAGGTCGAGACCGCCCAAAGCCGAGGCTTCATCTTCCTCGTCATCGCCGAGGTCGAGACCGCCCAAAGCCAAGGCTTCATCTTCCTCGTCATCACCCATATCAAAGTCAGATACGGCGTCTTCCTCATCGTCGCCCATACCGAAGTCAGATACGGCGTCTTCCTCATCGTCTTCTAGACCGAGACCGTCCAAAGCCGAGGCTTCTTCCTCGTCATCATCCATGTCGAAGTCGGAGACAGCTTCTTCCTCGTCCTCGTCCATGTCGAAGTCGGAGACAGCTTCTTCCTCGTCATCGTCCATGTCGAAGTCGGAGACAACTTCTTCCTCGTCATCGCCCATGTCGAAGTCGGAGACAGCTTCTTCCTCGTCATCGCCCATGTCGAAGTCGGAAACCGCTTCTTCCTCAAACTCATCGAAGGATTCCTCCTCTGAGCTCAGTGCTGACGCTGCTGCTGCCAGACCGGCGACTCCGGCGACTCCGGCGACTACTCCGCCGGCTGCTAAGGCAGCACCGCCCAATTTATTAGATTTGGCTGCGGCGGGTGCAGCAGTTGCAGTTTGAGCTGCTACGGGTGCAGCAGTTGCAGTTTGAGCTGCTACGGGTGCAGCAGTTGCAGTTTGAGCTGCTACGGGTGCAGTAGTTGCAGTTTGAGCTGCTGCGGGTGCAGCAGTTGCAGTTTGAGCTGCTGCGGGTGTTGGAGATTTGCCGGCCGTCTGCGGCGCGAGATTTGAGGGCATACCCAGCGCTATGTCCGGGTCAAAATTTAGCCCCAACACTTCGATCAGGCTGTCTGCATCCGGCTTGAGTTTTGAGAAGGGCAGCATTAATTGCTGGAGTTCCGGCTCCAGGGCAGCCGCAATTCCCAGGATGAGGTAAGAAACAGGCCTTTTCCCGCCGTCGGGTGTGGCGACCGTGTTCTCAGCCGTCATGTGCAGGAGCAGCCAAGCCCGATTTACCTGGTAGTAGTCCAACCACTTCTGTTTGAGAGCAACTGAAAAAGTATCAAAAAAAGCCATAACCTCTTTATCCTCATCCTGATCGCTAGACCTATTAAACCATCATCAGGTCTAGCTCATCTTCCTCCTTCTTGACCACCGGTTGCACTGGATTTAGATAAAAATCTGAAAGTAAGGCGAATAATTCGCGATCGGGCGTGTCGTTGGGCACTACTCCTTCGGGCATGGCCAAAATCTGGTCAGCGATGTTGAGGTAGTAATCGCAGACGTAGTTGAGGGAAGGATCGCTTTCAGCCATCTCAAACAATGTTTTGCCTTTGACGCGAGAAACGCGAATGTCTTCAATCAGGGGCAGCACTTCCAGCACCGGCATCGGTACAGAGTCAATGTATTTGTCGATCAAGTCGCGCTTTGAGGTGCGGTTGCCAATTAAACCGGCGAGCCGCAACGGGTGAGTGCGGGCTTTTTCGCGGACTGAGGCGGCGATGCGGTTGGCTGCAAATAAAGCGTCGAACCCGTTGTCGGTAACAATCATGCAGTAATCGGCGTAGTTCAATGGGGCTGCAAAACCGCCGCACACTACGTCGCCGAGTACGTCGAACAGGATGATGTCGTATTCGTCGAAGGCATTGAGTTCTTTTAGGAGTTTGACGGTTTCACCGACTACATAGCCGCCGCAGCCAGCTCCTGCGGGAGGGCCGCCTGCTTCTACGCAGTCAACGCCGCCGTAGCCTTTGTAGATGACATCTTCGGGCCAAACGTCTTCGTAGTGATAGTCCTTTTGCTGAAGGGTGTCAATAATGGTGGGGATCAAGAAGCCAGTGAGGGTAAATGTGCTGTCGTGCTTTGGATCGCAACCGATTTGCAAAACTTTCTTGCCGCGCTTGGCTAGGGCAACGGAGATGTTGCAGCTTGTTGTTGATTTACCAATTCCACCTTTTCCGTAAACTGCTAGTTTCACTCTTGGTTCTCCTATAGGTTTCTATCAAAACGATGAGGGCTGGGTTTTCATGCTTTTTTTCGCTCGCCCAATTGCAATAGCCCAATTGCAATAGCCCAATTGCAATTCCCTTACTGTCAGTCGATTTGAGATTTCAGATTAAAGAATGGACTCCACAGATGAATCTGGGGCTTTTCTCTAACTTAAATTTTCTCTCTAGACGACTTTTGTTTGGGGCTTGTATCCGTCTTTGGGTTAGACCAATTTTGGACTCTGCCCTTAGTCACCTCGTTGAAAGCATTATTAGCTAACTTGCGATGAAAAGAAAGGGGGCGTCTAAATGAAAATGCTAGTAAATTGGTTTATTTTGCATCTTTGGGAATCTTAACTGGTTTTTTGATATAAAAATCTATTTTTAGATTATTTTTAGATTTTAAATTAATTTTAGAATACTTTCTTAATAAAAACAGGTACAAAAATAAAACAAAAATTAACTTCTCAAACAATCTGGGCTTTTGGCTTTGGGGCTAGGATGCAGGCAGTTGATGGCTTGTGCGGGTAACTGGAACCGTCATAAAGGCGCTAGTGGATGAGGCCAACTCGAAGTGAGTTCGGATCAGTTGGGTCAGGGCAGGGCAAAGTTATGGGATTTTAGATTTGAGATTTGAGATTTTAGATTGGGAAAGATGGACTTTGGTGGGGTTTCTGGTGTTTTGTAAAAAATTGTGAATTTTTAGGAAATGGTGGGGATTTGGAGAGTGGGGGAGTGAGTCGGGAAGAGGGAGAGTGGATGGGGAGAGTGGGGGATTGGGAGAATATCATGTCTTCCCCATGACTACTGATACCAGTTGAAAAAAAGAATGCAACTGTAGGCCCGTGATCCAAACCACGAGCTTAATGAGTCATTTCCAATTCTTCAATTTTTCAATCTAAAATCTAGAATCTAAAATCTAAAATCTAAAATCTTAGGACTGCTGACTAATGACAACTGACGATCGGAATCTCGATCGCAAATTCAGTGCCCCGTCCAGCTTCGGAAACGCAGTCGAGCCGCCCCCCGTGCTGTTCGACAACTAAATGGTAAGAAATCGACAGTCCCAACCCAGTGCCCTTGCCGACTGGTTTGGTAGTAAAAAACGGGTCAAATAATTGGCGGCGAATCTCATCAGGTATGCCCCGCCCGTTGTCGGAAATGCGGATCGCCACAAAATCGCCACCAACAACTTCAGTGCGAATTGTAATAGTGGGAAGAGTCAATGGAGAACTAGGATTAGACGGGGGTAAATTTTTCGCATTTCTCGTCGCCCATTCCCCTTTCTGGATTTCTTCATCCAAAGCATCAATGGCATTGCCGATAATATTCATGAACACCTGATTGATCTGACCGGCACAGCACTCGATGTGGGGCAAATTGCCATATTCTTTAATAATCTGGATAGCTGGATGTCCGCCGTGGGGTTTGAGCCGATGCTGCAAAATCAACAAAGTGGTTTCGAGTCCCTCGTGAATGTCAACGAGCTTGGTGTTAGATTGATCGGATCTGGAAAAATTACGCATCGACACAACTATTTGGCGGATGCGCTCGGTTCCTACTTGCATAGAAGACACTAGCTTAGATAAGTCTTCTACCAAAAAATCGATTTCCATCTCTGCTGCTGCTTCCCGAATTTCCGAGACTGGTTCCGGATAGTGCTGCTGATAAAGTCCCAAAAGTTGGAGCAATTCTTTGATGTAGTGGCTGGCGTGGGAAAGGTTGCCGTAGATAAAATTAACAGGATTGTTAATTTCGTGAGCGATACCGGCAATCATTTGTCCCAAAGAAGACATTTTTTCGGTTTGCACTAATTGAGTTTGAGTTTGCTGCAACTTTCGCACAGTCTCCTCTAATTGCTGTGCTTGATTTTTCAAGCAATTTTGCTTTCGCCGCAGGACTTCTTCGACTCTCTGGCGCTTGATAATATCCCGTCTCAACAATTCATTGGATTCTAAAAGTTGAGCTGTGCGTTCTTCAACTTGTTTTTTTAAGTCGTCGTGAGCTTGGCGCAGGGCTTCTTGGGCCCGTTGCCTCTCTAAAATTTCTTCCTGCAAAAGTTGGTTGGCTTTCTGCAATTGGGTGGCTCGATCGTCCACTGCTTGTTGCAACAGCTCGATCGTCCCATACATTTCAGATTGGTTAAAAACTTGCGGCAAATTTGTCTGAGACACAACGCCCAAAAGTTCTCCCTGGCTGCCAACTACTACCAAACGGCGGACGCAGTGGCGCTGCATGGACTGGTGGACACTCCACAGGGAATCGGCGGGAGATATGCAAAATAAAGGCGCACTCATGGCCCTTGCTGCTGGGATTTCCGAGAGGTTGAGCTCGAGGGCGTGAAACTGCACGATGTCGCGCTCGGTGACAATGCCGATCGGAATTTGATAATTTTGTGGTGGTGCGATCGCCCGATCGGGATGCTGAGTTTGCTCTTTGACAATGACGACGGAACTAACTCGATGCTTGACCATGAGCTGGGCTAAATCGAGGGCTGAGGCAGTTGTTGGGGCAGAAATGACTTCTTTCGTCATGACATCTGCTGCACAGCGCAAATTGGTTAGCAAGTTAATCGGTTGCAGGGCTTCGTGAATGGCTTCGCGGGTGATGATGCCGAGAAGTCGCGAGTCGTCGTCCACTACGGGCAAATGCCGGATCTGGTGCTGGCGCAACGTGAACATAGCTGTGAAAATATCTTGAGACTCGGATTGTTTGAGGGTAATGGGCGATCGAGTCATTACGTCAGCAATTGTCAGTCCGACTGTACAAGCTGCGACGGTAGTTAGCTTGACGATATCCCGTTCTGTAAAAATGCCGATCGGTCGATTATCTTCCACGACTAATACACAACTGCGCTTGGCTGCGCTAGCAACAGCGTTTTGTTTTTCGCCACAAAGCTGACAGGAGACGCGCATCGGGTTCATGAGAGCCAACACCTGGGCGATCGGGGTTTGTGGAGGCACGGTGAGGGGGTGGCGGTCGATCGCCCGATCTAAAGGCGAGGAGTAGATTGGTCGGCTGTTAGGGCGTCCGGCGGGTTCTGATGATTTAATTACGGGCAACTGCGGGGCTAAATCTCGGAAATGTTGTAATTTTTCTTCTTGTAGCATGATTATTAATTTTACTTAATGAGTTGTTACAATTTTGGAGACTTGGGTTGGCAGACTTAGCATTAATTAAGCGAGTGACAGATGCTCGATCGCCTAAAATCTGATTGCTAGAACACCCTTATTTAATTTTTATTTTTTAAATTCTATGTCGTGGACTCCCTTAAGTCATCGAATTCATCACTTGCCGCTTATCCTTGCGGGCCCGATTTTGCGCCGGACTGAAAGTCGGGCCGTGACAGTTTGGCTGGCTCTGAAAGCACCCCGCCGAGTCGAACTCAAGGTTTATTCGACTGAGGGCGGAATCGGCGAAATTGTCGATCGGCCCTTGCTCCAAGGTGCGAACTCTACCGTGCAGCTCGGCAAATACCTGCACGTAGTCGCGGTGACTGCTAAACCAATTAACACCAATGTCTTGACATCGGGGCAAATTTATGCTTATAACATCGAGTTTGCTGCGAGTAGCGAGTCGAACGTCGGGGGTGCAGTCCCAGAAAATGAGAAAGAAAATCTCATTTCTTGCCTGTGGCCTGCCGCCCCTGATTTATCGGCTTTGGGGCCGGGGACGATTAGTTATTTCGCTCACCAGTTGCCGACTTTTGCCCTGCCACCGAACGATTTAAACTATTTGCGTATCGTTCACGGTTCTTGTCGCAAGCCCCACGGAGACGGCAGAGATGCGCTGCCTATCTTGGATAATTCGATCGAACAGTTTGCAGGAACGGCAAATAGCAGGCCCCATCAACTGTTTTTAACGGGCGACCAAATTTACGGCGACGACGTTGCCGATGCCATGCTGTGGGCCCTGACTGATGCTGGCGATACACTGTTGGGCTGGGAAGAGAGTCTACCCCTGATGGATGATGCCCAAATAAAAAAGAATTTGTGTATCAGTATACCTAAAAATTCGGAAAACGAAACTGCACTGGGCCAAGAGAGGGAAATTTTTAGAGAGTCGCCAATTCAGAAACCGTCTGATGCTGAGTATGAGTCCAAAAAACCAATTGAGTTACAGCCGGGGACTCGCAGCGATATTGCCAGAGATTTTGGCGGCTTTACGGCGATGTTGGTAAATAAACCCAACAATGCTAAAAGTCACTTGTTTAGCTTGGGCGAATATTATGCGATGTATTTGTTAGTTTGGTCGCCGGTACTCTGGTGTACGAGTTTTCCGAAGGGTAAGGATATTTGCCCAAATTCTAAGCAGGCAAAAGTCTGGGATAGAGAAGTTGTTGAACTTGACGGTTTTGCTCGCAATTTGTGGAGGGTGAGGAGGGCGCTAGCGAATATTCCTACTTATATGATTTGCGACGACCATGATGTTAGCGACGATTTGTATTTGAATCGAGAGTGGTGTTACCGAGTGCTGGGAAAGCCGCTGGGACGGCGGGTGGTGCAGAATGCTTTGCTGGCTTACGCTGTGTTTCAGGCGTGGGGAAATACGCCTGCACAGTTCGATCGCGAAAAACCGGGAGATAAATTATTAACAACTGCTGAAAAATGGTCGAATTCGGCGGGGAATGATGTTTCTGCTTGGGAGGAGGCGGCTTCGTATTTGGGAATTCCCAGACTCGATCCGAAAACTCATTTGCCTAAGTTGAAATTAGATGAAGATGTTTTTATTTTGGATCGAGATGAGGAGGGTGTAAGTGAGGTTTTGAATTGGCATTTTAATGTGAGAAGTTTTAAGCACGAGGTGATTGTGCTGGATACGCGGAGTTGGCGGGGGTATCCGGTGAAAAGCGCAATCGATCCGCCCATGCTTTTGACTCACAAAGGTTTTGAGGAGCAAATTCAGAAACCTTTTAAGGAGACTGATTTGCTGAATAAAACTGGGGAGTTTGAGATTGAGGCGACGCTGGTAGTTGTACCAACAAATTTGGTGGGTCTGTGGATTATTGATGCGGTGCAAAAGTGGGATGTGGAACAGGGGAAGGTTTTTAATAGTGATGCAGGGGATGCTTGGAATTTTCATGAGTTAGCTTTTGTAAAGCTGTTGTCGGAGTTTTTTAAGCAGCGCGATCGGGTGATTGTGTTGACCGGGGATATTCACTATGCTGCTGCTGTGCGACTGAGTTATTGGTCGGATTGTCATTTTGGCGATTCTCGATCGAATATTGAGCCTTTGAAGGGGGCGAATTATAAGTCAAATTGTCAAAATTCTGTGTTGGCGCAGTTGACTGCTAGTGCTTTGATCAATGAGGAGTGGAAAACGCATTTAGTTCATACTAAAATTAAGTCGCTGTTTCCTGAGCGATCCCACGAATGTTTGGGATGGAATGAGCCACTGGAATTAATGAAGATTTCGAGGGGTGGCCGAAAGAAAGCTATGGCGGCTGCTCTCAGGAATAGACAATCTCTGCCTGATTGGGGCTATCGGATTGACTGGATTAAACGGCAAAGAGCTCGGGTATTTTTGCTGCTAGAAAAGGGAACTGCGTCAGATAGATCGCATAAAAATAAACAATTGTCATTCCTGCGTAGGTTGTGGAATTTTATATCGCTCTTGTGGCGCAATCGCTGGCTGCAAGAGGGTGATGAGATTGTGGGATATAGCAATATTGCGATCGTCAGTTTTCAGTGGCCTGCTGAGGGTGATGGAGAGAAAGCGGTGATGCAAAATGTTTATTGGCGGCCTCTTTGGGAGCCGGATAGTGTGGTTTACAGTCAATATTTTGTGCCACTGGGATTGGATGAGGATGATTAGATTCACGATTTCTTGAAGAAGTCGGGGATTTCGATACGGGTACAATATTGTGATGAGTTTGTGGCAGTGTCCGCCGGGGGTTGAAACCCCAGTCTCATAGCTAAAGTCGGTTGGAAGTGAGAGGTTACACCATTCTTGCTTAACAGGCTTTCGGGCCTGTTCCACAAAGAATAAGTTTTCTTGTGGGGAGTAGGGGTTGGGCAGGAGATCCCGCCCAAAAAAGGATTATTGATATTGGTGCAACATCTCCGGTGGAACTGAGAGGTGACACCATTCTCAACTCTCAACTAGCCATACTGCCAGCGACTAACAGTGATGTCAAAACCGTGCTTACGAGCTAAACTATGGGTACGATCGATATTAATTAACAGCCCCAACACTACCAAAGATAGCAACAAAGTTTCTCCGGCAGTCGCAGAATTTTCAGAGCAGGCCGACCTGCTCAAT
This sequence comes from Microcoleus sp. B3-D7, assembly GCF_036705305.1. NCBI lineage: Bacteria > Bacillati > Cyanobacteriota > Cyanophyceae > Oscillatoriales > Microcoleaceae > Microcoleus > Microcoleus sp. B3-D7. The sequence goes on along the minus strand of NZ_JAUBUE010000008.1, from coordinate 24,191 downwards.
CAGTTAAAAGCCAGACGCAAAAAGTTGAGGGCGCACTTGGCAGATATGGAAGTCGTTTTGGAAATATTAGAAAACCATCAGCACGAAAGTTGATCGTAAAACTAACCTTCTTGATGTGCGATGAACCTGAAACCCTTGATGGATATAGCATAGACTAGAAAGCCCGTGACGAGATTTGAACTCGTGACTTCCTCCTTACCAAGGAGGTACTCTACCACTGAGTTACACGGGCATAAAAAATTAAGAACCTCCAATTAAAAAATTAATTTTTAATTCTTAAATTTTAACTTTTTATTAAATTGAGGTGGGCCGAGCTAGATTTGAACTAGCGTAGGCGTAGCCAGCGGATTTACAGTCCGCCCCCATTAACCGCTCGGGCATCGACCCATTTCCATCACAGTTATATATCCTAGCACCAGAATCTTTATTTGCAACATTATATTTAAAACTCTAATCATTAACTTTAGAACACATAAGTTAGTTAGCGGCTGACGGGAAATTTGAACACTGTTTAAGGTGTGCATTGCTACGTCTAGGCTGGGTGCCCGCCCGGAGCACCCTAAGTCTAGACTTAGCCCAAATCCCTAATTCAGTAATTCTCCGGTTTCTTGCAGGGAGTGCAGGCGGCGGTAAATGCCTTGTTGGCTTAAGAGTTCTTCGTGGCTGCCAATTTCGACGATTCTACCGCCGTCGAGTACGACGATCGTATCGGCTTCGCGAATTGTACTGAGTCTGTGGGCAATAATGATGGTGGTGCGCGTACCGAGGATATTTTGCATGGCTAGCTGGATCGATCGCTCGGACTCATAGTCCAAACTAGAAGTAGCCTCATCAAAAATTAACACATCCGGCTCCACCAACAGCGCCCTCGCAATCCCCAACCGCTGCCGCTGACCGCCGGACAACCGCATTCCTCTCTCTCCGACCACGGTATAGTAACCTTGGGGCAACAGCCGCACAAAATCGTCTACTTTGGCAATGCGACAAGCATCCTCAACTTGCTCGAAAGTTGCATTTCTGTTTCCGTAAGTCAAATTTTCCAGCAAAGTACCGTTAAAAACGTCTACTTCTTGGTGGACAATGGCTAAACGCTGGCGGTAGCGAGTCACGTCTAAGCTGCGAATGTCTTCGCCGTCGATCAGAATGCGGCCGGAGTTTGGTTCAAAGTAGCGAAACAGAAGTTTAACTAAAGTCGATTTCCCGGAACCCGATCGCCCGACTAATGCTACAGTTTGACGGGGATGAATCAATAAATTCACATCTTGCAAAACGGGTTTTTGACTGTCGTACCCGAAGGTCAAACCGCTGAGCTCAACTTTGCCGGTAAATTTATAAGGCGACGCCGATCGAGCATTTTCTGCTAAATTAACTGCATCAACACCGTCTGGCGTTTGCATAAACTCGTGGAACCGGATCATTGAAGAATAACGCCGCGCCAATAATTCGGCGATAATGCTAATCGGACGCAGTTGGGAATATGCCATGCTTGCCAGGGTGTAGACGGTAACAAAATATCCGAGGGAAATTTTGCCTGCAACCGTGGCTGCTAGGCTAAAACCAAGAACTGAAAACAAACACAACTGGACGATCGTCTGCTGGTATGTCCCCAGGGTGACGTATCCTTTGTGAATGCGGTTGATCACGACTTTTAATTCGCGATCGAGTCTAGTGGTTTGCCTTTTGAGTTCATCGCTTTCTGTCGCAAAAGCTTTGACTGTTTTGATGTTGGTGATAATTTCCGAGTTGCGGCTTTCGGTATCTTCGATGTATTCATCGAGAATTTCTTCTCGCGCAGTCACCCCTTGCAGGCCTTTGAGGGTGAAACTGAGGATAAATAGGAATGAAACCAAAATTAATAAGCCAATCCGCCACTCAATTAAGCAGATAACGGCAAAAATGCCGATTAAGCGGACGACTTCGGGGATGAATTCGCCGGCAATTTCTGGGTAAGTCCAAGTATGGTTGGCGATGCCTTTGGCGATGCGGCTGGCAATCCGTCCGGCGTTGTTTTCGTCGTAGAATTCTAGGGGTAAGGTGAGGATTTTGCCGATCGCACTTCTCATTCGATCGCGCCTTGCCCTCAACGGTATCGCCCAGTGGAACCAATTTCCCACCCAAGGCTGTACCGGTGCTTTGGCGACTGTTACCAGAAAAATTATGCCCAGCAAGACCGATAGCGATAATATTTTGTTGGATGAGTGCTGGGTAACAGAGGCGATCGCTGTTATCAGTTTTTGGGTTACTGTATCTGTAGGTTGACCCGACAATACGTTTAATATTTGACCGATCGCGTAGGGAACAAGCAAATCGGCTAGTGCCAAAATGCTGGATGCGCCTATGCTGTAAACGGAGATTTTCCAGTAGCGACTGTAGTATTTGAAGATGTCCTGAAAGCTTGCCATAAATTCTTGTTGAGATACAACCCTTGCAAACACTTGCATTTAAAATTGCGCTCTCGGCGCGCTTTGTTTACAAGTGTACTACAAAAGTAGTTGATCGGGGAGTCATCTCGGCTCATGCTAGCGACTCGCCCGATCGGGTGATTTATGGCAATCATTTGATCGTCAGCAATCGATCCGCATTCCTGGGCAATCAATTCCAGACTAAGGGCAAAAAAATGCAAAAGACAGAATTTTTCTTAAATTCTGCCTTCTGAGCAAGACCTTATAAGTTTTACGTTTGAGTAGTCTGTTAGCTGAAGGTGTAGGCTGATTGCAGCGCCCACCAGATCAAGAAGCCGATGCCGCCGGCAATGACAATCGCCGAAATGGCGATCGCTATAGGACTGTCAGCTCCCTTGAACTTCATGATTCCGCGATTTAAATCTGACATGACAGTGTTCTCCCACAATTCCAGCTTGATTGTAGCTTTGCCGTCGGCCGATGGCGGTCAATTTTCACGGCAATTACTGATTTGGTTAATGATCTGGCTGCTGAAATTGCAGGTGGGGGGTGGGTTTGGGGGGGGTTTACTGGGTTTGTGAAAAAAACTTACTAAAAAGACTTGACAAATTTCGAGAATTGAGACAATATTGTTAATACCGCAGGAAATGCGGGTGTAGCTCAGTGGTAGAGCGTCACCTTGCCAAGGTGAATGTCGCGCGTTCGAATCGCGTCACCCGCTTTAGAAGATAAAAAAATCAAGGAAACCGGAAAGTATATCAAGAAAGTTTTCGGTATAGTCCTAATGATGGTTGAAAATACCTAAGTTAGTGGTAAGATTGAATCCAGAACTTGCAAGTCAAAATTGCCGATCGGGCCATATCTCGGAACAGGCAGTTGAAAGCCTCGGTATGCCGAAATTGACAAGTTTGATTAAGTGGATATGTTAACGATTATTTTTGCAAAAACGCTTTTTTTATCCGATCGCTAGTGCCATCTCAAAAAGCTCCAAAAATTGACTTAAACGATGAGTACCCCTGTCCTTGCCGACGCCGGGGTCGTCTAGTTCCCATAACGTTGACAGAAGCCTTTGGCTGCAACCGCTGTCAACAAATATTTGTATTGGACGAAAGTGGATACGTGATTGAGCAACTATCAACGAACTATCCTTACAAGCAGGCTTGGCGGTGGACGGGCAACCAGTGGAACAGAGCGCATCCGGGTTTGAAGGCCCATTACTTGCCACTGGCTTTGGGTATGATATTGGTGCCGCTAGTGATTTGGTTGCCCTTGGCGCTACACTCGCCGGGCCCGAATATTATTCTGTGGGCAATGGTTGCGGTGCTGCTAGCAATGCTGCCGGCGCTGATGGTATGGCTGGCTTATAGGCGTTAGCTAGATGATAATAGAGGATTTTACCCATTCATCAGATGCCGCAAATGTCGCGCGTCGTGCTTATCAAGCTTCTTTGGAGTTGGCTGCGACAAAGAGTGCCGATCGCGCGGCAGCTTTGCAGGCGATGGCGGGCTCGCTGAAACGCAGACAAAATGACATTTTAGAAGCAAATACTCTGGATCTAGAAGCGAGTCGGGACATGGCGATTCCCGAGTTGATTGTGGAGTGGCTGAAGCTGACGCCGGAACGGATCAAGACAACTGTGCAAATTCTGGAACGGTTGGGGGAAATGCCAGATCCGATCGGCAGGGTGATCAATGCTTCTTATCAAGTCGATCGCTGTCAGGTGTACTGTCAGTCGCTGCCACTGGGGGCGATCGCTCTAATTTACGAGGCGTTTCCCGAGTTGGGGGCGATTGCCGCGGGTTTGTCTCTCAAAAGCGCTAACAGTTTGATTCTTAAAGGTGGCAGCGAAAGCTGGCAAACTAATACAGTAATTGGAGAAGCTTTGGTTTCGGCGATCGATGAGGTCGGTTTGCCATCGGGATGTTTGCAGGTACTGCCGCCGGATCGGGGCGCTTCGATCAGAGAATTGGTCACTCAAGACCAATATCTCAATTTAATTATTCCCTACGGCAGACCAAGTTTGGTGCAGCAGGTTGTAAGGTTGTGTACAGCACCAGTTTTGAGGTCAGCAATGGGAAATTGTTACCTTTATTGGTCACCGACTGGCAGTTTGGAGATGGCAAGGTGGATGATTTTGGACAGCCATCAAAGCATTCCCGATCCTGTTAATGCGATCGAGAAAGTGCTGATCGATCGCAACCAAAAGCCTTCTTCCTTAGTTAGGCTGTGGAACAGTTTAAAAGAAAAAGGCTTTCAAATTAGCGCAGATGCGGATCTTGTCGCAGATTTCCCAGACTTGAAGCTGGCGGAACCATACGAGTGGACTCAACCGTATTTAAACAAAACCATAGCGTTTAAAGTTGTCGATAGTTTAGAGATTGCGATCGGCTGGATCAACCGCTACAGCAGCGGCCACGCTGACTGCATCGCCACTGAATCTTACTTAGAAAGTCGCCAATTTGCTCTGGATGTTAACAGCGCCTCAACTTTTATTAATGCCTCACCTCGGTTTTGGCGTTATCAAAATCGGGGAGATGCGATATTTTTGGGAATGTCAAACCAAAAAGGTTATCGTCGGGGATTGATCGGGTTAGATACGCTAACGACAATTAAAGAAATTGTTCAGGGAAACGGACTTTTTTAATCTTATAGGTTATTTAGGATTGGTTATTGGGATTAAACCAAACTGAAAAGTGGGAGACTATTATCGATGCGTAAGCCTTTAATAGTTGTCCAAAAATATTTTTATAGGATACAATAATATCTGGGTAGAACAATCAGGCAGCCTTGATATAAAGCAATTTGATCACCAGCTCCCGGATAGCCGCAGTGGAGACAAAAAAAATCTCCGCATCCTAACAATAAGCCGCCGGATTTATGTGTGGGTTCAATCTAAAATCGGGTACGGGATCTAATTAAAATTAGAAACTTATTAAGTCACATGAAAATACTCTTAGCGATCACATGAAATCAGAAAAATTACTCAATACTTTAGACAAGACGGCAACGCCGACTTTAGGAAAAGAAACGCTAATTAACCACTCGCTATATATAAAAAAATTGCGTCCGCTGCTGCCGTCAGATGCCTTTGAACCAGATACCAGCAAGTTAGCAATACTATTCATCAACGCTGCTATTTTATTGCTGGGATGGGGAATTGCTGCTAATCTCGATCGCTGGCCTGTCTATCTTTTAGGGCTTTACTTACCTTTAGCCGTCATCATGGGCAATAGTATCATAGTTTTGCTATTTAGCTCCCACGATTTGATGCACGGTAGCGTTCAGAAAAAGTCGCGCCTCACTTATCCGATCGCCTTTTTGGGACTAAGTATGCTGTTTATGCCGCCTACTCAGTGGAAAAATCTGCACAACCTTGTACATCACAATAACACGAATTCTTTAGCAGACCCCGATCGCAACTATCTCTACCAGCAACCAGATACTTGGGGAAAATGGATTCAAAATCTATTTGTACCGTCGGTGGAAGTCAATCCAGTGTGGTTAATTGTAGGGATGGCCGGTTCGTGGTTAGTGCATAATTTCCGCAATCTCACCTCGGTACTGTTCTTTAACGATAAATCTGTCGATTACGTACCGGCTGCGTTTACAGTTAGTCCTAAAGATAGATTGACAATCGCATTTGAATGTCTGGGAATTTTAGGAATTCATGCCAGCATTTTGTTCTACCTAAATTTTCATCCGCTCAAAATCGCTCTCGCTTACTTTTTGCCGATCGCAATTGGTCATGCAGGCGCAATGTTTTACATCTATACCAACCACATGGGTTGCCGGATGACCGCCATTAATGACCCGCTGATCAACAGTATGTCAGTGCGGGTTCCTAAAATATTTGACCTGCTGCACTTGAATTTTTCTTACCACACAGAGCATCATATTTTCCCCAGCATCAACTCAAACTATTATCCGATGGTGCAAGAGTTGTTGCAAATTCACTATCCCGAGCGCATGAATTTAATAGAGGCTGGTAAAGCTTGGCGATTGCTGATGCAAACACCCCGGCATTATCAAGATGAAGTCACCTTCTCTGATTCCTCTGGTACAATGTGCGTGAATTGCTCGATTGTTGAAGACTATAAAAGCTGAGAATTAGCATTGCAACTCACATCTTGAACCATGCTTAAGAACAGGCTTTCCGGCCTGTTCCACAAAGAATGAATTTTCTTGTGGGGTGGGCGTCTCGCCCGCCCCAAAAAATACAATTCTACATACTGATGCTATTGAGTACCAACGAAGGCTTGAGAGCCAAATAAGGGATGACTCGTTTTTGATTGTTAGCATCAATCTTCTGTTCAGCCATATTCAAATTTTGCTGGAACTGTCTGGCTAAAAATTCGATCGGCGTTCCCGCAAAAACTTCGTCGAAACTCATCCGGTAGAGTTCTCGGAAAGATTTATCGTAATAACCCAAACGGTCATATCGATAAGCTGACAAAATAAACAGAATTTTCAGTTGTTCAGCCGCTCGCTTGTACGGAGGAAGCAACCGTAAAATGTCCTTTTCCGTAATCACTTCGAGAGTCCCAGAAGCATTAATTTTGGGAATGTCCCGGTATGCTGCCAAAGGCATATTGGCAGAAAAACTCATGTATTCATACTGGGGAAAATTGACTGCTGAATGCTGCGGGCCGCAGGTAAAAATTATGGTTGTGACAATTTTAATTAATTGTTCAACTGTGTCTATTTTGCTGGGCATTCCTTTGACTTTACCGCCCTCATTCGAGGCTAATTCTTGAGCCCAAGTTTGCAGTTCCACATCTTGGACGAGTGCTTCATTTGTCGGGTAAAAGAATTTGAGATAGCCACATACAAAGGTTTCGATCGCATTCCACAGCAGTAATCCATCATCTCGGTAAGGATAGTGAGGCAGTTGATTTGGATCGTCCATGCCCCGATTTTTCAGTTCGGTTGGGAAGGCAAATTGATCCAGACTCCAGTTACTGCAAGCCTCTCTAGCTATTTCCATTGTCTCTGGCAAGCTACCGCTTAGCAAGTCATCGACTGGCCCGCCCGGAGCGATCAAATAAGAACGCGCCAGCTCGTTGTTAGTCAACATAAACCGAAAGTGCGGTTTCAGCAGCAGGCTAAGGGGGTGATTTTTAGCCAACTGTCGGGCGGTGACGATCGCGATTGGTTCCATCACCAAATGAGTTCGACCTAAATGCGAACTCATTTCGTGGTGATTGGCATCTGCTACTTGCACGCAGAGTTTCGCAAACAGCCAATCCACAGGAGGATCGAACGGGGTGTAAAGATGGCTATTTGGCGTCGGATCTAGTTGAATGGCGATCGGCACCAGTTCACCGCGATCGCGGATTCCCGTCCACCGCCAAGCGAAAAAAGCTCGCGGTTTTGGCAAGAATTTTCTGCCTTTTTCATAGCTGCCGCCTCCAATTTTTGAAGGCGCGCGATAGTGTTGGTCGCTACCCGTATAATCGGCAATGTAAATGTTTTTTTGTTGCAACTCTTGGCCCAGATCGAATAATGGGTGAAAGCTGGAAATTTGTGCCAGTGTTTGCGCCCGAGGATCGCCGGCATCTAACAAACGAAGCATCATCGGATTTGCTCCAGACAGGCGCTGTTCTGCAAAAGAGCGATCGGTTTGGTAGATTTTGGCAACAGCAGGTAGCGGCAGCAGACTAAACAAATCTTCATAGTCTTGGAGGTCGTCGAGAGGATCGAGAAAACTTCTCGAATCGGCCGCCAGCATATTTCCTGGAAGTTCCGATGTTGCTAGTATCCGCTCTCCAATATACTTGCTCGAAAAGTTCTCGACTGGTGGCACATCTTTCAATAATGCCAAAGGTGATAAACTCTCATGGTCAAACTGATAAGCTTGTTGCTGGCGATTCAAGGAATCACGGCGCTGTTCTTGGTTCGGATCGTCTTGAGGAAGAGAAGGTTTCATATTGTCTACCATTGTATAGATTAACCCTTTTTCGGTAGTAAAAAGCCGGATAGCATCACTACCGATCGAGGATGGAATTTAAAAAGTATTGTGCATGATCACGCTTGATATAAGTCTTATTCACCGAGCAATAATCTTATTCCGGATTTTTTTAAACTCAGAAAAATTCCTCAAAAGAAGGCAACACTTTTCGATCGCCCTAAATCTAGTTTGAAAGGTTTCATTCTCCCTATAAGTAGCTCGCACTCAAGAACCCCGACTTCTTTGAGATGTCGGGGTTCGGGGTGTTCGGTTTTTTGAGCTGGGCCTACGGATTAGCGATTAGGCATGAGTCATTAAATATTGACCGTTGCCGTTATATTCGCCGTCGCAACTCGCGAAATTAGCCACAAACCAAATTAAGTAAAACCGCCAGATGCGGCGAAATTTGGCATAGTCAATGCCGTAGTCTAAATCTTTGACTATTGCCTGAGAATCGTCAAAGTTTTTCAGCCAGTTAGCAAAGGTTGTGGAGTAATTGTATCCGTTGATATACCATCTTTGAACTGTTTTGAGGTCTTTATTGTGGCTGGGAACGGCATCGTATTTCCAGTAACGGCCGTGGGGGAAAATGTATTTGTGGGTGAAAACGCTGGATATATTGTTGGGGGTGCGAACTGTGATGATATGAATGAAAACTTTGCCGTTATCCTTCAGGAAAGAGGCGAGCTTTTGGAAAGCCTTCGTTAAATTACCTACATGCTCAAAAACTCCGATGGAGAGAATTTTGTCAAATTTTGTCTCGAAGTTGGCGTCGTTCAAATCGCTTTCATATAGGGCAAATCGACCGGAACTAAGGTAGCTTTCGGGGTCTTGCATCTTCTGACGCATATACTCGCATTGGTGGTGGCTGAGGTTAATGCCAGTAAACTCGACATTAGGGAATTTGGAAAGAATGTAATTGGGAACGCAACCCCAACCGCAACCAAAGTCTAAAATGTGATCGCCATCCTGAATCTCTAGCTTTTCAATAACATCATCAATCATCTGCATTTGCGATTGTTCAAGGTTGGTGGCTCCTTTTTCCCACAATCCCATGCTGTATTTAGGATAAATGAGTTTCCCGTCGCCTAACATCGGATTCAGCATGGCTTGAGGCAAGTCGTACTGAATTTTCATTAAATCTTGCGATCCTTCGGCTGTATGGTCTGTTTCTGTTAGTACCCATTCGTAGGGTGCAAGCAGGGAGGGAAAATGCTTAAAAAAGACGGGCATACAGGTATCAAAAAGCGATCGCAATACTGAATCTGGGACTTCTAATCCGTTGATGTAAGACTCTGCTACTGCCATTTGCACCGTGTTAACTGCACTGACTGCGAGGCGGGTTGCTCCGTAAGCGATCGGACTTTTGGTATGCACATCTCCCACTAGGGGAATGTGCTTTTCGAGGTTTTGTAGGGCGGTTGATGAAGTCATACTTATACTGGTTTTAAAGATGCTGCTATTCTATCTCACGAAAATTGGCTGGTGGTTAGAGAGCAAAAAAGCTGAAACTATTGCCAAGTAAGGTTGGTACAGCAAAACTTCGCAAAATCCTAAAAATATATGGCGGTTGAAGGGGATTTGATAACGGATTTATCGGGGTTTGGGCGATAATAATTTTATTAAGAATTATGTCAGTTTATTTGATATCTTAGATCTCAGATCTTAGATTAACTCTACAGCTTGAATAGGGGTATTTTCACGGTGCGAGGAAAATTGTAGTGCTCAGTTATACATTTTAGATTTGAGAATTGGGAATGACTGATGAGCTAAGAGTTGGACTATTGCCTAGAGTTGCATTCTTTTTTTAAACTGGTGTCAGTTGGGCGCTTGAGCTGACGCAACGAGAAGCAAATGCCGATCGCGACTTATAGTTAAGGAATCAGGGATACAGAAAAAATGCCCAGAAACCGGGTTTGCATACAGGTTCGCTGCAATAACAGATGTCCGCGAGATTCCTCGCTAATTAGCTAGACGCGCCAAATATGCCACAGATTCACTATCTGCCGGACGATCGCACGATCGAGATAGACGACGACGATATAATTCTCGAAGCTTCCCTGCGTGCCGACATTCCCCACACCCACATCTGCGGCGGTAGTGCTCGATGTTCGACTTGCCGGGTATTGATTGTCGAAGGTTTGGAATTTTGCTCTCCGCGCACTTCGCCGGAAGAGGAACTTGCCAAAAAATTGCGTTTAGAACCGGAAATTAGGCTAGCTTGTCAGACACAGGTTGCGGGCGGCAAGGTGATTTTGCGCCGATTGGCGATCGATTCTGAAGACTTGGAATCATTTAACGACGAAATGGCGGGAAAGTCAATTTCTGCTCCTGTCGGGCAAGAGAAGAAAATTGCAATTTTGTTTGCCGATATTCGAGGGTTTACTACGTTTGCAGAGTCGCTGTTGCCCTACGATGTAATTTATGTTTTAAATCGCTATTTCCAAAAAATGGGTTATGTGATCAACCGCAATGGCGGGATGATTAATAATTACATGGGAGATGGTTTTATGGCGCTGTTTGGGTTGGAAAATCCCGACAAAGCGGCGGAACAAGCAGTGAGGGCTGGGGTGGAGATGCTGGAGGAACTAGAGAAACTCAATCCTTATTTTGAGACTTTATACCGTCACCGATTGCGGATTGGGATTGGCATTCACTGCGGCTGCGTGGTTGTGGGGAAGTTGGGCGCGTCGAAGAGTCAGACAGTTACGGCGATCGGGGATGCAGTGAATTTGGCCAGCCGGATCGAGGCTGCTAACAAGCAAGTGGGAACAAGTTTACTGATTTCCGAGGAGACTTATCAGGAAGTTAAGGCATTGGCGATCGTCGATCGGTGCGTATCCGTGCCAATTCCGGGGAAAAGTGGCGAATATCCGCTGTATGAAGTAGTCTGGATGCCGCCGCTGCCCGTGGAAATCGAAGAAGTTTCTGAGGTAAGGGAAGGTTTTATTTGGCAAAGTTTTGTCAATAAATTTTTGGCTTTGTATGCTGCCCCGTACAATTGGATTAGGAAAATCTGGAGTCAAATTAGAAAACTCTAGAGAAACTTTTTTTAGTTTTGTTATTCCCTGGAGAAGATGAATATTCCTCAGTCAATAGTTCGCATTTTTCTCATGCTCCCCAACGGTCAGATTGGGGCCCAACTGCGAGATAATATTCCCGGTATTGCTAGTCAAGGAATGCTTTCTACTTTTGGTGGTGGCGTGGACATTGGAGAAAGTCCACAGCAGGCAGCCCTGCGAGAAATGGAGGAAGAAACTTGCCTCACAACCAATGATTACAAAATGGAGTTTATCACAACTTTTACTCACCAAAAGACCCACAAAGATAGAAAAATTTTACAAAACAACCACCTTTTTTTGGCTACAGTTAGCGATTGTGATAAAATAGAAATCAAAGAAGGTGTGGGTTTGGTAGTTTTGAGAAAAGATGTAGATTTCGAGAAAGTAAATGCAGGGGAAGGTACTCAAATGGCTTGGAAATGGTTGCAGGAATATTTACAATAAAAACTCCCACACTACCTTTTGCCCGCGAGGAGACTGAAACTTTAATAGAGAACTTCTTTACTATGTTGTCAAATATGAATTCAGATTACGAATCATTACTACAACGAGCGATCGCGATCGCCGCAAAAGCTCATGAGGGGCAGGTTGATAAGGCAGGCAATCCCTATCTCGAGCATCCGCTATTTGTGATGGAAAATGTAAATTCTCTAGAGCAAAAAATCGTAGCGGTTCTACACGATGCGGTCGAAGATTCTGAACTGACACTTGAGCAACTTAGAAGCGAAGGTTTTCCTGAAGTTATCGTCTCGGCGATAGAGGCGATTACCAAAATAGAAGGAGAAGCTTATGCAGCTTATTTAGAACGTGTGATTGCCAACCCGATCGCACTGCGAGTCAAAATCGCTGATGTTACTCATAATCTCGATCTTCGTCGCATCGCCAATCCGACAGAGGCAGATTTTCAACGCATTGCCAAATACAAAAAAGTGCTCAGTCAGTTGTGTGCCACCTTAAAGTAATTATTAACCGCAGATATCCGCTTTCATCGTCGCACAGGCATCTTGCCTGTGCGATATCTGCGGTTAAAAAAATCCCGAAATCCTAAGCCATTACCATCCCCCCATCCACATTAAAAACCTGCCCCGTTATATAAGCCGCAGCCGCATCCGCCGCCAAAAACTTCACCATCCCCGCAACTTCCTCAACTTCCCCATATCTCCCCAAGGGAATATACTTCAAAATGTCATCAGACTTGACATCCTTAGTCATATCTGTAGTGATAAAACCCGGTGCAACTGCATTCACAGTAATCCCGCGACTGGCCAACTCCTTCGCCACAGTTTTAGTAAACCCAATTACCCCAGCCTTCGCCGCACTGTAATTAGCTTGTCCGGGATTGCCCATTTGTCCAGCAACCGAAGCAATATTAATAATTCGGCCGCTTCGCTGTTTCAGCATGATTTTACTGGCCGCTTTCGCACACAAAAACACGCCGGTTAGATTCAAATCAATTACCGCTTGCCAATCTTCCAACTTCATCCGCAGCAGCAAAGTATCCCGAGTAATGCCTGCATTGTTCACCAAAATGTCAATCCGTCCCCATTTTTCCATGACATTACTGGTGAGTAAATCTACTTGGTCAGTTTTCGAGACATCTGCTGCAAGTGCGACAGCTTCTCCTCCAGCACCGACTATTTCTGCTACCACCTCATCAGCAGCAGCACTCGAACTCGCATAGTTGACGGCGACTTTAGCGCCTTCTGCTGCTAGTGTTAAAGCAACGGCGCGGCCGATTCCCCGCGACGCACCGGTCACGACAGCAACTTGACCCCGCAATCTCTGAAAAGTCTCTGGTAATAGTTCCATAATTGTATCCTCGCAATCTACCAGAGAATTTTGCACTAAAATCGAGCCAGAACCCAAAAAATTATTTTGTCTTATGGCAGTTCAAAAACAGTTCAGCAGTTTTGAAGAGTTACTATCCGGCTCTGACTTGCCGGTGTTGGTAGATTTTTACGCTACTTGGTGCGGGCCTTGTCAGATGATGGCACCGATTTTGGAGCAAGTGAGTGGTCAGATGAAAGACAAGCTGATGGTTGTCAAAATTGACACCGATAAGTACGAACAGTTGGCGTCGCAGCATCACATTTATGCTTTGCCGACTTTGGTGTTGTTCAAAAATGGCGCTGAGGTCGATCGCATTGAGGGAGTGATGCAAGCGGCGCAGTTGATCGATCGAGTGCAACCTTACTTGTAGCAGGAGCCAATTATCTCACACGTAGGGTGCGTCAGCTAATATCTGATTAATTATGAATAAGATAATCGTAGTTGACGCACCCTACCTATGAAGACTCCCAGCCACGCTATTATCAATCTCGCAATTCTCGGCAAACCGCAACTGCCGCAAGCTAATCTAATTATTGCGATCGGCGGAATTTTGCCGGATATTCCGATATTTTTATTTTACTTTTGGGCGAAATACATTGCTCGCTTGCCCGCAGCTACAATTTGGTCAAAAGCATATTATGAGCCTTTTGTGCAAAATATTGTGGCTCTGTTTCATTCAATTCCCCTTGCGGTTATTGGTTTGCTAATTGCTTATTACTTTGGCTGGCAAAGTGTGCAAATTCTGTTTCTCAGCATGATACTACACTTTCTGGGAGATTTGCCTGTCCACAATGACGACGCTCACCGGCACTTTTTTCCGTTCAGCAATTACCGTTTTATCAGTCCAATTTCTTATTGGGATAGGAAGCACTACGGGTCAATTGTTTCTGTGGTTGAAATGTTGTTAGTGCTGCTGTCAACTTACCGCGTTTTTGGTTTTGTTAATTCTTCGGCTGGAAAAACGTTGTTGATTTTGGTGAATGGTTTTTACTGGGCTGGCGCGGTTTATTTTCAGGTTAGAGACTTATTTAAATTCACTTCCCAAAGATGAAACATGAACTCAAAATTACCAATTAGCAATTAGGAATTAGCAATTACCATATTGTTAACTACGCCGAATATTAAAACAACACCAATCTTGGCGCTTCCACAGAGTAGCCACAATCCAGCCGTGCTGTTCCAGAGTGTCGGCAATTGGCTTAGCTTGTTCGAGCAAAATGCCGCTGAGCACGCCCCAAGTAGTGGGTTTGCTAATTGCAGTGAACTGCGGGATTAAATCAATGATTACTTCTGCTAAAATGTTGCATATCAAACCGTCGATCGGCTCATCTACCATTTCTTTCAAACGATCGATACTTCCGAGCTCTGCAACTAACTGCTGAGAATTAACGCGGTTGAGTAGTCTGTTGCTAATGGTCGATCGCACTGCCAAAGGATCAGTATCCAAAGCATAAACTTTTGTAGCGCCCAACAACACTGCGCCGATCGACAAAATACCCGATCCGCAGCCGATATCAGCAACGATGCACTCTTTGTCATCAAAACCGAGACGCATTTCCAGCGACTCCAGACACAGTTGAGTAGTGGCGTGAGCACCTGTACCGAAAGCCACACCCGGATCTAAACGCAAAATGACGCGATCGGTATCAGTCGGTAAGGGCAGCCAAGCCGGATTAATTAAAAAGCGATCGCCCACTTCTTGAGGCTGCCAGTGCTCCTTCCAAGTGCTGCCCCAGTCTTCGTCTTCAATCAAATCCCACTGCATCGCAGGTAGGGGCAAACCTGCACACAGAGCATCTTGGCGCAGCCACAGAGACAGAGCGGCCAAATCCAGCAATCCTGCCTGTTCTTCGGGCAAATAAGCCGACATCAGGCAGGAATTGCTTTTGAGCTCCGTAGCAGTTCCTCGACAGTTAAACCGTTCCAGACGCCAAAAGATGATATCTTCCAGCGCCGGATCGCAAAGAATTCTAATTTCCCACCAGCTATGTGCCATAACGATTTTAGATTTTAGATTTTAGATTTTAGATTGGCCCAGGGGAACTGGAGACTGGGAAGTGGGGAGTGAGGAAGGAGGATTGGCTAATAGAAAAATTCCCGCTTTCTTGCCAATGACCAATGACCAATTACCCATTACCAATTATCAGCCCTTGCATCCAAAATCTAAACTCCAAAATCCGTCAAAGATTTACCGTGTAAGCATCCCGAATTCCCGGAACTTTTAGGATCTCAGCCAGTATCCCCTCTGGTAGAGGGTCATCGAGGCTCAAAACCATCACCGCATCGCCTCGCACGATTTTACGGCCTACTTGCATACTGGCAATATTGACATTAAAACTGCCCAATTGGGAACCAATTTTGCCAATAATCCCCGGCATATCGCGGTGCAGGGTAAACAGCATATGGTGAGTGGGGGAAACGTTGACCGGGAAATCGTCAACGCTGGTAATCCGAATTTCGCTTTCGCCGAGCACTGCACCTGTGACGGTGTGTTCGCCGAGGGTTCCCTTGGCCGAGAGGTGCAGGGAGCCGGTGTAGTCGCGAATTGAGGCGTCTCTGGTTTCGACGACGCGAATTCCGCGTTCTTTGGCTTCGATGCTGGCGTTGACGTAGTTAACGCGCTCTCGCAGGGCTTGGGAGAGCAGGCCTTTGAGGGCGGCGACGACTACGGGCTGGCTTTGGTTGCTGGCCAATTCGCCTTGCAGTTGAACGTTGAGGTAATCGACTCGGCCTCCGGCTAGCTGGCTGACGAGGTTGCCGAGGGTTTCGGCGAGTTGCAGGTAGGGTTTGAGTTTTTCGATCGAGTCTGGGTAAATTCCTGGTATGTTAACAGCCGATCGTGCGGGTAGCCCCAACAGTACATCGCGAATTTGTTCAGCAACATCGATGGCCACATTCACCTGAGCTTCCGCTGTGGATGCTCCCAAGTGGGGCGTCAGCACAATGTTTTGGCCGACACTCCGCAACGGGGAATCAGCTTCCAGCGGTTCGTGTTCGTAAACGTCCAAAGCTGCGCCGGCGATCTTGCCTTCTTTTATGGCTTCTGCTAGGGCTGCTTCGTCGATGATGCCGCCTCTGGCGCAGTTTATGATGCGGGCCGTGGGCTTCATTTTCGAGAGCACTTCAGCGTTAATTAAGTGCAGGGTTTCCGGCGTTTTGGGGATGTGCAGGGTGATGTAGTCAGATTCGCGCATCAGCAGTTCGAGTTCTACCAAGCGGCAGCCCAACTGGTCGGCTCTTTCGGTCGAAATGAAGGGATCGTAGGCCAGCAGTTTCATGCCCATTGCTTTGGCTGCAGCGGCGAGGTGGGAGCCGATTTTGCCCAAACCGACGATGCCGAGGGTTTTTTTGTAAACTTCTACACCGATAAAGCGGTTGCGTTCCCATTTACCACCTTTGACGGATTCGTTAGCTTCCGGGATGTGGCGGGACATCGAGAGCATCATGGCGAGCGCGTGTTCTGCGGCGGCGATCGTGTTGCCTTCGGGGGAATTGACGACTACAATTCCTTTGCGGGTAGCGGCGGGTACATCGACATTATCTACGCCGACGCCGGCTCTGCCGATGATTTTAAGTGAATTCCCGGCTTCAATGATTTCTTTGGTAACTTGGGTGCCAGAACGGATCATCAAAGCGTCGTAATCTGGAATAATTTTTACCAGTTGTTCGGCTGAGAGTCCTGTGTTTACGTCAACTTGCGCGACTTGGGAGAGGATGTCAATTCCGGCTTGGTCGATCGGATCGGATACTAGAACTTTAGGCATAGCAAGCAATTGAGTGCAATAGTAAAAATAGACCGAGCGTTGGCGAGCTCAAAGTTGAGACTTAGACTTAGAGCAGTATCTAACAGCTCAGCTCAAGCTTGCCTTTGTGCAGTTTGAATTGTATCTGTATTCGGTCAAGGTCGGCCGTTTTTTGCATGAAATATTTTAGCTTTGCGGGCGATCGGACTCTCTGAGTGTCTGAAAATCCCCCAAGTGCTTAGCTAGTATGTCTTTTCGGTCTATAATAGACTTTGGGTATTCAAGCCTAACTATCAGGAATTGTTTTCTAATGAATTATCTTATCGCCGTACTGTCCGATCGAATTCAAGCCGAAGCTGCCTACTGTGCTCTCGAAAAAGAAGGCTTGCCTATGAAGCAAGTGAGTATTTTGGGCCGCGGCTACAAAACTGCTGATGAATTTGGCTTGATCGACCCGAACCAGCAAGCGAAGAAACAAGCTAAACTCATGGCTATTTGGCTGATTCCCTTTGGCTTTATTGCTGGCGTTACTTTCAGTCTGATGACTGAGTTGAAGACTTTTGCCTGGGCGGGCGAAATTGGCGATCACGCGATCGGCGGAGTGCTAGGTGCGATCGCCGCTGCGATGGGCAGTGTGTTTGTTGGAGGCGCGGGCGGTATGGCTTTTGGTAGCGGCGATGCTTTGCCCTACCGCAACCGTTTGAATGCGGGTAAATTTTTGATTGCGGTTAAGGGTACTGATGATTTGACTGGGAAAGCTGCGAAGATTTTGCAGCGGTTTGAACCGGAAAATATCCAAGGTTATACAGAGACTTAGTTATTTGTTTGTTAACAGTTAACTGTTGACTGTTGACTGTTGACATTCAACTCGTGTAATATTTGGAGGCAGTTATGGAATTACAAACTATCCCCCTACATTCTCCCCTAGAATTAACGCTTGAATTAACTGACGAGCAGTTTTTTCAGTTGTGTATAGACAACCGGGATTTTAGATTTGAGCGCACTGCTAGTGGAGGATTGATTATTATGCCACCGACAGGTAGCGAGACAGGTAGACGGAATTCAGACCTAAACTATCAACTTCAATCTTGGAGCCGTCAAAATAAACATTTAGGAGAGGCTTTTGATTCTTCAACTGGATTTAAACTGCCCGACGGTACAGATATTTCTCCGGATGCTGCTTGGGTGTGTCGCGACAAGTGGGATGCTTTAACTCCCGAACAAAAAGAGAAATTTGCGCCGATTTGTCCCGATTTTGTGGTGGAATTGCGCTCGACCACCGACTCCCTAGAAAAATTGCGGGCTAAAATGAAAGTGTATGTGAAAAATGGAGCGAGGTTGGGATGGTTGCTCGATCGCAAAAATAGGAAAGTAGAAATCTCCCGTCAAGGTAGAGAAGTAGAAATTTTAGATGAACCTGCAACTCTGTCAGGTGAAGATGTATTACCCGGTTTTGTTTTGGATTTAACTGATATTTTCTAAATTTGTAAGAAGACTCGGCGGTTTCAACTGCATCTATAAAGTCAAAAGCTGCAGAGGCGGGTTAAAGAGTAAAGAATACAACTGGGATAAAATTACGTTATTCTCTTTAGTCGGCATCCAGCAGACATGGTTTATATAAACCTGCTTTCAACCGCCTTCTTATCTTTTCCCACTCATTCATGATATGATAGGCTGCCAAAGGTTGCGTTTGGTATGACCTATGAAAATCCTCCACGGGACTTGGATTCCTCAAGGAGAAGAGAGTTTTGTTCAAAGTGGAACTTTTTGTCTTTGGGTTGAAACCACTGAAAAGAAAAAACTGCCTGCTAAGGTTCATCCCCGACAATTGGAGACGGCACAGTTAAGAGAGTTTCTAACGAAAGAAGCCGGGATTCAACTGTCACCAGTCAGCAATACAAGTGCGATGGGGCTAGAATACGCGATCGTCCATCGGCATTTTTTACTGCCCACTGCCGACAACCAGCCGTTGCCCTCTTTAGAACTAGCGCGATATTTAGAGACAGAGTTACCCGAAACATTTGAGTTGGAGTATTGGGAAGTTGATTGTGTGTCCATCGCCACCCACACTTTGACTAAAGTATTGAACGATCTGCATTTTTTTGCCCTCTACGATTTAGCAGAAGTTCAGTTTGGTTCAGACTTGCTATTTTGGTATCACTACACCCAAAGTTTTAAGCAAATAGTTCTGAAAGATCATTATATTCCAGCGTTGCGCTATCGAGAAACTGCTCCGATCGCGATGGCACCCATCGAAACATCCGAACCCGCTGAGAAAGCCACGCGCGGGCGTAAGAAAGCGGGCGAGACAAAAACCAAAACAACTGCAAAAACTCCAAAAACACCTGCCAAAATTGAACCCAGCTTTGAGATTTATCCGGGATGGGAAATTGTTTCCACACAGTACGAAAATGATTTAAAACGCTATGTTGAATGGATGCCTTTAGTTTGTGTGTCAGGTTTTCGGAAGATCCAGCTACAAGATACACCAAAATTCTACGATCGCGAACGGTTGCTGCGGCATTTTTCCGAGTGTGCGATCGCGGAAATTGTCACTCAAACCCCTATCCCAGCATCGTTTGAAAATAAGATTGCGGATTCTTTACTCCAAATCTGCCTCAACCAAACACGAAAAATCGCGCGAGTAAGCCTTGAACAATACCGGCAATGGCAAACCTGGCGCGATCGCATTACGCGCAATCAATCTGCTGACTCATTCTCCCTCTGCTTTCAACTACAATCCCCCGAAAACCCCGAACAGCCTTGGGTTTTAGAGTTTCAGGTGGCTGCGAAAAAAGACCCATCTCTGCGGATGCCGTTGCAGGATTATTGGCGATCGCGATCGACTCAACAAAAACAGTTGCAAACACAATTCGGAGACAACTTTGAGCAACATTTGCTGACAAATCTCGGCTACGCTGCCCGCATTTATCCCCAACTTTGGCAAGGGCTAGAAACCGACCAACCCGTTAACATTACCCTCAGCTTAGATGATGCTTTCACCTTTCTCAGCGAGTCCGCTTGGGTATTAGAAGATGCCGGATACAAAGTGATTGTCCCCGCTTGGTGGACGCCGAAGGGACGACAGCGGGCGAAGATTCGCCTGCAAGTCAAAGGGAAGGGCAGCAAGAGCGCTGCAATCAAGGGCAAGGGATTATTTTCAGCGGATTCCTTGGTGGAATATCAGTATGAATTGGCGATCGGGGGTGAACGGGTTAGCGAACAAGAATGGCAGGCGTTAGTAAATAGCAAAACACCGCTGGTGCAGTTCCGAGGACAATGGATGGAACTGGACAAAGACAAGATGCAGGAGATGTTGGAGTTTTGGAAAAAACATCGCCAAGAAAACCCCGATTTAAGCCTGATTGACTTTATGAAGTTGACGGCAGAAGGAGAAGCGAGCGAACAGTTGGAGGTTGAGCGCGATCGGGCTTTATCGGATATGTTAGAGAAGCTGAACGATAAGAGTCGGTTAGAGTTAATTGCAGATCCAGCAAAGTTTCAGGGCAAGTTACGGGATTACCAAAAGCGCGGCGTTTCTTGGTTGAGTTATTTGGAAAGTTTGGGATTAAATGGCTGTCTTGCTGATGATATGGGTTTGGGTAAATCGGCGCAGGTAATTGCTCGATTATTGCAAGAGCGGGAAGTTTTATCTACTACAAAAGAGACAGAAAAAAAGACAGAAAAAGCGATCGCTCCTTCGGTTCTACCCACGCTGCTAATTGCGCCCACTTCCGTAGTTGGTAACTGGCAAAAGGAAATGGAAAAGTTTGCTCCAGAATTGCGATCCCTCATACACCACGGCCCTCAACGTTTGCAAGATGCCAAGGAATTCAAAGCCGCCGTCCAAGGTTGCGATATGTTGATTACTTCCTTTACCTTGGTGCGAAAAGATGAGAAGCTGTTGAGCAGCGTAGCGTGGCATCGCGTGGTAATTGATGAAGCCCAGAATATTAAAAATCCGAAAGCGGCGCAAACCAAGGCGATTTTAAAGTTACCCGCTACCCATCGACTAGCATTGACTGGAACACCGGTGGAAAATCGATTGTTGGATTTATGGTCAATTTTTAATTTCCTCAATCCCGGATATTTGGGAAAAGAGGCACAGTTTCGGAAAATGTTTGAATTACCGATTCAAAAACATGGGAGTCGCACACAATCAGCCGCGCTCAAAAAATTAGTAGAACCTTTTATCCTGCGCCGTCTGAAAACCGATAAGTCGATTATTCAGGATCTCCCCGACAAAGTTGAGCAAAAGCTCTACTGCAATCTCACCCGCGAGCAAGCTTCGCTTTATGAAGCGATTGTGAAAGAGATAGAACAAGAAATTGACGCGACGGAAGGGATGAAGCGCAAGGGGATGATTTTGGCGACACTGCTGAAGCTGAAGCAAATTTGTAACCATCCGCGCCAATTTTTGCAAGATGAAAGTGAGTTTACACCAGAGCGATCGCACAAACTGGAACGGCTGATCGAGATGATTGAGGAAGTCAAAGCAGAAGGCGAAAGTTTATTGGTATTTACGCAGTTTACAGAACTGGGAAGCGCGTTGGAAAAATATATTAAACAAACACTACATTACAACACTTACTACATCCACGGGGGAACCAGTCGCGAAAAACGGGAACGGATGATTTCAGAGTTTCAAGATCCAGAGTCTGAACCTTCGGTATTTATTCTGTCACTGAAGGCCGGCGGCGTGGGAATTACACTGACAAAAGCCAATCACGTGTTCCATTTCGATCGCTGGTGGAATCCGGCGGTGGAAGATCAGGCGACGGATCGGGCGTTTCGGATCGGACAGGAAAAAAATGTGTTTGTGCATAAGTTTGTGGCGATTGGCACTTTGGAAGAAAAGATTGACCAAATGATTGAGGACAAAAAGAAATTGGCAGGGTCAATTATTGGTGCGGATGAGTCGTGGTTGACTGAGTTGGATAATGAGGCATTTAAGAAATTAATTAGGCTCAATAAAAATGCGGTTCTAGATTAGGAGAAACAACATAAGAGAGGGAGAGGGGGAGAGGGGGAGAGGATTTTTGATTGTCATCGAAATATACAATTTAAATGCAGAACAGCTTATGTCACAATTTACTCGGACTTGGTGGGGCAATAAATTTATCGATGGGCTGGAAAGATTTACCGATTCTGGACGACTCGGACGGGGACGTTCCTATGCACGGAATGACAAGGTAAAAAGCTTTAAGATTAATGATGGCTTAGTGATGGCAGAAGTAAGGGGGTCGGTAAATCCTTATTTTGGGGTTTATAAGGAGCCTCTGTACACAACTCAAATTGAGTTTGAGCCAATTAGTCAGGAAAAGTGGCAAATGGCGATCGCCCAAATGGCATCCAAAGCCAGCTTCATTTCCCGGCTGCTACTCAACGAAATGCCCGACAACATTGAAAAGGCTTTTGCACCCCTCGGATTGCACCTTTTACCCAGCAGCCGCGAGGACTTTAAGACTACTTGCTCTTGCCCAGACTATAGCAATCCCTGCAAACATATTGCCGGAGTTTATTATTTGGTGGCGGCCGAATTGGACAAAGATCCATTTTTACTGTTTGAATTACGGGGGCTTTCTAAGGAAGTGCTGCACCGCGAATTAGCAAAAACGCCTTTGGGCTTGGCGCTTTCTGCCGAGTTAACGGCGGATGCAGCGGCCCCTGTGGCGGTGGATTCCTATTACACGCAGGCGATCGCCAGTGAGGCGCAAACGGTCAGTCTGAAAGAGTTTTGGCATGGTGCGAAGCGATTACCGCAGACGATTGAGGTGGCAGCGCAAAGTGGTGTAAGTGCGATCGTGGTGAAGAAACAGGGAGATTTTCCACAGTTTTGGCACAAGGATGGTTCGTTTATTGAGGCGATGGAAGAGTTGTATTTGCGGGTGAAGAAGAATAAGTAGTTGGGTGGACAATTTTGCTGCCATACTCGATCGAGCTCTTGCAAAAACTTTAACTCGAAGACTTCATCGATTTGGTACAATAATCGTGCTCATCATATAAGCTTTACCAGCAACTAAAATCATAAGATAGTTATTTGATGATTTTCGACTATAATTAAGTTAGTGCGACTGTTAAAAAAGTAGACTTTGTAGTTACAGCAAGCTTTGGCAATTTCAAATTAGAATCTAGCATTAACTGATGTTACCAAGAGAAGAACTGTTAAAAGGAATCGAAAACCGCGAATGTGTGGCACGGGCGATCGACCAAGCGGAACAAGCAATTAAAACTTGGGAAGTTACTCTGACTGATTTTCTGTCGCCTCCAGAATTGGCGGACACTATGACGGTATTCAAGCGCTTAACAGACGTGGAATTAGTGGCTTGGGGCGGCTACCCGCAAGCTGAAAGACAAAGAATTGCGATCGCGCGATCGGATATCCCGATCGACTCTGCTAGCGTTAACGTTGCTGCGGTAGAAATCGCTGGCAATTTCTTGTTCGATACAGCTTCTCACCGCGACTTTTTGGGGGCGATGTTGGGTACGGGAATTGTCCGCGAGAAAACTGGCGATGTGATTGTTTTGGGAGAACGCGGCGCGCAGGCAATTGTCATGCCGGAGATGGTAGAGTATTTGGAGATGAGTTTGCAGCAAGTGCGATCGGTTCCTGTGCAAACGCGGCGCATTGAGTTGAGCGAACTCAAAATTAGAGAACCCAAAAAGAAAGAAATGACAACCGTTGAAGCATCCATGAGATTGGATGCTGTCGCCTCGGCTGGATTCGCAATGTCTCGCAGCAAAATGGCCGATTTAATTGACAGCGGTGACGTGCGAGTTAACTGGAAAGACATTACTCAAGCTAGTTATAATGTCAAGTCGGGAGATTTAATTGCTGTTACGGGCAAGGGAAGATTGGAAATTGGAGAAGTTGCGGTTACTAAGAAGGAACGCTATCGAGTCCAGTTAACTCGATATTTGTAATTCTCGGAATTAGTAATTGGGAATTGGGAATTAGGAATTTTTCCCCTGTTCCTTTTTCCCAATCTCGGCTAAATGGGTTAAATCTCGTACACAATCTGTTGCCGAACTTTCCTAGAACCCACCTCGGTTAAATCCGTTAAATCCCGTAGATAGACTACTTCCTTGCCGAACTTCCTTCGTAATATTATGTCCGGTCGATTAACCATGATTAAACTTTTGCCTCCGGCCACCAATAGAAATGAGTCAAACCACTGATTAACTGTTTGAGATTTAACAGTTTTTG